>NZ_CAURTC010000079.1:0-2555 GCF_963527835.1 uncultured Clostridium sp. | reverse complement strand
TGGTTTATTTTAATGTTTCTTGATTTCTGTTCAATTTTCAAAGACCAAATTTTCTTTTTGTTGACTTTATTGTCAACTTTTGTTTTAATCTGTCGCACTTAAGCGACTTCTTAATATTATCATTTATCTCAATTTGTGTCAACACTTTTTTTAATGTTTTATTTAAACATAATTTGTAGTGTTGTTTGTTGTCACCTCAGCGACGAGATTTATTCTATCATATCAGATAATGTAAATATATATCTAATTATCTGTTATTAGAGAATATCTTTAATTTATTAATATTTATTATATTTTTCTTAATTATCCACATACTGATACACTAGGCTATGTTTTTACCATATTATTAACTTACTACCATACTTTTATTCTATTTTCCGGTGATACATACATATCATCATCCTGTTTTATTCCATAAACATCATAAAATTCTTCAAATTGACTTAATACAGTATTAACTCTTACCTTTTTAGGCGAATGTACATCATTTTTCAAAAGATAATATTCCATTTCTTTAGTGCTAATCCCTCTCCAAATAATTGCATAATTTTTAAATAGATCCTTTAAATTAACATTATTAATGTTTTTAGCTATATCTATTATGCATGCAACCCCACCTAAATCGCTTATATTTTCACCTGCTGTAAGTTTTCCATTAACAAATTCTCCATTATTAATTTGTATCTGTGAGTAATAATTCATTACTTTACTTACTTCTAATATTAAATTCTTCATAATCTTTATCCGTCCACCAATTATTTAAATTTCCACATTCATCAAATTTTGAACCTGTATTGTCAAATGCATGAGTTAACTCATGACCAATAACAACTCCAATGCCCCCTAAATTTTTCATTTTACTATTTTTTATATCATAAAACGGCTCCTGAAGTATTGCTGCTGGAAATACTATTTCATTTTTAGTTGGATTATAATATGCATTAACTGTTTGAGGTGACATTTCCCATGAATTATGTTCTACTTCTTTATTTAACAATGATAATTCTTCTTTTAATTGAAAATTACATATATTTAATACGTTTTCTAATAAACATCCACAACTTTTGTGACTTTTTATTATTAATTGTGCATAATTTGTCCACACCTCTGGATATCCTATCTTAACATTAATATTATTAAGTTTTTTATTGCTCTTTCTTTTGTACATTCACTCATCCAATCTAAATTATTTAAAATTATCTATTATTTCAGAAGTTAATACTTCTACTTCTTTTTTTGAATCTTCGCTAAAATAATTTTTTACATATATTTTTCCTAATGGCTCACTTAAAACCGAATTAACTAAATTAATTGCTCTTTCTTCATCACTTATTTTATCTTTTACTCCATAAATTATTTTATTTAAATTATCATTAGCATTTCTAAAATCTTTTGATAAATAATTTGAACTTTTCATAAGTATATTAGTTTCTAAAAATAATTTTATATCTTCAATATTATTTTCAATCATAAGCTTATCTAATTCTTTAATATGTTGTGGATTATTTACAACTATTTTATTAGGTTCGTCAATTTTTAATTTCTCAAATATTTCATCAAACTTAATATTAGGAGCTAATTCATTTAATTCTTTTTGTGAATATATATTGTAAGATTTCTTTATTGTATCTGATTCTTCTGCATTTTGTTTTATAGTAGGAATATCTTTAACCAAATTATTTTCTATTTTATAAAACTGCTCCGCCTTTTTATTAGCATTATTTCTAGATTCTCCAATCGACTTATATAATTTCGATATATATTTCTTATATTCAGTTTCTATTTTTTTATTTAAATCAGTTTTTTCTATATAATATCTTTTAAATCTTGTTTTACTTTTATATTAGCTTCTTCAAAAAAACTATAGGTTGTATATCCTTTAGGTAGTTTGGCTTTGCTCAACCAATCATCATTTGTATAATCATAAAAATCATCTTCTAATCCCACTTCACTCTTGCTATTTACTTTATGTATACTATATGCATAAGCATAGTTATAAAAATTATTAAAAGATAACAATATAGTTAAAAATATTACTAAAAATCTATATAGTATTTTATTTGATAAATTCCTCATTATTTATAATCTCCTCTTATATAAACATTTTTATATACAATCTAAAATCTACTTGTATTATTATTTAGCATTAACTAATAAATAATACATATAACACTATAAAGTTTTGGTTAAAATAAAATTATAGTAGTATTTCTAAATTCTATTACCTTGCCAATTTTAATTATGCATATATAAACACTTTTTTTTAAACACATATAAGTTAATAAATAGTAATATGAAATAAAATCCAAATAAAAATATAAGAAGAGAAAAAAAATACCAATAGTTTATACTGTCTATAAACTATTGGTATTACTATGTTTTTGGTACACCTAACAGGATTCGAACCTGCGACGCTTGGATTCGAAGTCCAACGCTCTATCCAGCTGAGCTATAGATGTATAAATATAAAATAAAAAACAACTGATATCAGTTGTTTTATTGGAGCGGGTGATGAGAATCGAACTCACGTAACTAGCTTGGAAGGCTAGGGCTCT
>NZ_CAURTC010000078.1:0-3635 GCF_963527835.1 uncultured Clostridium sp. | reverse complement strand
AGAGAATGACATTTAAAGATGCTATGGAAAAATACGGTTCAGATAAACCAGACTTGAGATTTGGTATGGAAATAACTAATATAACAGAAGACGTTAAAGATATGGATTTTGTTGTATTTAAATCTGCGATAGAAGCTGGTGGAAGCGTTAGAGCACTATGCTTAAAGGGTGGAGCTACACTAGGTAGAAAACCACTTGATAAGCTTGGAGAATTTGTTAAGACTTATAAAGCCAAAGGTCTTGCTTGGATCCAACTTAAAGAAGATGGTGTTAAATCTTCAATAGCTAAATTCTTAACTGATGATGTTACAAATTCAATTATAGAAACTATGGGAGCAGAAACTGGAGATGCTATTTTAATAGTAGCAGATAAAGAATCTGTAGTATTCCAAAGTTTAGGAGCTTTAAGATTAGAGCTTGCTAAACAATTTGAGTTAATAAAAGATAAAAATGAATTTAACTTCACATGGATTACTGAATTCCCACTATTTGAATATAGTGAAGAAGAAGAAAGATATACAGCTTGCCATCATCCATTTACAGCACCAATGGAAGAAGATTTAGAATTCCTTGAATCAGATCCTGGTAAAGTAAGATCTAAGGCATATGACTTAGTATTAAATGGTGAAGAATTAGGTGGAGGTTCTATAAGAATTCATGATATGGAACTTCAACAAAGAATGTTTAAAGCATTAGGATTTACTGAAGAACAAGCATGGGAAAGATTTGGATTCTTATTACAAGCATTTAAATTTGGTCCGCCACCACATGGCGGTTTAGCATTTGGTCTTGATAGAATGATAATGTTCTTAGCAGGAACAGAAAACATCAAAAATGTTATTGCATTCCCTAAAAACCAAAATGCATATTGTTATTTAAGTGAAGCTCCAAATATAGCTGATGAGAAACAATTAACTGAACTTGGAATTGAAATACTTCCAAAACAAGAAAAGCAAGAACAAGAATAATACAAATTTTAAAGGACATCATAATTAATTTTATGATGTCCTTTCTTTATAACATAGGAAATTAATCAATGTTTAGCGGAGTTATTTAACCAAGAACTCCAAGTTGTATCGAAATTGCCATTTATATCTTTACAATAATTATAAAATTTATTTAAAAAATTAATACGATCATTTGATGAAAATTGAGATATTTCTTTTTCATTAAAATTAGCTAAAGCAAATTGTCTTTTTATAATTTCATCAGAAGTAGCATTTTTATAATTTTTCATCATATCGTACATAATCATAAAAGTAGTTGTTCTCCCAAAGCCTGCTTTACAATGAAAGTGTAGCCAATTATCTTTTGAACATTCTTTTACAATATTTATAAAACAGTCTATGATCTCATTTGTAGGTAGCTTTGTATCTGTTACTGGAACTCTTGAATAATTCAGAGAGTAAGCTTTTGTAAGCTGTTTTTCAGATAAAACTTCTTTTGGAACTACACTTATTTCTGGATGATTATAAAAAGTTAATGGAGTATTTAATTTTATACTTTTTAAATCTTTTTTTTCTGTAAATGTTACTGCCGATTTGCTAAGACCTAAGTTAGCGTCATTTTTTTCATTTGCAAAACTAATAGGACATTCATTTACAAATCCATGAGATTCTTGCCTTAAATCAATGATTAATATAGGAAGCTTATTGTCTATAGATTTTGTTAAAATATCTAAATTATCTTTAGAAAATTGTTGGCTTCCAGAGGTGTTTAGAGTTTCTAATCCCTTTAAATTTAAAGAGGACTTGTTTTGTATATTTGTTAGATTAGAAGTAGTTCTAAAATTATTTGGAATTTTATTTGTTCTTAAATTATCAACTATAATGTTTACAGTACTTTTATTAATAGGTTCGTTAAACGCTAAGGCTATATTAAAGTTTAAAAAGAATGAAGAAAAAATAGTAATTAATAATAGCATAGGAATATATAATTTGAGTTTTGCTTTTTTGTACATTAAGAATCACCTCATTTTTATTAGAATTTATTATATAAGCTTAATATGTCTCATAAAAAGAATTTATATTCAAAAGGCAAATATGATTCCATCTATATTTATACCAATAATATTTGGACTTTTTTAAATTTACATAGTATTATTAAGTAATAATAAATTTTGATTAGATAAAATTAATTATAAATATAAAAATACTTAGCTTTGTTTTAAGCAAATATTCATACTAAAATATGATCATTATTTTAAACAAAGCAAAATACTAAGGAGGATTAAGTTTAATGTTTGAAAATACTAATAAGAAAAGAACCACTATAGATGTAAGTGAAATAGATGATTTATTAGGGAAAATAGAATTGATAGATATAAGAGAACCTTTTGAATATAAAGTAGGTAGTATTAAAACATCTAAAAACATACCTATGCATGATTTATTAGATAATGCAGAGGAATATTTGGAAAAAAATAAAGAATATTATTTGATATGTAGATCGGGAGCAAGAACAGCAAGTGTATGTATTGACTTAAGAGAAAAAGGATTTGATGTTATAAATGTTTATGGTGGAATGGTATCTTATGATGGAGAGCAATTAAATGATTAATTAATAAAGATAAGTTATCTCAATTTTAATTTTGAGGTAACTTATTTTATTTATCACTTGAAAAATATTTACAATGGGAATATAATCTAATTAAGCAAATACTTAATTAGATTATATAAGAGGTCTTTATGAATAATTTTATAAATTTATTTAAAGCAATAGCTGATGAAACAAGAGTAAATATATTAATATTATTATCTAAAAAAAATATGTGTGCAAAAGGGATTGCAAAGCACTTAAAAATAAGTGAAGCAGCTGTCTCTCAACATATAAAGATATTAAAAGAATCACAGCTTATAATTGGATATAAAATAGGATATTATATTATTTATGATTTAAATGAAGAGAGAATAAATGATGCTATTAAGTTTTTAAATTTAATAACTGATAGCGATAATATCTCATTAAGCTTAAATTCTAAAGATAAGAATTATAAAGTGGGATCTCTTATGTGTTTATCAAATTGTAAAAACAAAAAATGCTCTAAAAAAGAATTAGTTAAGGAGGAATTGACAATGAAAGTATGTTTTCCAGTAAAATCAAATGAAGGTGTAAACAGCACTCCATATAATCACTTTGGTACAGCACCATTATTTATAATATGTGATACCGAAACAAATGAGGTTAAGTCATTAAACAATGGAGATTTAGGCCATGAACATGGCAAATGTCAACCAATAAAAGCATTATCAGGTGAAGTTGTAGATGCAGTAATAGTAGGTGGAATAGGAAGAGGCGCTATTACAAAACTTAATTCTATGGGAATTAAAGTTTTTAAAGGAATAGAAGGAAATGTTAACGAAAACTTAGAAGCATATAAAAAAGGCGAATTAACAGAATTCCCAGCTAATCATACATGCAGCCATGATGGTTGTGGTCATTAAGAATATTAAAAAATGAATTTGTTTCAGTACAGTGTTGACGTGCTCACAAGAAAAGCTGGGCAGAGTCTAAACTATAAGAGTTTATTTATAGGTTAACTCATAACAAAAAGAGTATTGATAAAATTAATTATTAATACTCTTTTTATTGTGTGCCCAGCATGGGCACGTACTAATCGGTGAAAGTCCGTAATG
>NZ_CAURTC010000077.1:0-3909 GCF_963527835.1 uncultured Clostridium sp. | reverse complement strand
CGGTGGTGTGAGAGGACGCTAAATAAAATAATTATTTAGCTCCTACTCGATTTATAAAATAGTAACTTAAAATTAACTATAATACAAAAAGTAAAAATTTACTAAATTTCTTAGATATAAAGGAATTTGTATTACGATTATTGTTGGTTTTTACCATATATAAAGTTAAAATATTTTATGAACGCGTTCAATAATGGAGATAAGGGAGAAATGATAATGAAAAATTGTTATAAAAGAATAATTATAATGTTTGTAATGGTATTAACAATTATTGGAGTTGGAGCAATTCAAAATGGAATAATAGCTAATGCAGCAACAGTTGGACAACAATTATTCCAACCAGAAGATGGCTGGAAAAGATATGATGAAAGCAATATTAATATTAAATATATAGGCAATGGGTGGAACACTTATAGTTATAGTAATTATTATAAAGGTACTGTAATATCATCTAAGAATTTAGATAGTATGATTTTTTATGTTTATTCGGATAAAGTAAGATTAATAGGAAGTATAACTCACAATTATTCATCTAAGATGAAAATAATAATAGATGATAAAGAAGAACAGTTATATTCTCAATATGGAAATACATCATATCAATCAGTGCTATTTGAAAAAACAAATATGAGTAAAAAAATTCATAAAATAGAACTAAAAAATTTAGAATCTGGATGGATTGATTTAGATGCCGTAGATATAAATGAAAATGGTTATTTAGCAGATCCGAACAAATCAATATCATTAGATAAACCATCACTAAATTTAAAAGAAAATACCTCAGATAAGTTAACAGTAACTACTACTTCATCAGCTGTTGATATACAATGGTCAAGCTCTGATGAAAATATAGCTAAGGTAGATGAAAATGGTAAGGTAACTGGAGTTAAAGAAGGAAATTGCATAATAACAGCACAAATTAAAGGAACAGATATAAAAGCTGATTGTATAGTTACAGTTACAAAAGAAGATACTGAACCTAAACCAACAGATCCAGAACAAGAGTATATAATTAACACTGCTTATGCCAAAGGCGATAATACTAATAATGCTAGTGGTCAAGTATCTATAATATTTAAGGGAGTTACGGAGGCACAATTAAAAGTTCTAAAAACAGCAGATGTAGATTCTGTGTATGTAGGAGATAATTTTACATATACAATAGAAGTTGCTAACACAAGTGATAAAACTGCTAAATCAGTAGTTATTACTGATAGTGCTCCTAATCATATTCAATTTATACCTAGTGGAGTAACAACAACTCAAGGAACAATTGATTCAAGTTCAACAGCTAAAAATATTATAGTTAATGTTGGAGATATTCCCCCATCAGGAAAAGTTATAATAAAAATACCAGTTCTTGTAGTTGAATAGAATTATAAATGAGCAACAGAAGATAGTAGAGGGGGAGAAATAATAAATGAATAAACAATTTAAGAAGATAATTATAATGTTTGTGATGGTATTAAGTATTATGGGAGCATATACTATAAATGCTTTTGCAGATGATAGTTTTGAAATAGGAACTAGTAATTTAAATAATACTGTAGAAAACAGTGCTAAAGTTGGAGATAAGCTTATAAAACCTGAGATTGGATGGAAAAGATATGATGATACAAATTCAAATATAATGTATAGCGGTATTTGGTCAACAACCAGTCAAGGAAACGGAGAATTCTATAATAATACTTATCATAGTGGTTCAGAAAAAGATATTGTAGTTAAATTTAATTTTACTGGAAATAAACTTAGAATAATTGCAGAAAAGTATAAAAATAGAGATGATAATGTAATTATAAAAATAGATGGAGAAACTGAAACATATAGTCAATTGAATTATGATGGTAATTATACTCCTGAAATATTATTATATGAAAAAATAGATTTAAGCAATACATTTCATGAAGTAACTATAACTAAAACTTCTGGTATAAATGCAGGAATTACAATTGATGCCATAGATATAGACAAAGATGGTGAGTTATTACCATATACTGAATCAATATCATTAGATAAACAATCATTAACTTTAAAAGAAGGTAGTACAAAGAAAATAACAGCAACTACAACGCCATCAGCTGTAGATGTAATTTGGTCAAGCTCTGATGAAAACATTGCAACAGTAGATTCTAATGGTAAAGTAACTGGAATTAAAGAAGGAACTTGCACAGTAACAGCTAAGATAAAAGGTACAGACTTAACTGCTGATTGCATAGTTACAGTTACTAAAGAAGATATTGTTGAACCAGATGAACCTGAAGGTGATGGAAGTCTATATATAGAAATGGTAGATGGAAATATTAAAAGAACAGATAAGAATCAAATTGAAAAATTTAAGAATTGGTTCTTAGGCAGAGATTTAGATGAAACAGAAAGTCCAATATTTAAAATAACAAATGCAAAGGGTAATACAGAGTATTTAGTACATGATAAAGTCGTTGGATTTGAAATAAGAGAAAATTAATATAAAGATTATTAAAGGCACTTACAAAATGTAGGTGTCTTTTCTTATATACAAAATTAAGGAAGGTGTTATATGGATGAATTAATGAAAATGGCTTTAAGTCAGGGATTAGGATATGCATTATTTGTTTTTCTACTATTATATGTTTTAAAAACAACAGGAAATAGAGAAAATAAATATCAGGATTTATTAGATACTTTAGCTCAAAAATTTAATGTTGTTGAGGATATAAAGGAAGATGTAAAAGAAATTAAAAATAAAATTGAAAAGTAGGAGGAATTAAGATGGATAGATTACTAAATAAAGTAACTAGTGCTAGGTGGCTTATAGCTGTAATTATGACTATAGTTTTTGCAATTCTTGCTTGTACTAATAAGCTAACAACAGAGTTTATAACTATATATACAATGATTATTGCATTTTATTTTAGTAAAGATAGAAAAAATAATGAGTAATTTAGGTAGCAATTATAGCTACCTTTTTTCTTTTATATTAATAAGGAGGAATGAGCAATGTCTAATTGGAAATGGTGTGTTCAAGGTGAAGATGGAAAGGTTGTAAGAGGATGGTATGAAGATAATGGAACTTGGTACTATTTAAATGATGAAGGTATAATGCAAACTGGTTGGATAAAAGATAAAGACGGAAGATGGTATTACTTAGATGAAAATGGAGCTATGAAAATAGGATGGTTAAAAGATAAAGATAAATGGTATTACTTAGAACCCAATTCTACAGGATATAAAGGGCAACTATATGGTAACTGTACTAAAATAATTGATGGTAAAGAATATAGCTTTGATTGTACAGGTGCATGGATAGAAAAAGGATATTTAGTATCAGAAAAGTGTATAGATTTTATTAAGAGCTGGGAAGGTTACTTTTCTAAACCTTATATAGATTGTGTAGGTGTAAAAACATTAGGTTATGGAATGACAGGAAAAGAAATAGAAGGCTTGGAATATGTAACAGAGGAACAGGCAACAAGTATGTTAAAAGATTTAATTGAAAATAAATATGCTCCAGTAGTAAAAAGTGATTTACTTTCTAAAGGTATTACATTAAAACAGCATGAATTTGATGCATTAGTAAGCTTTGCATATAATTGTGGAACAGCAGGTCTTTTAGGCTCAACATTATATAAAAATATATGTAATGGAATAAGGGGTAAAAATACAATTACAGCTAATTTTGTCGCTTGGAGTAATGGCGGAGGAAAAAGAATAGAAGGACTTTACAGAAGAAGAACTAAAGAAGCAGCTATGTTTTTAAATGTAGATTATGCAGGTAATGTATAAAAATTTAATATTTATGTTATAATATGTGTGGCTAAACTACACATAAAATTAGAAAACGAAGGGTAGCAGATAGGAGAAATCTTATTTGCTACCCTTTTTATTGTGTGCCCAGCATGGGCACGTACTAATCGGTGAAAGTCCGTAATG
>NZ_CAURTC010000076.1:0-4020 GCF_963527835.1 uncultured Clostridium sp. | reverse complement strand
GTTGTATCTAAAATCATATTAGAAATAAATTAATTTGCTATGGCTGAATAGTTACAATTTGTATTATATTACAAAAATATTGAAAATAATTGGAAAAAAGGTTATTTAGTATTAAAATTGAAAAAGAGGTAAAAATTAAATTTACTTATAAAAAATAAAAGGAGGATGTTATAATGTTAGAATTATCACTTAAAGAGCAAAAACAAATAAATGGAGGTAAACTTTTATATGTAATTACTGGTTTTAAAAATGGAAAAATATATTCAACTTATGAAACTTTTAGTCCAGCTGCCATAGGTGGCATAAAAGAAATGTATTCCAATGAAGGTTGTGACAAAGTAAATGTAAAGACTATAAGAGTTTAAATATGTATAAATAAAAAAATCACAAAAAAATAATATAATTTGCATTATATTACAAAAATATTGAAAATAGTTGAAAAAAAGGTTATTTAGTATTAAAATTGAAAAAGAGGTAAAAATTAAATTTACTTATAAAAAATAAAAGGAGGATGTTATAATGTTAGAATTATCACTTAAAGAGCAAAAACAAATAAATGGAGGTAAACTTTTATATGTAATTACTGGTTTTAAAAATGGAAAAATATTTTCAACTTATGAAACTTTTAGTCCAGCTGACATAGGTGGCATAGAAGAAATGTATTATTTTAATGAAGGTTGTGACAAAGTAACTGTAAAGACTATACGAGTTTAAAGTGGAAAAAATTATAATTAATAAAATTATATTTTATCTAATAATAAGAAAAGCTGATTTCTACATGGAATCGGCTTTTCTTACAAATTTGGGAATAAACAAATGATTATTTTATAGTGGAAAATTAAAGATAAAAGGTGAAAATATGGATATATTAAAAAAATATTATTGCATAAAACAACATGATATGAAAGATTGCGGTCCAGCATGTATAGCTACTATATCAAAACAATATGGATTAAAGATACCAGTATCAAAAATAAGGGAAGTAGCAGGAACGGATTTAGAAGGTACCTCGGTTTATGGTTTAGTACAAGCATCGGAAAAATTAGGATTTAGTTGTAAATCAGTAAGGGTATCTAAAAAAGAGGAGATATTTGATAACTTACCTACGCCTCTAATAGCGCATGTTATTATTGATAATACATTATTACATTATGTAGTAATACATAAAATTTCTAAGAAATATATTTTAGTTGCAGATCCTGCTAAAGGTATGATTAAATACACTCCAGAGGAATTTTTTGAAATATGGAGTGATATATTAATTTTAATGCTTCCTACAGCTACGTTTAAAAAAGGAGATGAAACTAAAGGGCTTTTTCAAAGATTTTGGGGATTAATAAAAGTTCAAAAAGGTTTATTGATAAACATATTTATATCCTCTTTATTAATAACGATATTAGGTATGGCTGGATCATTTTATTTTCAGTTTTTAATAGATGACATACTTCCCAATAATTTAAATAAAAATTTGTTTTCAATCTCTATAGCAATGTTAATATTAATTATTTTTAAGATTCTAATAGAATTTTTTAGAAGTATGTTACTTATTTATATGGCTCAAAATATAGATATCCCACTATTGTTAGGTTATTACAAACATGTAATAAGATTACCAATGAATTTTTTTAGTACAAGAAAAGTAGGAGAGATTATTTCGAGATTTAATGATGGCGGCAAAATAAGGGATGCAATTTCATCAGCAACTATAACTATAATGATTGACGTTATAATGGCATTGGTTGGAGGTATAATTTTATATTTTCAAAGTTCAAAGTTATTTTTTACTTGCTTAATTCCGATAATTTTATATTTAGTTTTGGTATTTGGATTTAAAAATAAATTGAAACAAATCAATAGAAGAGTCATGGAAGATGATGCGATATTAACGTCCTATTTAGTGGAATCTTTAGAAGGAATAGAAACAATAAAAGCTTTTAATGGTGAAAATTTAGTAGAAATGAAAACGGAGAATAAGTTTTTAAAGCTTATGAAGAGTTGTTTTAAACATGGATATATTTATAATTTTCAAGGTACATTAAAGAGTGTGATAAGTGGTGTATTTGGTATATGTTTATTATGGTTTGGAGGTAGTTTGGTTTTAAAAGGAGAGATAACTATTGGGCAATTAATAAGTTTTAATGCATTACTTGCATATTTTATTCAACCAATAGAAAGGTTAATAAATTTACAACCACAATTGCAAGAAGCAGTTGTTGCTAGTGATAGATTAGGCGAAATATTGGATTTAGAGTTAGAAAGGTCAACAAATGATAAAATAAAACCTAAATCATTAGTTGGTGATATAAGTTTAAAACATGTGAATTTTCAATATGGAGTTAGAGATCAAGTTTTAAATGATATAAGTATGAATATAAAAAAAGGAGATAAAATAGCCTTAGTTGGGGAAAGTGGTTCAGGAAAAACAACAATTGCAAAACTTTTAATGGGATTTTATAAATTAGAAGATGGTGAAATAATTATAAATAATTATAATATAAAAGATATAGATATAGATATATTAAGAGATAAGGTCAGTTATATATCGCAGGATTCATTTTTCTTTTCTGGAACCATAAGAGAAAATTTGGAATTTGCTAATGAGGATCTAACCTATGAAGATATGATTTATGCTTGTAAGAAAGCACAAATACATGAGTATATAGAAAATTCACCTTTAAGATATGAAACCCCTTTAGAAGAAAAGGGAATGAATTTATCAGGTGGGCAAAGACAGAGATTATCAATAGCTAGAGCTTTATTAAAAAAACCGGAAATATTAATAATGGATGAAGCAACATCTAGTCTTGACTCTGTCACAGAAAAAGCAATACAAAAGACATTGGAAGAATGTTCAGGAAATTTAACTACAATAATGATAGCACATAGGTTAAGTACAATTATGAAATGTAACAGGATATATGTTATAGATAAAGGAAACATAGTAGAAGGCGGTACTCATAAAGAATTATTAGAGAAAAGAGGCTATTATTATAACTTATGGAGTGCTCAAAGTATTGATGAATTAGATAAAAAACTTGTTAATAATATATGAAGGTGGTACTGTAATGAAATATAAGATTGAAAATTTAGAGGATGTAACAGATGCCAAAGATATAATGAATTCTTATTTAGATTCATGTTCATATAAATTATTAAAATATATGTTTTATATACTAATATTATTCTTAACTTTTATTATAATTTGGTCTATGTTTGCGACAAAGACTATAGTAATCAGTGCACATGGAGAATTATATCCTAAAGATAACATTTGCAATATATATATTAAAAATATAAGTTTGGGAACTGTAAAAGAAGGAGATAGAGTACAATTAGAAATTATACCTTTTTCACAAAATGAATATGGAGTAATAACTTCTAAATTGGAAAATATAAGTGATGATATTATAATAGATGAAAAATCAGAAGAAAAATATTATACAGCAACTTGTAAATTAGATACTAATATGCTTGTTGATAAAAAAGGGAACAAGATAAATATAAAAAATGGAATGGAAGCTAATATTAGTATAGTAAATTATGAAATATCATATTTTAATTATATACTAAAAAAAATAATACAATAATTTAAGGGTCTAGTTATGTTTTTGTAAAAACAAATATGTTACATTATTTTTAAATTAATTAGTGATAAATTTGGAATAACATACTCATAAATATTAAAGGAAGACTTAAAAATACCAGATATAAGTCATCTAATAGTATTGATGACATTCAAAATAGTTTAAGTGATACATCACTTGCAATGAAACAAGTTTTAGTAGCAGCAGAGGAACAAGCTAATATAGCATTAAAAATAGATGAACTTATTAAAAATTTTGTAGTTTAAATGTGATTTTATTTAAGACTATGTTTTAAAATAAAGTTAACATATGTATAAGTGAAAGCTGAACTGGGTAATTGAATTAAAACAAAACTTAAATGCAATAAAAGAATGTCAAAATCTAAAATGGACCCTATATAGTAGACACTCATAAAAGAGAGTCTATCTATATAGAG
>NZ_CAURTC010000075.1:0-4263 GCF_963527835.1 uncultured Clostridium sp. | reverse complement strand
CCATTACGGACTTTCACCGATTAGTACGTGCCCATGCTGGGCACACAATAAAAAATAAGTAGAAATTCAAAGATTCTACTTATTTTTTTATTTAAAATTTTGTTCTTTATTTATTATTTTGCTTTCTTTTTTCAAACTCTACTTTCTTAAATACATTTATAAATTCTTTATTATCTGAAGTTTTAGATAACATACCTATAAGATTTTCTGTTACATCTTCTATATTTCCGTCTCTATACATAACTTTTCTTATTGTATACGCCACATCTTTTTCTTCTTTAGAGAATATTAAATCTTCTTTTCTAGTTCCTGATTTATAAATATCAATCGCCGGGAATATTCTTCTTTCTTGTAATTTTCTATCAAGATGAACTTCCATATTTCCTGTTCCCTTAAATTCCTCAAATATCATATCATCCATTCTAGATCCAGTATCTACAAGTGCTGTTGCCAAAATAGTTAAACTTCCACCCTCTTCAATATTTCTTGCAGCTCCAAAAAACTTTTTAGGCATTATCAATGCTCCTGGATCTAGTCCTCCTGATAAAGTTCTGCCTGTTGGTGTTATTGTTAGGTTGTACGCTCTTGATAATCTAGTTATACTATCCATAAGAATCACAACATCTTTACCTTGTTCAACCATTCTTTTGGCTCTTTCTAATACTATTCTTGATACCTTAGCATGATTTTGGGGTTCTTCATCGAATGTTGAATATATTACTTCTCCCTTTATAGATCTCTTCATATCTGTAACTTCTTCAGGTCTTTCATCGATAAGAAGAACTATTAGCTTTATATCAGGATAATTTGTAGATATGTTTTGTGCTACTTTTTTTAATAAAGTTGTTTTTCCTGCTTTAGGTGGAGCTACTATGATTCCTCTTTGTCCTTTACCTATAGGACAAATTATATCCATAAGTCTTGATGATAAATCCTTTTCATCAGAAGTTTCAAGTCTTAATCTTTCTTTGGGATAAATTGGTGTTAATGTTTCAAAATACTTTCTTCCGATTGCCTTTTCAGGATGTTCACCATTTACCTTTTCAACAAATAAAAGAGCTTTAAATTTTTCGCCTTCTTTTGCTTCTCTTACTTTACCTTGTACTTCATCACCTGTTCTTAAATTAAATCTCCTAATTTGAGAAGGTGAAACATAAATATCTTCGCTACTAGTTAAATAATTTTTACATCTTAAAAAACCAAAATTATTATTTTCTAGTATCTCTAAAATCCCTTTAGCACTGTTAGATTCACTTATCATGTTATTTAATTTTTCTTGTTTTAATGCTGGATTTTCCTCATTGCTTTTAACACCAGTCTTATTATCTGAATTATTATTATTATTAAAATTACTATTATTGTTATTATTACTACTATTATTATTAAAACTACTGCTATTGTTAAAATTATTGTTATTTGCATTATTATTATTAAAAGCAGTCTTATTATTAGTAGTAGCATTATTACTAATAGAGTTATTATCATCTCTTACTTTTGAAGATATTTTTTCTCTTAATATAACACCTTCTTTTTCTACTGTATTAGGTGATTTTTTTAATATCTCATCTATTAATTCATTCTTTTTATATTTTGATATATTCTTTATTTCTAATTTTTTTGCAACATCCTTTAATTCAACTAAAGTCATGCCTTCATATACTTGCTTTGTCAAGCTAGCACCTCCAATTTTAAATTGACAAATAAATTATTGTGATAAAAATCATAATAATTTTATTTATTAGCTCTTTAAACTAATTTAAATTTTTTATTAACAAAAATTCATACTTAAAATTTCATTATTTATATTTCAATTAACATTAGTTTAGGGAATTTTTTTTAAGATTCTAAATCAAGATATGTATAAAATAACATTTTTAAATTCTCTTATAACTTATTATATCCAAATAAATACTGCATTAAACATATTTATATTGTATTTATATATTTAAAGTATTAACTAATATTATAATTACTTTTAAGATATTAGTAAATATATAATTATCTTAAGATAAAAAAAGAGTCTTCTTTTTCAATAAAGAAAACTCTTCTTTTATCTTATTTTCGTTTTATGGTTGCCCCAATAAATCCTGTAAATAAAGGATGTGGTTTATTAGGTCTAGATTTTAATTCTGGATGAAATTGTGCAGCTACATACCATGGGTGATTTGTAACTTCAACAATTTCAACTAATCTTCCATCTGGACTAGTTCCTGCTATCTTCATTCCTGCTTCAGCTATTTGTTGTCTAAATTTATTATTAAATTCATATCTATGTCTATGTCTTTCACTTATAAGTTCAGAATTATAAACTTCATATGAATTACTTTCTACATCTATGTTACAAGGATATTGACCTAATCTCATAGTTCCACCAAGATTTTCAATATCTTTTTGATTATTCATAATATCTATTACAGGATATTTAGTGCTTGGATTTATTTCCGAACTGTTTGCTCCATCATATCCTAACACATTTCTAGCATATTCTATAACAGCACATTGCATTCCTAAACATATTCCAAGGAAAGGTATGTTATTTTCTCTAGCATATTTTATAGCTGATATTTTACCTTCTATTCCTCTATCGCCAAATCCACCTGGGACTAATATTCCATCAACGCCTGCTAATACTTCACTTGCATCTTTTTGTTCCAATTCTTCAGCATTAATCCATCTAATCTCTACTTTTGTATTATTAGCATATCCTCCATGATTTAAAGCTTCAACTACTGATATGTACGCATCATGTAATTCTACATATTTACCAACTAATGCAATTTCAACTTTTTCTTTAAGACTCTTAATTTTTTCAACCATTAGAGTCCATTCATAATTATCTATGTCTCTACATCCTAAATGAAGTTTTTCGCAAACTAAATTATCTAATCCTTCTTCATGTAACATTAAAGGTACTTCATAAAGATTATCAGCATCCAAGTTTTGAATTACTGAATTTCCATCTATATTACAAAATAATCCTATTTTAGCTTTTATATCATCACTAAGATTTTTTTCAGTTCTACAAACTATAATATCAGGTTGTATACCTATAGTCCTTAATTCTTTTACTGAGTGTTGAGTAGGTTTTGTTTTTAATTCTCCAGCTTTCCCTAAGTACGGTACTAATGTAACATGAATATAGCAAACATTCTCTGCTCCTACTTCACTTTTTATTTGTCTAATAGATTCTAAAAATGGTTGAGATTCAATATCTCCAACTGTTCCACCTATTTCTGTAATTACTACATCTATGTCTCTTTCTTTAGCTACTTGATATACCTTATCTTTTATAGCATTTGTTATATGAGGAATAACTTGAACCGTTCCACCTAAGTATTCTCCCCTTCTTTCTTTTTCTATAACAGAACTATAGATTTTACCAGTTGTAACATTTGAATTTTGAGTTAAACTCTCATCAACGAATCTTTCATAATGACCTAAATCTAAGTCTGTTTCTGCGCCATCATCTGTTACAAAAACTTCTCCATGTTGGTAAGGACTCATTGTTCCTGGGTCTACATTTAAATATGGATCAAATTTTTGAATTGATATATTTAAACCTCTATTTTTTAATAATCTACCTAATGATGCAGCTGTTATTCCTTTACCTAATGCTGATACAACTCCACCTGTAACAAAAACGTATTTAGTGCTCATCTTTATCCTCCCTATGAGAAATTTATTATTTTTTATTTTTCTATTGATTATACAATGAATTAATGATATAATTGAAATTACCCCACTAATTACATAATGGGGTTATTTGTGCTGTAATAATTATTCTATAACAACATAGATATTATAATAACACACAATTAAATTCATGACTAGACTTTTTTTATTTATTTTATATTTTTTCTATTCTATCTATATTATCTTGAATTTCAAAATATTTTTTTCTGAAATCTCTATTAATCAACAGCTTCTCTTGAGCACATTTCAAATTATTATTAACACTTTGGGAGGATTTTACTCTTAATATCTCTTTAGCGTTTTCTTGTTCTAAGCAACTATAATTTTTCAAAAGTAATAATAATAAGTATTTGTTTTCTCTTTCTTTTAATAATTCTATTAAACCTTGTTCTCCTATACCGTAGTATTCACAAAGTCCATTAAGTATATTTATATATTTCATTTTACTTATCACAAATATCACCTCCTTATCTAAATTGTTTCCACAAATTTCATATTAATTCACTGTATATATTTTAAATCGAGTAGGAGCTAAATAATTATTTTATTTAGCGTCCTCTCACACCACCG
>NZ_CAURTC010000074.1:0-5769 GCF_963527835.1 uncultured Clostridium sp. | reverse complement strand
TTTAGAAAAAAATCATATCATATATCATAAATTTATTTAATAGCTGAATAGTTACCATTGAAAAAGTGGGATTATAATGATAATATAATAATTGGAAACGGTTCTAATTATTATAAATTAAAAATTTATAAATTATATTTAAATAATTAGAAGGGAATATTACATGAAAAAAAATATATTTTATACAAAGAGTAAAAAAGAGAATTATAAAAAGAATATTGGATTTCTAAAAAATTTAAGTGTGAAAGTTAAATTGAAATCATCATATATAATATTAGCCTTATTAATATTCTTAATAGCGTTGATTTCTCTTAAAAGTATAGATACAGTAAGCAAAAATTCTAATAAGATCTATAATATAAATTTTAAATCTATACAAACTATAGATAGTATAAATTCAAATGTAAAAGAACTTGATTCATATTTTATGAATATATTTATGAGTTCTAATGTTAATGACAGTTATAAATATTCAAACAAAATAAAGATACTATTACAACAAATCAATGCATTTCTAGATAACTATGAGACTATTAGTACAACAGAAATTGAGACAAATAAATTTATTCAATTAAAGGAGTATATAGATAGTTTAGAAAAATGCTCTTTAGATATTCTTCAATTAATAGATTCTGGCAATTTAGATGAAGCAAATGAAATATATAATAAAGATATGCTTAGAATAAAAAACAGTACCTATGATTTATTAAAAATGCTTACTAATTTATCTGAAAGCAATGCTGAGAAAAGTAATATAGAGAACACGAAAATATTTAGATCAGTTTTAATAAGCACTATAATCATAGCTTTAATAGGTTTAATAATTTCATTTATATTAATATTTTTAATAGGTAGACTTATAATAGAGCCTTTAAAGAAAATAGAAAATTTAGCTGAAAGAATGTCTAAATATGATGTTTCAAAAAACATAGAATTAGATAGTAAAGATGAATTTGGAAGAACGGGAGAGCTGTTAAATAGATCTCAGGAAAACATTAAAGGTCTTATATCATTGATAATTCAAGAATCTTATGAGTTAAGTTCATTAAGTGAAGATTATCAGCTACTGTTCAAGAAGTAAATTCAAAAGTGGATATGATAGATACATCAACAGACGAGATAAGTTCTGTAATGAAGCAAACTAATGAAACTTATAATAAAATAAATGACTCTATTAGTAGTGTTGATAATAATATGGAAAAATTATCATCCAAAGCAGAAGAGGGAAATATTAATGCAAATAAAATTAAAAGTAGAGCGACGATAATAAAAAAGGATAATGAAAAAGCAATAAATAATATATCAGAGATATATTTAAATAAAGAAAATGAAATTTTAAAAGCTATGGAAGATGTTAAAGTTGTAGGTGAAATTAAAAAAATGGCAGATATAATAGATAATATTTCAAAGCAAACTAATCTTTTAGCATTAAATGCCTCTATTGAAGCAGCTAGAGCTGGAGAATCAGGAAAAGGATTTAGTGTAGTTGCAAATGAGGTGAAAAGACTTGCAGAGGAATCATCAAATGCTGTAGGCACTATAAAAAATACAATAAATAAGGTTGAAAGTTCTGTAAAAAATTTATTAGCAAGTAGCAATGATATTCTAAAGTTTATAGGGGAAGATATAAATAAGAACTTAAATGACTATTCTAATATAAGTAGTAAATATATTGATGATGGTGACTTTGTGAGTAATATGTCAAAAGAATTAGCAATTTTATCAAAAGAGGTAGACAAGAATATGGAAGCTGTGGGTAAGTCTATATATAATATTGGAATGGACAGTAATAAATCTTCTAATAGTATTGATGACATTCAAAATAGTTTACATGATACATCACTTTCAATGAAGCAAGTTTTAATGGCAGCAGAAGAACAAGCTACTATAGCATTGAAAATTGATGATCTTATTAAAAATTTTATTGTTTAAATAAAGTGTATGCTTTAGTAGTGTGTTGATATATACAATGCACTTTACTATTATATATTAACATATATTTAAAATAGGGCATAAATATAAAGTAGAAAGAATGTCAAAATAAGAATGGCATTCTTTTTTTATATAATTTTAGAAAACTTAGAAGACTTATGAAATATAGTTTGAAGAAATATTAGTTAGGAATTTATAGTTTAAGTAAAAATTTCTTAGCGGGATTTTAAAATATATATTTTTCCTGAATTATTCATAAAAAAGAACAACTATGCTTTGCATGGCTCGATATCTAGAATTATGTAAATTGAAAATTTCACCAAAAAGTGAAAAAAGTATATAAAAAGAGATTCAAATTTGTTATGGTTAATTTGCAAACAAACGCTTAACAAAGGAGAATCTCATATGGATAGTTTATTAGAAAAGTCACTAAATTTCAATAGAAAAGTTAAAATTAATTTTGAAGGTGGAGATTTGACATCAGATGCTGGTCTTCTTTTATATAAAGAATTTGATGAAAAGATTGGTTTTAGTAAAGTTATAAGGAAAACTTTAAAAGTTAAGGATACAGCTAAATTTAGAGTACATTCTAATTCAGATATTGCTATTCAGAAAGTATATCAAAATTTAGCAGGATATCATACAGATGATAATGCAGATGAATTAACTATCGATCCTGCTTTTAAAGCAGTTCTCGATAAATGTAATTTAGCATCTCAACCCACAACTTTCTAGATTTAACTCTAGGTTAGATATGGATAATGTGAAGCAATTTCAGAATATCAATGAAATATTAATTGATAAGGTTTATTCAGTTGAAATGCCACAGCAAGTGCTGATAGATTTAGATTCAACTAATTGTGCAACTTATGGTAATCAATATGGTTCAAATTATAATTCCCACTATTTCGTGAATGGATTCCATCCATTGGTTGCGTTTTATGGATTAACTGGTGATTTTTTAAAAGCTGAACTTAGAGCTGGAAATGTGTATACTTTAAGACAAGTCACTAGATTTTTAGGACCATTATTAAATAGATATTCTAAAAACTATCCATTATTAAATAGGTTTGTACGTGCTGATAGCGGCTTTGCTACGCCAGGATTATATAAACTTATTGAAGATAACAAAGGATTTTATGCAATAAGATTGAAAGCATACAATACACTTTATAAAAAAGCTGCTCATATAACAACAAAAATGGAATTAGCTTGTAAAGATAATATTTATGAATATAAAGTTATCTATGGTGAAATCAAATAGAATGGAAACTATAAGGCTAAAACTTATCAAAATAGCCGCTAAAATTGTTAATAGTTCAAGATATTTGACATTTAAATTATGTAGTAGTTGTCCATATAAAAATGAATTTTGGGATACACTAGCTAGAATTAACAATATGGCTATTTCACCGTAAGCGATAGCAAAATTGAATAGAACTAAAAATATTAGGCTTTTTAAAGGCTAGTATAAAGTCCTTAGATTAATTATATCTAAAAAAGAGAATTCAAAGTAGAAAAGAACACCGAACATATAAAAATAGAAAAATTTTTATAAAATTCTATTAAAATAAATTCGGTGAATAATTCAGGTTTTTATAAAATATTTAAGATTTTCAATTAAAAATTTTAAATTTTCATATTTACACTGTTAACTAAAAAAGCAAAGTTCAACCATTTTTTAGTTAGATAATATAAGATGTAATGTCAAATTATATTTATAATTAACTTAAATTACTTTAAGGTAAGAAAGAAATGATAAATACAAAAGATATAATAGAAGAGAAATTTATAAATAAAAGAGTTAGAAAATAGTATTGGAGAGAATAAAGTTTTATTTTAATAATAATAGTGTTTGAGAAAATATTGCTTTAATAAAATCTTTTTTATCTATAATATTTAATTGATTTCTTGTTTGGTGAATTATTAATTACTGAAAAATTTATATAAAATTCTTGAAATAAAAGAAAAAATTTAATTAAAAGGGGCTGTCGCACTATGATATGCTCTCCTTATGGTAAACACATAAAATAATAAAATGTCTATCATAAGGAGGAGTATTTTTATGTCAAAAAGAATTTCTAATGAAGTAACAGTTGATAACTGTTAAAAATATTATAAATAATAGAGTTGGCCTTAGAGATGCGGCGCGTAGCCTTGGAATTGCTTATCAGAGTATTCAAAGATGGATTGCTATTTATAAAGGTTTTGGAACAGAAGAATTTAATAAAACAAATGGAAATCATAAATATTCCTCTGAATTAAAGCAACAAGCCGTTACTGAGTATCTCGACGGTAATAGTTCTTTGATGGATATATGTATTAAATATAAAATTCGTTCACATAAACAACTTCAAGATTGGATTATAAAGTATAATAGTCATAATAAACTTAAAGCTTTTGGAACTGGAGGAATACATGTTATGACTAAAGGACGTGCTACTACCTATAAAGAACGTATTGAAATTATAAAGTACTGTATTGAAAATGAAAATAATTATGCTGAAACTGCTGAAAAATATAAAGTATCTTACCAACAAGTCTATTCTTGGATAAAGAAATATCAAACAAAAGGCATAGAAGCTTTACAGGACGGCCGTGGTAAACGTAAAAAAGAAAGTGAAATGTCTGAGTTTGAAAAGTTAAAAGCTAAAAATAAGCTACTTGAAGCTGAAAATCATAGACAACTAATGGAGATAGAATTCCTAAAAAAGCTCGACGAAGTAGAAAGGAGGCGATTTTAAGCCAAGTAAGAAACGAATCAATATACATTGCAATACAAGAGTTACATGATGAAAAAGCATTTCCTATAATAGAATTATGTGAATTTGCTGGTATTGCACGATCTGCATACTATAAATGGTTAAAACGTAACGAAAGTAGCAACGAACAATTCAATCAAGAATTACTGCCGCTAATAAAAAATGCTTATGAGGAAAAACAAGGAATATTAGGATATAGGCAAATGACAATTAAGTTAAATCGTGAGCATGAGTTTCATGTAAATTCGAAAAGAATTTACAGACTTATGTCAATTCTAAATTTAAAATCTGTTTGTCGTAGGAAGAAAAAGAATTACAAGAAAACAACACCACAAGTAACAGCAGAAAATACTCTAAATAGAAATTTTAATTCTGATAAATTCGGTGAGAAATGGCTTACAGATGTAACTGAGATGAAGTACGGAATTGGAGGCAAGGCTTATCTAAGTGCTATACTAGACCTTGCTGACAAAAGTATTGTATCATTTGTAATTGTTCATTCTAATAATAATGCTCTTGTTTTTAAAACATTTGATATAGCTCGTGAGCAACATCCTGATGCAAAGCCTCTGTTTCACAGTGACCGAGGCTTTCAATATACCTCTAAAAATTTTAAGAAAAAGTTAGATGATGCAGATATGGCTCAAAGCATGTCTAGGGTATCACGTTGTATCGATAACGGTCCGATGGAAGCATTCTGGGGCATGTTAAAATCTGAAATGTATTACTTGAGAAAATTCAATTCATATAATGAACTAGAAACTGCAATCACTGATTATATATATTATTACAACAATCAAAGATATCAGAAGCGTCTAAAATGTATGACACCTTTAGAATATCGAGAGTATCTGAGATCTGTAGCATAAAATACCGCCAATTACAAAAGTAATTGGCGATATCAAATATTTTTATTTTTTTCACTGTCTACTTGACAGGGAGCAGTTCAGTTCACTAATGCGACAGCCCCTTATTTGTTATGCATAAATAAAAAAATCACAAAAAAAATAATATAATTTGTAGTAACTATTCAGCTATTAAATAAATTTATGATATATGATATGATTTTTTTCTA
>NZ_CAURTC010000073.1:0-5782 GCF_963527835.1 uncultured Clostridium sp. | reverse complement strand
TCAGCCCCCATTACGGACTTTCACCGATTAGTACGTGCCCATGCTGGGCACACAAGTAAAAAGTGCATGTAACATTTGTTACATACACTTTTATTATTCTGCATGAATAAAGAGCCATATACTAGAAACTTCTAAATATAGCTCTTTTATAAATTATATAAATAAATTTAATCCTGAATCTTCAGTAGCTCCTAAATATGAAGCAACTCCTCCTATTTCAACACCGTCAATGAATTCCTCTTTTTTTATTCCCATAAGATCCATACTCATAGCACATGCAACAACTCTAACTCCCATATTTATTGCATTAGTTATCAAGCTTTCTAAATCATCAACATTATGCTTTTTCATTATTTGTTTTATCATTGCAGGCCCCATTCCCATCATATTCATTTTAGATAACGGTAACTTTTCTGGATGTCCTGGTAACATAATGTCAAACATCTTTTCCATAGTATCCTTATTTACTTTAGGCTTATTTTTGCTTTTTAATATATTGAGACCCCAGAAAGTAAAGAACATAGTAACTTCTTTTCCCATAGAAGCTGCTCCAGTAGCTATTATAAATGATGCTATGGCTTTATCAAAATCTCCACTAAATACTACTAAAGTTGCTCCATTTTTATCTACAGTCGCATTTGAAGATAGTACTTCCTCTTTCTTTGTTCCTTTTTGTATATAAGCTACAAAAGCATTTTTACTCTTATCAAATTCTGATTTAAGTAAAGTATTGTTAGTCTTTTCACACCATGCTTTTATATCCTTACTAAATCCAGCATCACTTGCTTTTGCCTCTAAAATTTGACCTTCTTCCATTTTATTTACTTCTTCAAATACTCTCCTTATAGGTCCTGGACACTGAAGTCCACAAGCATCTAAAGTAACTTTTGCATTTATTTCTGTTATATCTAAATCTTCTAAACTCATAGCTGCTACCTCTTCTTTTATTTCATTAAATTTTTCATGTTGATTCTTTAAGCTTTCTTCTGCCCTTTTTACATACATATATGTCTTTAATCCGCCGTCTATATTAGCGCAGTTTATTCCGTGTTGTTTTAATATTCTACAAGCTACATAACCACGTAATCCTACTTGACATGTAACATATATATGTTTATCTTTTGGTATCTCATTTAATCTATCTCTTAACACTCCAAGAGGAATATTAATTGAATTATCAAACTTTCCAGTAACTAATTCAAACTCTTCTCTTATATCTAAAATTATAGAATTATTTTTATTTATAGTATCTATTTCATCCCATTGAATTGTATCAACTATTCCTTCTATAATATTTGATGCATAGTATCCTAACATATTAACTGGATCTTTTGCAGAATTATATGGTGGTGCATAGCATATCTCAATATCTTGTAAATCAAAAACAGTAAAATTTCCTTTAATTGCTGTAGCTAATATATCAATGCGTTTTTCAACTCCACTCATTCCTACAGCTTGGGCCCCAAATATTTTTCCATTCTTAGGATCAAACAACATTTTAATTGCTATTGGAAAAGATCCTGGATAATATCCAGCACTAGAACCTGGATGTATATGAATTGCTTTATAATCAATCCCTAGTCTTCTTAATGTTTTTTCATTATTACCAGTTGCAGCTACTGTATAGTCAAATACTTTAGCAACTGATGAACCAAGACTCCCTTTATACTCCTCATTTTTTCCAAGTATATTATTAGCTACCAATCTTCCTTGGCGATTTGCAGGCCAAGCAAGTGGAATCATTGTAGGTTTTTTATTTACAAAGTCCATAACTTCAACTGCATCCCCTAATGCAAAAATGCTTGAATCAGAAGTTTTCATATATTTATCTACTATAATAGCGTCTCTTTCATTTAATTCAATTCCAGATTCTTTAGCTATTTTAGTTTCTGGTTTAACACCAATTGATAATATTATCATATCTGTATCAATTTTTCTTCCACTTTTTAAAACAATTTTTTTACCTTGATTTTCAAAGGATTCCACACCATCTTTTAATATTAATTCTACATTCTTATCAATCAAATGATCATGTATTATACTGGCCATCTCTATATCAATAGGTGCCATTACTTGATCACTAGCTTCAACTAAAGTAATATTAATTCCTTTATCGTGTAGATTCTCAGCCATTTCTAAACCTATAAATCCCCCACCTATCACAACTACATTTTTAGGTTTTTTCTTATCAATAAATGACTTTATTTTATCTGTATCTGGTATATTTCTAAGCGTAAATAGATTTTCACAATTATTAATACCTTGAATTTTAGGTTTTAATGGCTTAGCCCCTGGAGATAATACTAATACATCATAACATTCTTCATAAACTTTATTTTCTACCAAGTTTTTAACTATTACCTTTTTGTTTTCTTTATCTATTTTTATAACTTCACTTAAATTTCTTATATCTAAATTAAACTTTTTGCTCATTTCTTCTACAGTTTGAACTATAAGCTTCTCTCTTTCATTAATAGTTCCTCCTATATAATATGGAAGACCACAATTGGCAAAAGATATATACTCACCTTTTTCAAACATAATTATCTCTAAGTTTTCATCCAATCTTCTAAGCCTTGCTGCAGTAGATGCTCCGCCTGCAACGCCACCAACAATAATAACTTTTTTAGACATGTTATCTCTCCTTACATTATTATTTTAGTATAAACATTTATATAACATAGTATTATCTAATATTTGTTTAATTTAATCTTGTGTTAAATATCACCAAATAATTTACATCTCCTCTTTTAATAATGTTATATCATAATAGCACTATAACTTTCTGTAACTTTATCACACACATATAAAATACATTTTCAACCTATTATTATAGACAAAAATAAATTTTAATATTATTTAATATATTTTTGATTATTTTAAAATTTTATATGCTTTTGCCCTTAAAAATAAAGCAATTGTAACAAAGTTACATACTCATTTGTACTTTTTTATTACAATTCACTTATCACAAACATAATATTTTAACTAAAAATTATTTAAGGAGAATTTAAATTATGAATAAAACTTTAATGAGAAAAAAAGCTTATGTTGACACTAAATTTTGTGTTGCTTGTGGAATTTGTGCAAGAAATTTTCCAATTAAAGCAATATCAATAAATAAAAGAATGTATGCAAACGTTGATTTAGATAAGTGTGTAGGATGTACTAAATGTTCAATAGTTTGTCCAGCATCAGTAATAGAAATTAAGTAAGAAACTTAGGAGGGAATTATGAAAAAGAATAATACAAATGAAAAACAATGGTATGAATACTTGTGGCTTGCATCTTCTGCTTACTTAGTATTGGCAGCTTTTAACATTTTATTTGCTTGGCTTGGTTTAATATGTTTTCTTGTACCTTTAATAATTTCAATATCAGGTGGTGGAAAAACCTATTGTAATACTTATTGTGGACGAGGACAATTGTTATCGTTACTTGGAATTAAACTTAAACTTTCAAGAAATAAATCAATACCGCATTGGATAAAAACTAAATATTTTAGATATGGATTCTTAATATTTTTCTTAACCATGTTTTTAAATATGATTTTTAATACCTATTTAGTTTTCCAAGGTACTAATACTTTAAAAGAAGTAATAACTATTTTATGGACATTTAAACTTCCTTGGAATTTTAACGATCTAACTAATATAACCCCTTGGATAGTTCAATTTTCCTTTGGCTTTTATAGCATAATGCTTACGTCTACTATCTTAGGAATTGTTACAATGTTATTTTTCAAACCAAATTCATGGTGTGTATATTGCCCAATGGGAACTATGACACAAGGTATTTCTATAATTAAGAATAATATATCCTATAAATAATATAAAACCTTGTAGTTCTAAAACTACAAGGTTTTATATTTTTATTTAATATCTGAAAGTTCAATAAGTATTTTACTATCAATTTCATCTTTTTTATGTACATTGAATTCAACTTCATCCAACTCTTCTTCTATCTTTACGTTCGGTAAATTTATTATGAATTCACAGCCTTTTTCTTCATTATCTTTTAGATTAATCTCTCCGTTATGAGAATTTACTATATATTTAACTAAAGATAAGCCTATTCCACTTCCCTCTACATTTCTTCTAAAAGACTTATCAACTTGTACAAATCTTTCAAAAACGCTTTTTCTAAAATCTTTGGGAATTCCTATTCCATCATCTTTTATAGTTATGCTTAAATACTCATCATTATTTTGACTTTCAATATTCACAAATATATTTCCATTATCACTTGTAAATTTAATAGCATTCGAAAGAAGATTTAAAATTGCTCTTTCCATATTTTCTGGATCACACTTTATTTCAAGGAACTCACAATCTGTATCAAAAATTATATTCCTTTTCCTAGCTTTCTCATATTCTGCTATTGATAGAGTTATATTTTCAACCAAACTAATAATTTCACAATTAACAAAATTCATTTTAAAACATCCAGCATCAAATTTAGTAACATCAATAATGTTATTAATAAGTCTTAACATCCTAGAACAATTTTGTGAAATTGTGTTTTCATATTTATTGTAGTATTTTAAAAATTCTTCTTCATTATAATCGTACATTCTTAAAAGTTGAAAAGATGAAATGATTATATTAAGTGGTGTTCTAAGTTCATGAGATATATTTGCAAAAAATTGACTTCTCATCTCCTCTTCTTCCTTCAATTTATACATTTCATTTTTTTGATTAACCACTTCATAACTTAATTCTTTATTTTCTTTAGATTTTGTTATTATCTCTATAAATAAACTTATTATTATTATAAAAAACCCCAATGCCCATAAACATCTATTTAATCCATACATTGTATAATCATCTTTGTATAATTTTTTCACTAAAAGTATTCTACTTAAGAACATTACGCTTAAACTAACAAATGTTATGAAATAATTAAACTTCTTTTCTTTAAAATACTTAGCACACACTTCTAATATTAGTAAATATGTTGCTAAATTTATTACCTTTTTTATTAACATAAGTATATCTGTATTAATTGCATGAGAATAATTCTGCATTATATTTAAATCCAGTTTTATACACGCAAAGTTGATAATTAAAACAAATACTACTCCAATAAACCTATTTTCACATAATGATTTAGTTATTTTATTTTTATTAAATATAGTTAAATATAATAGTATTGTTCTAAAAATAGATGCAAAACCAATAAACACTGAATTTGAATTCATTAATCCCATAATGTCTATACTTCTCATTAAAAAATCAATAAGTACAAACTCTGAATATATAGATATATAATTCAATGAAAACATGTAAAAATAATCATCTTCATATAAATAATAATATAAAAAACAGCAAAAAATTGCTAAAAATCCTATTATGTAATTTATACCTCTTATATCTTTAACTAATGTTAAATTACGCAAATCGAAACTATTAGCAATAATAATATTTAATCTAAAAATAGCATAAAAACTAATTGAATTTATAATTATAATTAATATTAGTTTTTTATTAATTCCCTTTATTCCTTCCGTTAGCACATTGAAAGCCCCCCTGTTTCAATAAAGTGATTATATAATCAAGTTATATTTATTAAAATTCACTATAAAAATATATTTTTTTACACAAAGACCTATTTATAGAAAATATTCTATTAATTCCTGTCCGTATTATAGCATTAATTTACATTAATTAAAATAGTATTCGTGTTTTTTACAATATAATTAAATGTAATCTAATTTTTATATTAATTGCAAATCGAGTAGGAGCTAAATAATTATTTTATTTAGCGTCCTCTCACACCACCG
>NZ_CAURTC010000072.1:0-6332 GCF_963527835.1 uncultured Clostridium sp. | reverse complement strand
ACATAAATCCATAGCTTCAACTATGAATGCTTCATTTTCAAAGTGAGCACTTAATATAAATATTTTTGTAAATCCATCACGAACAAATTCGTCTATTATATCCATTACTAAAGCTTGTAATGTAGCTCCATTTAAATCTATAGTTCCTGGGAATAATGGGCCACCACCACTTAATGGTTTTGATTTGTATCCATATGATAAAGCAGGAGCAACTACCCCATTTATTTTTTCAGCAATTCTATAAGCAAATCCATTTGCTATTACAGTATCTACACAAGTTGGAAGATGAGGTCCATGTTGTTCTGTAGATCCTATTGGTAATATAATTACATCATCTTTTTTCTTCGCAAATTCTCTCCATGTCATGTTTTCCATTTTTACATTTTCATACATAATAAAGTCCCCTTTTCTTGTCTTATTATTCAGCTTATCTTTATTAAAGATTGATTTTTAGCTAAAACTTCATTAAATGTAGCTTTAATTGAAAATTCTTTATGTGAATTTTGCTATGCTCTCAGTATACAATGAGTATTTTTTGGTGACAATGTACTAAAAATACAAATCTATTTACCAAAATATGTTCTTTATGTGCACAGTAATCTTAAACTATTCTTGTATATTTGATACAATGACTAGATAAATCTTTCATGCTAAACTTTCCTTATTGACAAGTCATTACTAAAAATAATAGAAATTTCAATTTATTAATAATAATATAAGTAAATTTTTTTAGTAAAATACCAAAAACTGAAGGGAGATTATTTAAATGAAAGCTATTTTATTTAAAAATGCTAGATTAAAAGGAAATGAAACACTAGTTGATTTACTTGTTGAAAATGGAGTTTATAAGGAAATAGGTCCAAATCTTTCTGAAAAATATAAAGATGTAGAAACTTATGATTTAAAGGGAGATCTTGTTGTACCACCTTATGTTGATCCACATATTCATTTAGACTATGTATATACAGCTCGTATGCCTGGTGCAAACAATGGAACAGGAACTCTTTTTGAAGGAATTCAAAGATGGTCTGAAACAAAAGGAAACATGACAATAGATGAAATTAAAGAACGTGCAAGAATAGCTCTTAAAAAAGAGATTTTATATGGTACTCAATATATGAGAACACATGTTGACGTAACAGATCCTAAGTTTACAGGATTAAAAGCTATTATGGAATTAAAAGAAGAATATAAAGATATTATAGATATTCAAATCATAGCTTTCCCACAAGAAGGAATGTATTCTTATAAAGGTGGAGATGAATTAGTAGAGGAAGCTTTAAAAATGGGTGCTGATGTAGTTGGTGCTATTCCTCATTTTGAATTCACAAGAGAAATGGGAGAAAAATCAGTTAAGAAAACTATAGAACTTGCAATGAAATATAATAAATTAATTGACGTTCACTGTGATGAAACTGATGATGATCAATCAAGATTTGTTGAATTATTAGCAGCAGAATCTTATTTAAATGGAATTGGAGAACTTACAACTGCAAGCCATGCTTGTGCTATGGGTTCATATAATAATGCTTATGCATTTAAATTATTCAAACTTTTAAAATTATCAAAAATGAACTTCATATCATGTCCAACAGAAAATATTCACTTACAAGGAAGATATGACACTTATCCAAAGAGAAGAGGTCTTACAAGAGTTAAAGAATTAAATGATGCAGGAATTAATGTTTGTTTTGCTCAAGATTCAATCTCAGACCCATGGTACCCATTAGGAAATGGTAACCTAATGAATATATTAGATGCTGGTATTCACATATGTCATATGATGTCTGTTGATGAAATTAATAATGCCTTAGATTTAATCACAACAAATGGTGCTAAAACTCTTCATATCCAAGACAAATATGGTATAGAAGTAGGAAAAGATGCTAACTTCATAGTTTTAAATGCTAAAAATGAATTTGATGCAATCCTTGAAAGAGTTGGAGTTAACTGCTCTGTAAGAAGAGGAGAATTCCTATTTAAGAGAGAACCAGAAATAATAGATACAAAAATAACTCTATTAAAATAGTCACCATATAAATTAAAGGGCTATATCAAAAATTATTTTGATATACGCCCTTAATTTATTTTAATGTAAAAACAATTCTATATCCATTATTTCCTATTAATTAAAATTTACTACAGTAACTTTTCTTAGTACAGTCTCATACTATATTTTATAGAAATTTATCTTAATATACAAAAAGGGGAAAAGTTAAATGAAAAATATAAAAGAAATAATGTCTGAAATGACTGGTTTAAGTAAACAAATCGCTGTTACAATAAATAATGAGGAGCTATCAGTTGAAGATACACAAATTGAAGAAATAAAAACTGAAGATATTGAAGAGAAAAATATAGTACCACAAGACTGTTGCCAAGACGAAAGCTCACACAGACCAAGCTGTCAATCTCACCATACTACCTGTAAGAATACTGATCGTTATGTAGATTTTTGTTGCGCAATAAATAAACCAAATAATTTCAAGGTTCATATAAATAACCCTGAAACCAGAATATTATACGATTTAAATTGCTTAAACGTTATTATTGTTCCATGCTGCTGTGATGGTGCTCCTAGATATGATATAAAAATAGTTGGATGTATTCCTTTCATTGTTAATGTTTCTGTTCATAAAGATAGTGGACAATGTTTATACCCTCATAATGATGATATAGCCTTATCTTGTTATAATAGTGTATGCGTGGAGAACGTTGTTTGTAATAAATGCACTTATGAAGAAGCTATACTTGCACGTGAAATTATAAAAGATAAATTAACACACTGTCATTCTGTAAGTGTACACCATCTATATACTGATGTTTGCTATCATTCCTGTGTAATAAAAGTAACTGGTAAATTCAAACTTCCAGATTGCGGTAATAGATAATCATAAAAATAATTTATTCTTAATACTATATCGTTTTATTAATAAATTATCAATAAAAGGATATAGATATGTCCCTACGCCTTTGTAGGGACATTTTTTATAATAAATACTTTAATGTTTTACTACTAATCGTGTTATGACATTAAGTTAAATATGCATATTATATATAAAGAAATTTATTCTGCGAGGTAAAATTCATGGTATCAGTAGAACAAAATACGTATGTTTTAAAACAATCTGATGGTACTATATGGAACTTTTTATATGATGAGATATTCGGTATTATGTACAAGATTTGTAAAAGAAATGTGTGGTCAAATTATATTGTATTTACCAATAAAACTACTGGAAAATTTTCAGTAACCATATTACCTAACGATAACATATCTATTATATATGAAGATTTACATGGAAACTTAATTATGGAGTTATTTGATAATACAAAATGGAGCCATTTTAATCTCCTTGAAAATGAAGATAATGAAAAATTTGATATTTACTTTAAAACTCTTTTCCTCAAAAATGATTTATTAATACTTTATAGTATTTATAATAAACGTACTAATATTCTAACATTAGTATCTCAAATAATTGACAAAAACGGAGAATTAACTTCTCCTAAATTAATTGATCAGTTTAAAGGCATCCACAAAATTCCATTTTATGTTTATACTTCTAATAATGATATTTTGTATATTGCTTATCAAAAGCAAGAAAATAATTATCTTTTAGGATATAGATTATTAGATTATTATTCTGAAGATTGGTCTGAGTTCTATATAATTGATGACGCTCTTTCTCCATTTAAAGAGTATTCCTTAATGTCTTATGAAGATAAGATTCAATGTCTATATATAAAAAAGGATTGCAATAATATTTATTCTCTTACTTATTGTAAAGGTAATTTATCATCTTATAATTATACTAATATTTTCAAAGATAAAGATATAAGTTATTCTGCTTTTTTCATGATAGATGAACATATTTGGTGCTTATGGATTAGTAATAATGAACTTCTTAGTACAGTTTCCATTGATGGTGGAAATATTTTTACTTCTCCCCCACAAGTTGACTCTATAGAGTACTTAAATATATTCAAAGCAACATATTTTTCAAATTTCTTAGAAAATAAGACGAGTTTATGCAAAGGTGAAGCATTCTTTGTAAATGATGATACACCAAGATTATTAGTAATTGATAATATTTATAGAATAGTTAATAGATATGATAATAGTTCCCTATATTATTTTCAATATTTTATATCTGCACTTAGAAAAGAAAATATTGATTATAAAAAATATATATGTGAATTAAACACATCAGATAAAGATGTTTTAGTTGAAAAACTTCATAAGAAAATAAAAGAACAAGAAAATAAATTACTATATTATGAAAATAAATTTAATAAAATAAATAATAGCATATTGAGTTTTAATGAAAATAAAGCTCAGTTAAGTATAAATATAGAATTTCTTCAAGATAGCCTTGCAGCTAAAGAGAAAAAGTTGAATGAATTAGAAGATTTGTATATAAAAAAAGAAGAAGAATTAAATATTTTAAAAGACACATTAAATACTGTAAAAACAGATGAAATTAAGTGTTTTAACTTTAAAAAATTCTTTGATAAAATTAGTTCTATCATAAAAAATTAATAAATATTAAGCAGTATATAGTTCTTTCTAAAAGCAAAGCTATATACTGCCCTTTCTTAGTTATATGTAATTGATCTTTTTGAAGGCATATATTAAAAACTCCTCAGCTAAACTTTTGCTTTTAATATTTTTTAATGCCTCTTCAAAAGAAAACCATTCTGCTTTATCAACTTCCTCATTAATTTGACTTAAATCTTCACTATCTACCACACAAATAAAGTTGCACATTAATGTATTAGTCTTTTCATAATAACTACTCTTCATATATTGATAGTCCTTAACATTAAGCCCTGTTTCTTCTTTTATTTCTCTTACTAAGGTCTGTTCTGCATTTTCACCCTTACTAATGTATCCTGCTACAAGTATATTATCTTTTCTTCCATACTGTTGTATAAGCAATACCTTATTTTTATCAGGGTTTAAAACAATTGCACTTATAGCCGAACTAAATGTTGGGAAACGAAACATTTCACATTTATTACAATATTGAACCTCCCCCTCATTATTACATTGTTTATTTATTAATTTAGTGCCACACTGAAAACAATAATTCATAGTATTTACTCCTTACATCTAGTATATAGATTATACTAGTTGATTTATCTTTAGCCTCTTGTTCCCCACTACAGTGAGAATTTACCTTTTATTATATTTCTTTTCTATATCTTAGTCAAAAATATATAGTATAAATAATATAAATGAAATATTAAATATATTTTCTCATATTATTTTTAACAAGATCTTCTTTAAAGAAAATATCAATTTATATGTCCCTAGTTAAAAATATTTTGTTAAAATAGTATATAATATTAGTAATTCTTATGATTCTAAAAGCCACTAAGTTTTCTTATTTAAACAGCAATTGTTATAATTTAACTTACTAAAAATTTGCTAATAGAAAATATATTGAAATTCTCATTAATATAAAAATTTTAAAATAAGGGAAGTGAATTATTACGAAAAAGAAATTGCTTACCATAATTATAATTTTTTTAGTGATTACTCTTTCTTATTTTTATTTATTTAAAAATAAAAATTTAAAGAATAATGCTAAAATAGAACAACCTATATATAATCTTTTAACTGAATTTTTTGAAATTGATTATAATAATACGCCTTTAGATTATTCAAATGTTGTAAATAATCATAGATTAATTACTCTGCTAACTTTAAATAAAAATCGTTTTCTTGATTACAAATATAAATATAAAAAATTTAAAGTTAAAATAAATAGTATATATGAAAAAGATTCTAATAATTATATAGTGGAGTTACAGGTTTTACAGGGAGAAAAAATGGACATTAAAACAGATTATACCTGTTTGATTCAAAAAGAAAATAATAAGTATTATATTAATAGGATTATTAATAATATCTTGCTAGAAGATAGAAATCCAGAAAACTTTATAACTAATGATAATTTATATAATGATTATATTAAAAATTTTGTAGATTCAATTCAACAACAAAATAACTAAAATGAATTTATAAAATAATAAGAACCATAGAAAGGATTTATTAATTATGATTTTTACTTTTTTCTCTAATTTAGTTCATATTGTAAACTTATTAACTATTTTTTATATGATTTTTAAAGAGAATCGTTCTTCTAAGAGTATAATTTCTTGGACATTAGTATTAATTATATTACCATACATAGGTTTTATTCTATTTTTAATGCTAGGAAGAAAAGTTAATACTAAAGATATTTTTATAATGAAAAAATCTGAACTTACTCTCTTTGATAAATATATAAAAAAATACATATTAAAAGAAGACTTTTTAGAAA
>NZ_CAURTC010000071.1:0-6833 GCF_963527835.1 uncultured Clostridium sp. | reverse complement strand
ATTCAGGAGATATAGTTAAGGCTTTAGCAGCTGGAGCATGTGCAGCTATGATGGGATCAATCTTTGCAGGATGTGAAGAAGCACCAGGAGCTATAGAAATATATCAAGGTAGAAGCTATAAAGTTTACAGAGGAATGGGTTCACTTGGAGCTATGGCTAAAGGATCAAGTGATAGATATTTCCAAAATGGTACTAAGAAATTCGTTCCAGAAGGTGTGGAAGGAAGAATTGCTTACAAAGGACATTTAGCAGATACTATCTACCAACTAATAGGTGGAATAAAATCAGGAATGGGTTACTTAGGAGCACCAACTTTAGAAAATTTATATGAAAATGCTAATTTTGTTGTTCAAACTTCAGCAGGATTTAGAGAAAGTCACCCTCATGATATAAACATAACTAAGGAAGCACCAAACTACAGTGTTAACCAATAATTAGATTAAAAGCTTCAGCAAAATGTTAAAATATATATTAAGTTTTAACATTTTGTTGAATATATTTTATACATAAACGGAAAATGAAATTGTGGAGGAAAGCAAATGAGAGATTTAGTTTTAGTTGTCGACTTTGGTGGACAATATAATCAATTAATAGCTAGAAGAGTTAGAGAGTGTGGAGTTTATTGTGAAATAATACCTTACACATATAGCATAGAAAAAATAAAAGAAAAGAATCCAAAAGGAATAATATTCACTGGTGGACCAAACTCAGTTTACGGAGAAAACACTCCTACATTAGATAAAGAAATATTCAACTTAAATGTTCCTATATTAGGAATATGTTATGGAGATCAATTAATGGCACACCTTTTAGGTGGAAAAGTTGCTACTGCTCCAGTAAGAGAATATGGAAAAACTAATGTAACTTTAGATAATTCATCAAAATTATTTGCAGGAATAGAAGCAGATGAAACTTGTTGGATGAGTCATACTGATTACATAGCAGAAGCACCAGAAGGATTCAAAATCATAGCTCATACAGATGTTTGTCCAGTAGCGGCTATGGAAAACGAAGAAAGAAGACTTTATGGAGTTCAATTCCATCCAGAAGTTGAGCACACTCCATTTGGTCAAAACATGATGAGAAATTTCCTTTACAATATATGTGGATTAGAAAATTCTTGGTCAATGGCTTCTTTCGCAGAAGAAAAAATAGCTGAAATCAAGAAAATAGTTGGAGATAAAAAATTAATATGTGCATTATCAGGTGGAGTTGATTCATCAGTTGCAGCTGTTATGGTTCACAAGGCTGTAGGTAAGCAATTAACTTGTATCTTTGTTGACCACGGTCTATTAAGAAAAGATGAGGGAGATCAAGTAGAAAAAATCTTCAAAGAAGGTTTTGATATGAACCTTATCAGAGTTAATGCTCAAGATAGATTCTTAGGTAAATTAAAAGGAGTTTCAGATCCAGAAACTAAGAGAAAGATAATCGGAGAAGAATTCATAAGAGTATTTGAAGAAGAAGCTGGAAAATTAGGAGACATTAAATTCTTAGTTCAAGGAACAATTTATCCAGACGTTGTTGAAAGTGGAACAGATACTTCAGCAGTAATTAAGAGTCACCACAATGTTGGAGGACTTCCAGAAGATATGGAATTCTCATTAATAGAGCCATTAAGAGAATTATTCAAAGATGAAGTAAGAGCTGTAGGAGAAGAATTAGGAATTCCTCACCACTTAGTATGGAGACAGCCATTCCCAGGACCAGGATTAGCTATAAGAGTTCTAGGAGAAGTAACTGAAGATAAATTAGAAGTTGTTAGAGAAGCTGATGCTATATTCAGAGAAGAAATAGCTTTAGCAGGTCTTGAAAGTGAAATATGGCAATACTTCGCAGTATTACCTAACATTCAATCAGTTGGTGTTATGGGAGACGAAAGAACTTACTGCCACACTGTAGGATTAAGAGCAGTTACATCATCAGATGGAATGACTTCAAACTGGGCTCATATACCATATGAAGTTATAGATAAGGTTTCAAGAAGAATTGTAAATGAAGTTAAGGGAGTTAACAGAATTGTTTACGATGTAACTTCAAAACCACCAGCAACTATCGAGTGGGAATAATATAAGTAATTGATTCAGATAGGTATTAATCCTATCTGAATTTTAATATAATTTATCTGATTATAAATTATTAGGTCTAAATCAGATAAAATTTAAGTATCCAAACTAATCAAAAGATATATAAATTTTTATTACGGATAAATAGGCAGTCATTTTAATATGATTGTCTATTTATCTTGTTAAATCAATAAAAATGTATGATTACTTGTGATTAGATTATAAATGGTCTTAATAATATTTTGTGGATAATTTAGAGTTTTAATTTTGGTGGATAATTTTATATTTATAAATTACTTAATTACTTATAATTTAAAATAAAAAAAGTAGCTATGAAATTCATAGCTACTTTTGTTTTATATAAATGTTTTATTTTGCTGATTTCTTTTGTAAAGCTTGGAATAAAGCTATTACTCCAATTGCTACAATTATTAAAACTATAAATACTGAAAATCCTTGTGAATATCCAGCAAATCCTGATCTGTTTAGGAATGATGCCATTACAGGAGGTATTAAGAATCCACCTAAAGCACCTAATCCACCAATCCATCCTGAAGCTCCACCCATTGCCTCTGGAACTGCATTAGGAACTATTTTAAATACTGCTGCGTTTGCAACTCCCATACCAATAGCAAGTAAGATTATACCTATTATTGCTAAAGTCATAGTTGAAGCAAAAGTCATACAAATTGCACCAATAAGTGCTATTCCTAGAGAAACTATAGTAGTTATTTCTCCACCATTTTTATCAGCAACTTTTCCACCATATATTCTAGTTAATGAAGTTAATATAGAATATAAAGCTGTTAAAAGACCTGCTACTTTCATGTTTAATCCGAAATAAGTCATCCAGTAATTAGGGAACCAACCTGTTAATGCTAAGAATCCACCAAAAGTTGTGAAATAGATAAATACTAAAGCCCAAGTTTTCCATGATTTAGCTGATATTAAAAGTGTTTCACTTGCTTTTCCCTTAGGGAATAATTCTTGACCGTACTCTTTTGATGCTATTTCCTTAGCTTCATCTTTATTTATTCCTTTGTCAACAAGTTGGAAGTACCAAGCGTTTTGACCTATTTTTATGTAAATTACAGTACCAACTATTAAGAATATTAACCAAGCTAAGTAAGAACCAGGTAATCCTAATAGAGGAAGTGCTAAGTTTGGAATTAATAATGCAAATATTCCAGGTGCTAAGTTACCAACACCACCATATATTCCTAAAGCTACACCTTGTTTGCTTTTTGGGAACCAATATGATGCTTGGCTGACACCAACAGAGAATGTTGCTATACCACATCCAGATAATAGTCCAAGTGCAAATAATAAATAATAATATTGATTTAAGTTATCACTAAAGAAAGCTAATACTATGTATAAACCACCCATACCTATTATTGATAAAAGTAGTAAAACTATAAGTGGCTTTCTCCCACCAGTTGTGTCAACCCATGCTGAAAAAGGTATTCTAAGTAAAGAACCTGATAAGTTAGGGGCTGCAATAAGTAATGCTAATAATACTGGATTAAGGTTTACGAAAGCTTCTTTAAATACTGCAGAAGTTGGTCCATAAAGAGAAACTGCTGCAAAACCTATGAAGAAACCTAATGTAGCTCCTATTAATCCACGATTTGGATTACCTTTAAGATTTAAGTTTTTCATCTCATTCACTCCGTTTTTTCTTTGATTGTTAATTTTTTAACTCTGAAATTTATAATTATCTAATAAATACTTTGAAAGTATATCATCAAATAAAAGAATAAACTGTAACTTTTATCACGAAAATAAAAATAATTTTATAGTAACAAATTACTAGAATTTCATATTATATATATTATTATCTTTAAAATTAATAATTTAATACATATTAGGCATATATTTAAAATAACTTATTATTTAGACCTAAGATTCATTAATTGTAATTAATAATCTTTTTGAGAAAATATTTATAATGAAAAAATAATTTTACAATATTGCAAAAATATTGGAAATAATTTAAAATACAAATAATATAATTTTAAAAGACGTGTGTTTTTCTATGATATACACTTAGATTTTTAATAAAGTAATTATATATTAAGGTTTATTTTAATAATTTATTAATTTAAGTATGTGCTTAAAAATAAATTATAAACTATATAAGTGTTGACATGAAAATGAAGAAAAATACCTAATAAAATTTTATTTTAAAAATCACATTAAATGTATGTTATTGTAACAATATTTTTTATATGGGGCATTTAAATTTTGTTACATAACAGCAATAAATATATTAAAAGGGGGCAGATTAAATGAAAAAAAGAAAATTAGTTGCATTATTAACGGCAGGGTTAGCAGCTTCAATGTTATTTGTAGCATGTGGAGGAGGAGCTAACAATACAGCTCAAGGAAATGGTAATGGTTCAGAATCAGGAGGAACTACTAAGGATTTATCAAAGCCAGAGAGAATAGAGGCATCAAATCCTAGTGCACTTCCAGATGCTGCAAAAAATAGAACTGATACTTTAATAGTAGGAACTACAGATCCAAAGGGTGAATTTGTTCCAATATATTCTTCTACTCTTTATGATTCATGGGTTAACAAGTTAGTATTTGATGGATTGATTACTAATAATGAAAAGGGAGAACCAATTCCAAATGTAGCAGAAAGTTATGAAGTTTCTGAAGATGGAAAAACTTATACATTTAAATTAAATAAGGGTATTAAATTTACTAATGGTCAAGAATTAACAGCAAAGGATGTAGCATTTACATTTACTTCTATTTGTGATCCAGGATATGATGGACCAAGAATGGATGCTGTAAATAATTTAGTTGGATATGAAGAGTACAATAAGGGCGATGCTAGTAGTGTTGAAGGTATAAAGGTTATTGATGATTATACAATATCATTCACTAACAAGAATACTGATGCAGCTGGTATATGGAATTTTGAATATGGAATTATGCCAGAAAGTGTTTATAAATTTGAAAAAGGAAACTTCCAAGCTGTTAAGGATAAATTATTACAACCTGTAGGTTCAGGTGCTTATAAATTTGTTCACTTTAAACCAGGACAAGAAGTTAAGTTTGAAAAAAATGCTGATTACTGGAAAGGTGAACCAAAGATTCCTTATATAGTAATGAAAGTTACAAATGCACAAACATTATTACAAGAATTAATGGCTGGAACAGTTGATATAGATAGAGTTGGTGCTAAACCAGAAAATATAGATCCATTAAAACAAGCTGGATTCTTAAACTTAGATCTTTATATGCAAAATGGTTATGGATACATGGGACTTAACTATGGAAGTGATAAGGTTAAAGACCCTAAAGTAAGACAAGCGTTACTTTATGGATTAAATAGAGAAGGATTCATGCAATCTTATTACCAAGGATATGGTCAAGTTTACAACTCACACATTCTTCCTACTTCATGGGCATATAACCCAGATGTTCCTAAGTATGAATACAATCCAGAAAAAGCTAAAGAATTACTTGATGAAGCTGGTTGGAAAGATACAAATGGAAATGGAGTTAGAGATAAGGATGGAGTTGAATTAGAACTTCAATGGTTAACTTATACTGGTTCTAAATATGTTGATGCTTTAATCCCAATAGTTCAACAATCTTGGGAACAAATAGGTGTTAAAGTTACTCCAGAACTTATGGAATTTGGAACAATGATGGATAAAGTTAATAACAGAGAATATGATATATTCAATGGTGCTTGGAACCTTTCAATAGATCCAGATCCATCAGGAATATTTGCAATTTCTCAAGATGTACCAGGCGGATTTAATAATATTGGATGGAGAAATGAAGAAGCAGATAAGTTATTAAAAGAAGGTAAAGGAACAACAAATCAAGAGGAAAGAAAGAAAGCTTATGCTGAATGGCAATTAAAATTCTCTGAAGATGTACCTTATATTCTTCTTGGAAATGCTCAAGAAATGTTTGCATCAAATTCAAGAGTTAAAGGATACAACCCTTCAACTTATATAGATTGGACTCACGACATTTACAAACTTGAATTAGATAACAATAAATAAAATTTAAAATAAATTAAGAAATTAGCCTGGACAAAAAATCCAGGCTAATTTTGAAAAATGGGGGGAACAGCAATATGCTACAGTATATCACTAGAAGAATACTATTAATAATACCGACTATTGTTGGTGTATCATTAGTACTTTTCTTCATATTTGCTATGGCTCCAGGAGATGCTATTACAGCAAATATGGATCCAAATATGAGTGTAGAAACAAAACAAGCAATAAGAGAAAAATATCATTTAGATGAGCCAAAAACAACACAGTACATGTATTGGTTAAAAGGCGTTGTAACAGAAGGGTCTTTAGGAGAATCTTTTTACTATAAAAGACCAGTTTCAGAAGTAATGAAAGATTTTATACCAAATTCCTTTATTTTAGGAGCGGCATCACTAATTTTGGGGCTTATAATTGCGGTGCCAATAGGTATAGTTTCAGCAACAAAGCAATATTCATTTTTTGATAAATTTTTTACGGTATTTGCCCTTATGGGAATATCAATGCCATCATTTTTCTTTGGACTTATATTAATTAAATATTTAGGAGTTCAACTTAATTTATTTCCAATATCGGGTATGACTACTCCAGGAAGTGCATATACAGGAATGCAATATGTTCTAGATGTATTAAAACATATGATTTTACCACTTATAGTTTTAACTCTTGGAAGTGTAGGTGGATGGATGAGATACACAAGATCAAGTATGCTTGAGGTAGTTAGACAAGATTATAT
>NZ_CAURTC010000070.1:0-8302 GCF_963527835.1 uncultured Clostridium sp. | reverse complement strand
TAGCGCCGAAGGTACTGCACGGGAGACTGTGTGGGAGATTAGGACGTTGCCAGGTTTATTTGCGTGATTAGCTCAGTTGGTAGAGCACCTGACTCTTAATCAGGGTGTCCAGGGTTCGAATCCCTGATGACGCACCAATAATAAAAGCTACTGAATTTTTCAGTAGCTTTTTTTTATAAAAAATTATAGAATATTTATTATAAACCCTTTATATATTAATAAAATATAATATTAGAGAGATCTGTTGGTTGAAAATTAAAATTAAGATATTAGCTTATAAGAATTTTCATATTATATTTAAATAGAAATCTGAGTTAAAAGATCTAAATATAAACTTGTTATGATGTTTTTTTGTTTTGTACATGAATTTATATATTAGAATTTAATTATTCCAAAGTTATTCACAATTATATAAAGTTATAAACAGGTATTCATAAATTATTATGGATTATGTTAATAAGTAGTTAATAATTTATATATTATGTGTAAAAGTAATTAAACTAAAGTTATAAATACTTTAAGGAGGAGTTTATATGGCTTTAAATAAAAGTAAAATTGCAATAATAGGAGCTGGTCTTGTTGGTTCTACAACTGCATTTAACTTAATAACTCAAGGAGTATGCGATGAAACATTAATGATTGATATTAATAAAGAAAGAGCATATGGAGAAGTTATGGACTTAAATCACTGTATTGAGTATTTAAATAGAAATACAAAAGATTTAACAGGAGAAGTTGATTTAGATCAATTAGTGTTAGATACTTCTAGAGCTGGATGGGGAAGTTTATGAGAGAAAAGGAACTACTTATTATGCAATAGCAGCAGCAACGGTAGCAATAATAAAATCTATTATGCATAATGAAAATAAAATTATTCCAGTATCAACATTATTAGAAGGTGAATATGGAGAAAAAGATGTCTTTTGTGGAGTACCAGCAATATTAAATAGTGATGGTGTTAAAGATGTAGTTGAAATTCATATGACAGATGATGAGATGATTAAATTTAAAAATTCACTGAATGTAAATTAGAAAATATACTAATAAAGTAATCTAATTTTTAAAAATATTGTAAATAAATATCAAAAATGTTAAAAGTCTATAAAGAATTTATATATTTAGATTCTTTATAGACTTTTTTTAGTAATATTAGTCTAATATAAAAACTTTTTAAATTTATATTTTAACAATATTACTAAAAAGTTTAAATATTATTAAAAGCAATAAAAAGAGTATTTATTTTCTAGTAACAATTTATTAAATCTATTATTAAATCTATTATTAAACTTATTATGTTATTGAGTATTATAATTTCATATTTTAACGATGGATTAAATTATAGTAAACATTAATATATTAGTTATTAGAAGTATAATTTTGTGTTTGGGGGAATCTTACATGGATATGATGATTGTATTAAGTTTAATTTTTGCACTTGTAGCTTTAATTTTAGCATTTTTATTAGAGGGTGGAGTAATTACTGCATTATTTCAACTTACAGCTGCAATAATAGTATTTGGTGGTACTTTGGGTGCATTAGGTATATCATTCCCAGGAAATGTACTTAAAAAATTTCCTAAAGTTATGTCTGTAGCATTTAAAAAGAGAAAAAATAAGATGGAAGAAAATTTATTATTTTTTAAAGATATATCTACAAGAACTAGAAAAGATGGACTTTTATCGTTAGAAAAAGAAGTTTCTAAAAACAGTGATTTAGATCCATTCATAAAAAAAGGACTTCAATTGGCTATAGATGGAGTAGAGCAATCATCTATTAAGAGTATTTTAGAAACTAAATTAGAGCAAATATCAGAAAGACATCAAGTTGGAATAGAAATGTTTGCAGCAGCAGGTGGATATGCACCTACCATGGGGATAATAGGAACAGTTATGGGACTTATTCAAGTAGTTAGTAACTTAAATGACCCTACTGTATTAGGACCTAAAATAGCAGCTGCTTTTATAGCCACATTATATGGAATTTTAAGTGCAAATATTTTTTGGTTACCAATTGCTAATAAGTTAAAAGTCTTGGATATGGAAGAATATAATGAAAAAGAGATGATTATTAAAGCAATAGTATTAATTCAACAAGGTACAAATCCTAATACTCTTGTAAGTAAACTTGAAGGATTTTTAACAGAGAAGCAATCTAAATTATTAGAAGGTGAATAATTATATGAGGAAAAAAAGAGAGAATAAAGAAAATAGTGAAAGATGGTTGCTAACCTATTCTGATTTAATAACTTTGCTAATGGTTTTATTTGTAGTGTTATATGCTTCTTCAAATGTAGATAAACAAAAGTATAAACAAATATCTGATTCTTTTAAACAAGCATTTAGTATAGGTGATGCGCCAGGAGCTATAAAAGAAACTAATGAAAATAGCATTGTGAATGATGCTGTAATGGTTGAATCAGAAAAGCTTGATACGGCTAAAAGTAAAGTTGATGAGTTAATTAAGGAATATAATTTAGAAGGTAGCATTTCAACTCAAATACAAGAAAGAGGTCTTATAATAAGCTTTAATGATAATGTTTTTTTTAACAGTGGAGATGCAACTATTAAAAATGAGTATAAGCAAAAGTTAATATCCATATCTAAAATATTAAATGATATAGATAATTATATAAGAGTTGAGGGAAACACTGATAATGTAGCCATAAATACAGAAAATTTTCATTCTAATTGGCAACTGTCTGCAATTAGAGCAGCAAATGTAGTAGAGTTTCTTGTTAAAGATGGAAATATAAGTTCTGGTAGGCTTTCTGCTATTGGGTATGGTGAATATAGACCTATAAAGAGTAATGATAGTGAAGAAGGACGAGCAGCTAATAGAAGAGTTGATATAGTTATATTAAACAATGAGTATAATAAATCAGAAACATCATCTATTAAATAATGTATTATACTATTATCCTTTATATCATATATCTTTGTTTGTAAATTAAACTATAAATTAAGTTTAATATTTTTATGATTTTTTCAACAATAAAAACTTTCGGGGGCGATAGTATTTTAGAGTAGTTTAGAGTATTTAGTCGTATATTGAATATAATGTCGATATACGTCTAAAAATACTGTTGACATAATAATAGAAAGTCTATATAATTATGTCTTGTTGAGGTCGTCAAACAAAACATATGATTTCAGCTGAAAGAAAAAAATCTTTCAAGATCTGGTGATGATGGCATGGAAGTAACACTCCTACCCATTCCGAACAGGAAAGTTAAGATCCATAGCGCCGAAGGTACTGCACGGGAGACTGTGTGGGAGATTAGGACGTTGCCAGGTAAGTATGGTTCACTAGCTCAGTCGGTAGAGCACATGACTTTTAATCATGGTGTCCCGGGTTCGATTCCCGGGTGAGCCACCAAAATCGTTTCTTTAATATTAAAGAAACGATTTTTTTATTTTGTTTCATTTTTAAATTTATTATATTAGAATTAGAATTTAATAAATTTAAAAATGAAATAATTCTTTTAATTTTAAAACTTTATAATAATTTAAAATTAAAGATTAAAGATCAAATTTAAAAAGGTCCAATTAATGCATTCTGTTTTATTATTATTATTGATAACTAAAAACAATAAATAACGTTGATTGGTGATTTGTGATTAAATAAAAGTAGTATTTAAATTAACTTAAATAAATAATATATACATATAATAAAGGCAAAAAAAGATATCCTGTAAATTACATTTAATAGGATATCTTTTTTATTCGCCATAGTATATGAATTTGATTTTAAATATTAATCTAAAATTAAACCGTTATTTTTAATCTGTAATCTACTGTATTAAACTTTACATCTATAATTGTAAAGTTTGATTTGATAAAGTTTCAAATATTTTAAATTGATGTTAGCCAATTAATATGTTACAAGCTCTATCAAGAATTCCATTAAGTTCAGCTAATGCAACTCCGAAATTAGTTATAGGAACATTTTTTTCTTTAACTACCTCTAATCGTGATAATAGTTGCTTTCTTGTAAACATACAAGAACCACAATGCACTATTAATTTAAATTCAGATAGATTTTTAGGAAAATCACTTCCTGATACATTTACTATATCTAATTTTCCACCAACCTTTTTTTCAAGTAGTAAAGGTAGTTTTTCTCTTGCAATATCACCTTTTTGTGCATGATGAGTGCAAGCTTCTGCAATTAACACTTTGTCATTAGGTTTTAAATTATTAATTGCTTTGGCTCCTTTTATAAATAGTTCTAAATCTCCTTTATATCTTGCCATTAAAATAGAGAATGAAGTTAATCTTATATTATGAGGAACTATTTCATTTACTTTTTTAAACATTTGAGAATCTGTAATCACTAAAGAAGGATTTTTAATTATCTTTAGCAAGTCTTCTAATTCCGTATCTTTAACTGTAAGTGCCATAGCATCATTATCTAGAATATCTCTTATTATTTGTACTTGAGGCAATATAAGTCTCCCTTTAGGAGCTTGGATATCTTGAGGAGCAACCAATATAACCCTATCTTTAGGTTTTACTATATCACCAAGTATAGTAGGCATTTCAAAATCAATAGGTGCATTTTTAATAAGAAGCTCTTTAAATTTACCTATATTTATTTTTTCTCTAGAACTTATTTCTACAAATGGAATATCAAATTCTTTTTGTAATAATTCTAAGTTACTTATTCCCAAATCAATTTTATTTACTACGCCTATTACAGGAATATTTTTTTCTTTTAAATCTTTAAGCCATTCTTTCTCATTTTCAATATTATTCTCTTCTGCTGAAAATACAAGTACAGCTAAATCTGTTTTTAACATTACTTCTTTTGTTTTTTCAACTCTTAATGTTCCTAAATCACCAGTATCATCTAATCCAGCGGTATCTATAATAACTACTGGTCCTAAAGGAAGTAATTCCATTGCCTTTGACACTGGATCAGTTGTAGTACCAGGAGTATCTGATACTAATGAAAGTGGTTGATTTGTTAGAGCATTAATTAAACTTGATTTACCTGCATTTCTTTTTCCGAATATAGATATATGTAATCTATTTGCTTTTGGAGTATTAAGCATAAATAAGCCTCCCTCTATAACTTAATTTTAAATTTTTAATTAGATAGTATAGTTCTTACTCAATATAAAAAGTTAATGTATATTTTTATTTATTGGAATAAACAAATTTTATTATTATTTTATAAATAGCTGTAAAACATTTTTTACTTTAGTTTTGTTTATTTTTCAATAACTTAAATTTGCTATATATATCATCTTTTATAAATGTTAAAAAACGTTTTAAATTTTGTAAATCTTCTTTTAGTGTGGTTTCTTCATCAGAAGATAGATATCCGTTATTAAATAATGTGAGAATAAAAAATAATATACCTAGATTAATATAGATATCCTTTATATCTGCAATAAATAAATTGCTGATTCCAATAAAATCTAAACTTCCACCATAAAATATTTTATCAATTAATGAACAAAGAGCTCCACCAAATATAAATAAAAAACACATATCTGACCAGAAATCTTTATTATCTTTATATAGAGCATATCTGTATATTTCAACAAATAGAAAAAGTGCAATGATATTAAAAAATATTAATAATGGAAAACTTACATTAGTTCCAAATCTTGCGTTTAACCATGAACCATCAGTATTAATTATTGGATTAAAAGATAGTAAATTAGGAATTATATCTATATAGTAATCAAAATAAAATAACTTTATGAATATTTTAATTCCTTGATCAATTAGCATTAATGATAAGAAAAGTTTTAACATTGTTTTAAATTTAAAGCCACTTTGATTTTTATATCCTATTTTATAAATGAATAATCCTACTAAAGCAAACAAAAACATAAGGAACATATTTAACATTACTGTAGGCATATCTTTAATCCTACCTGTGAATAATTCAAATAAAAAGTATAAAAACCACATAAGTGGTAGAATGCCTATTGTTAAGATTTTTTTATTATTCATACATTTTCCTCCTAAATATAGTGTGAACAGTTTTTTTATATAATTTATAACCATTATATAATTTATTAAAGTGTTATTTAATGATTTAAATTTATAACTAAAAATATTGTAGTGTGAGATTTCTTACACCTATGGATAAGCAAAGGCATAAAATAGATAATTTCATGGTTTCTAAGCAACTTTTTATTATATTAAAGTTTATCATATTAGATTTTAAAATTCATTATTATATAAGATATAAATTAAATATTGAAATTTTAAAAATATATTTTTTATATCAAGTAATATATTACAATACATGTAATATATAATGGTAAAATTAAATAAGATATTATATTAGAAAAAAACACTATATAAAATTTGAGAGGGGAGTTAATCATGCTAACTATTTTTGCCATATCAGATTCTATAGCGGAAACAGCTCATCAAGTAACACTAGCAGTGGCAGCTCAATTTAAAGAGAAAATAAAAATAAGAAGAGTACCATATATCAAAACAATTGATGATGTGGATTGTATTTTTCCTGAAATAGCTAAGATAGAAAGGAAAATAATCATATCAACAATAATTACTGTAGATGTTAGAGAATACTTAACTAAAAAATGTTATGAAGAAAATACTTATATTATGAATGTGCTAGGACCGCTTATAGATTCAATATCAAGTATGTTAAATACTAGTCCAGAATATAAACCTGGAGCTATGAGACAAATAGATGAAATATATTATAAAAGAATAGAGGCTATGGAATTTGCTATGCAATATGATGATAGTAAAGACTATGGTGGACTTAAAAATGCAGATGTAGTGCTAATAGGATTATCAAGAACATCTAAAACACCATTAAGTATGTATTTAGCTAATAAGGGTATTAGGGCTATAAATATACCATTAATGCCTGAAATAGGTGTACCAGATGAAATATATACTATAGATAAGAAGAAAATTTTCGGATTAAAAATAGATGCATTTCAATTAATAGAAATTAGAAAGAAGAGATTAGATAAATTCCATCGTATATCTTCAAGTATTGAATATGCTGGTGATGAAAGAATATTAGAAGAGTTAGAGTATTCAGATAAGATAATGAAGAAGTTAGGATGTAAAACAATAGACATAACACAAAGAGCTATAGAAGATACAGCTTTAATTATTTTAGAATCAATTGGATATAATAAGAGTACAAATAGTTATTAGGCATATCTTGGCTATTGGGGAGTGTGATTTAATATGAAAATAGGATTAGTATTATCAGGGGGTGGAGCTAGAGGCGCATATCAAATAGGTGTGTGGAAGGCGTTAAAAGAATTAAAAATTGATAGATACGTAGAAGTGGTTTCAGGAACATCTATTGGAGCATTAAATGCTATATTATTTTGCCAAGGAGATATAGAAAAGGCAGAAGAAGCATGGCTTAATATATCAAAAGAAAAAGTTCTTCCTATAGATAATAAAGATTTAAATATTAAAGGTTTTTTAATATCCTTAGGATTAAAAAATATGAATTTAGTAAAGAAGTGTATGCCGAAGATGATTGATACTGGAAGTCTTTCAAGGGAAGGCTTAACTGATATTATGAATAAATATGTTAATTTTAAAGATATAGAGAGTTGTAATAAATTATGCTATGCAGCGTGTACAGAGCTTACAACCTTTCAACCTAAATACTTTAAGATTAATGGATATCCTGAAAAAAATATAAGAAGTATTCTATTTGCATCATCAGCATTACCTATGATATATGAATCAGAAGAATTTGAATCTATAAAGTATGTAGATGGTGGAATGGCTGATAATGTTCCTGTACAGCCTGTATATGGTGAAAATTGTGACATTATAATAGCAGTACATCTTTCTAAGGATTCTCATATAAATAAAAAGTTATTTCCAAATACTAAAATAATAGAGATATATCCATCTATTATGGAAGAGGGAGTATTAGATGGTATATTAGATTTTGTTCCTGAGAGTGCTGAAAAAAGAATTAAACTAGGTTATATGGATACCATTGATTATTTAAAGCCAATTATGGATTTAGGCGTATTAGTTTTTAAGCATAAACCAATACCTGATATAGATACTCAAAAAGTACTTAATTATGTAAAAGAGAAGTTTATTAAAAAATAATAGAAATTTATTGTTGACACCATATAAATAAAATGGTAAGATAAAACACGTCGCTAAGAGATGCGGCCAACAAGAAAGAAAAAAGTTAAGAAATTAAATTTCAACTTATTAAAAAAACTTGTTGACAGAAAAGAAATCAAATGTTATACTGAGTAAGTCGCTTAAGGGTGACGCAGTAAAACAAGAGAAAATTTGGTCTTTGAAAATT
>NZ_CAURTC010000069.1:0-8693 GCF_963527835.1 uncultured Clostridium sp. | reverse complement strand
GCCCCCATTACGGACTTTCACCGATTAGTACGTGCCCATGCTGGGCACACAATATGAAAAGACCTGGATAACCAGATCTATTCAACTAATTCATAATTTTCATTTTTTCCTTCTCTTACAATCCTATATACTGCAGTAGGATACATATTATTCTTCTTTAATTCCTCTTGTACTACTTCCTTGTCTATTTCTTTAAATTTTACTGCTTGCGTACAGCTAATATTAATTTTATTAGGAGAACTAACAAGCTTCACTTGAATGTTTTTTTGAAATAGATGTTGATATATATATGATGCTCTATTATGAGAAGTAAATGTCATTATATAATCATAATCTTCTGCTTTTATGTTAATCACCTCTATTTTGTGTATTTTTTAATTTACGCATATGAAAGAAAATAATAGACTAAATATACATCGTATATTTTTTGAATGTGCATTACGAATTTCTACTTTATTATATGCTCTAAAATCTTAGAAATGACTCTATATTCCACTTGGTCTTTTTCTTAATAATCTCTCCATAATAGATTGATTCTTTTCAAGTTCAAGTTCTTCATATAATTTTTTCTTTTCTTCACTTATCATCTTAATTTGCTGTTTAATTACTATATTTTCCTCTTCACATTCTTTTAATTTATTTTCAATACTTGTTTTAATTTCTCTTTCTTCTACTAGCTGCTGATTTGTATCCTCCAAATCTTTTTGAATCTTCTGTTGCAATTCTAAGAATACATTATAATTCTCTTCCATCTTGTGTTTTTGTTCTAATATTCTAGCAATTTGTTCTTCATAATCTTCCATAAATCTTTGCTTCTTTCGTAATTGCATATTTAAAGAAACAATTTTTCTTTCTAAGTTTTTCTTTTCTGATGTTATCTTAGATAATTCAAGTTTTAAGCTTTGAAATGCTTGTTCTTCATTTGGTGTATCTGCATTAGCTTTATCTACCTCATATTTCAATGAATCCTTCATATTTGCTACAAACCAACTTGGAACAAATAAGCATAAATCTAATTCATTAGTTCCATAAACTCCTATTGCTTTAATTAAACTCTCATCATCACTGCGAATAAAGCAATTGTATCGCCTTACTGCAAGTTCGTTTCCCCTATCAAAGTAAAACACACTACTCCACTTTTCATCATTAAAAACTGAGTAAAAAATCTTACCTTGCTCTAACCAGCAAGAGTACAACTTATTATTTTCAGTAAATAATAGAGGTTCCTCCAATTCCTTATTACTTTCGTAAACTCTGAACTCTTGGATATTTCCAGTCATATCTATACGAACGTGATCAAGAAAATACATAGACTCTTCTCTAGATTTATTTAGTATGTGAATCTCTTGTTGATCTCTTAGTACTTCAAATCCTATATCATCACCTTGAATACCATAAAGCCTCTTTGCAGGAATCCATCTAAGATTTTCAAATCTGCAATAGTTTAAGGATATTTCATCGCCTTCATCATTAATAAAAAACACATCAATATTATTATTTTCATTTACGTTTATTAAATAGTATTCTCTTAAATTAGGTCGCAATATAATATCCTGCAATGTAGCAATTTTAGTCTCTTTTCCATTCCATATACAATGCATTAACACTCCATGATCACTACCATCATTGCCTATTAGTAAATAAAAGATATGCATCTTATCTCCAATAATTTCAATTTTTAAATTCTGTATTTCAAAGTCATCAATTTGCATTTTATAGAGAATCTTTCCTACCCATTGCTTATCATTCATGGTACAGTATTTCAAGTCTCCTTTAATATTGCTGTAGACTATATGTATTGTTTCATCTTCCTCAACATATACAGCAAACCCTAGTACATCTTTATCAATAAGGCTTTCTTTTGTCCATTTTCCATCTCCATACATAATTTTGTAGACTAATTCTTTATTATCATTTTTAAAAAACTTCCATATATTGTTTGTATAATCAACATATATCCATGGATATATACTACTCATTTCACTCCCTCCTTTATAGAATTATATTTTTAGTGAAAACTTATTATGCCATTCTATAAAATAAAGAATTATTTTTGTCAAGCTTTTTATTTTCACAACTTTTATTTTCTATCATATAATATATTGTAAGTAATAAATAAAATTATATTTACTATAATTTTTGAAGAGGAGGAGAATCTATGTCTATTAACTTCAAGAAATTTTCACCACGTCCCGGTCTTGTAAATAAACAGGGACGTTTACCAGACCCTTCTGAATTAGTCTGCATTGAAGTACCTAAAATCTTTGATCAATGCTTAATAAAAAGATGTCTTGTATACGGTGAAGGTCCTGATACAAATACGACAGATTCTGAATTAAGAAGCACTATTCTAACAGATCCAAAGAGATATATTAATAGTAGAGATTTTAATTTAACATTAATTTCAGTAGATAAAATTCCACTTGTGGGAAAACCAGGCTTTAAAAAAATAGTTATTTCTTACAAAATTTCTTTCTATTCAGATTATATTGATGCAAATGGTGTCAATCAAAGTGAATTGTTTGAAATTAATAGAACAGATGTAATTGGAAAATTCTACTGTCCTGATTCTATAGCTCAAATTTCTGCTAGCTTTGTACCTGTTCAAAATGCTGAAGATTTAGATTCTAATATAATAAAACTTGAAATGGTTGCTGATGCTCTAGATGGTGAATTACTACAAGATGAAGAATGTAACGATGTTTTAGATATCACTTTAGGTTACTACATCGTTGTAAAATGTGAGCTTATTGTACAGCTTCTAATTCCTGCTTATGACTACTGTCCAGTTCCAAAAGAACCATGTGAAGAAGAGCCTGAAGAAGATCCATGTGAAAGATTTGAAAAAGCTCCAATTCCTAAATTCTATCCAGATCAAAATTTAGACCCATTATTCTCAGACTGCGATGACAATGATTGAAAGTATAATTAGTAAAATGAAATCTGCACATTGTCATCACCATTCTTCTACAATACTCATATATTATAGGAGAAACAATAAAAAATAATTATATATCTTAATTTACTTTATAGTAATTTTAAATTTATCTAATTAATAAGGAGGGTTCATTTATGAATTCAATGTCAAAAAATTTCTGTCATGATGAGTGTAGGCCTTGTAAAAGAGAAAGAGATTGTTGTCATGATGAGTGTGATGATTGTAAGAAAGAAAAAAAGCCTTGTCCAACTCTTATAAAATGTGGGACTCCTAGTGCAACTACAATTCCTGTTGCTACGGTAGCCGGCACAAATTTTACAGTTAGTTCTATTACTTTAGATAATTCTTGTTTATGTAATCCTATTACAAAGCTAGAATTTGCAAGTAATCTTGTTACTCCAGTTGCCTTTACAGGAACTGTAAACTTTCAAGTATTTAAACTTTGTAGAGGTCAATTTGCACCTGTTCCTGTTGGACCTGCTTGGACTTTTAATTTAGTAGCATTACTTTCATCACAAACATTCTCATTCTTCGTTTGTGACTGTGATTCTTGCTTTGATGATTGCTGTACCTATACTGTAGTTGCAACTGTTACTAGTCCAGTTACTGTTGGTACTCTTAGTATAAACAATGCAACACTTGGAGCAATAACAACATGTAGATCAAATCAATGCTGTTAATAAAGTAAAAAAGTTAATTAAATAAAATATACTAATAATTTATTTAACTGTTTGACTCAAGGTTACTAACCTTGAGTTTTTCCATTATAAATTAAATGATATACTTAAAATTCTGTGAAAATTATACATTTCATACTTATCACACCTATAATTTATAAATATATTGTTTGAATAAACTGGAGGTATATATGAAAAAACATTTTACTCTATATTGGCCTGGATTACAAAACTTTCACCTTACAAAAGATGTAGGATTAATACCCTATGTCTTTCAAAAACATTTAAATTATGAAGTTTCCATTTTATGCAATAAAAATGAAGAACATTATGATGAAATAATGACGAAAAATATTACTTTAAATTTTATGGATAATGAAGATTCTGTTAAATTATTACTACAAAAAACTGATGTTCTTATGCTTATTGGATACTATGATTTTAATTTACGTATGATCGAAAAATATAAATCAATTAATCCAAATGGAAAAATTTTTCTAAAATTAGATTTAAATATACATTGGCTAAAGAGAATAGTATTTAATCAGTATAATATTAATTTACTGAATAGTTGTACATTAATTTCTGTAGAGTCTAAAAACCTAAAAAAAATAATCGATGATAGTTGGCCTGTAAAAGTAGAATATATACCTAATGGCTTTTATGATTTTTTTAATAGCGATATTGTTAAATATAAACAAAAAGAAAATATTATTTTAACAGTAGGAAGATTGGGAACCTATGAAAAAGCCACAGAAATTATAATGGAAGCATTTAAAATTGCTGCAGAAAAAATTGGAGATTGGAAATTAAAATTAGTAGGTAGTATTGATCCAAGCTTTAATCAGTATATAAACAATTATTTATCAGCCTATCCAGAATTAACAAATAAAGTTATTTTTACAGGACCTATTTATGATAGGAAATCACTGATGGAAGAGTACAAAAAATCAAAAGTATTTTGTTTAACATCTAGGTGGGAAGCTTTTGCTCAAGTATTTGCTGAAGCAGCCTTTAATGGAAATTATATTATATCTTCAGATGTTGATGGTTCCTGGGACATTACCGTTGACAAAAAATATGGTAATATATTTCCTATAAATGATCTCAACGCTCTTTCAGCAGAGCTTGTTACATGCTGTTCTAATCAAGCTGTTTTAGAAAAAGTATGCAGCGATATTCAACTTTATGCAAGAGATAATTTCGATTGGATAAAGCTTTGTAAGACAATGAATTCTTTTTTTTAATATCTATTGGTTTTCATATGCAGAGTAGGAACAATTTTTGCTAATATTCATAAAATATAATTGAACAATACTACTACCTTTTAAGTATCGGTGAATGACAAGAAATAGTCACAATACTAAATTATTAGAGGAGATATAAAATTAATGTTTGAAAATAAAAAAACTTCAATAATAATTTTAACCTATAACAATCTTAATTATAATCGTATCTGTCTTGAGAGTATAAGAAAATACACTACTGCTGAAACTTATGAAATAATTGTTGTAGATAATAATTCTACTGATGGAACTCGAGAATGGCTTAAAGAAGAAACTGATATTAAACTTATTTTAAATGATGAAAATGTAGGTTTTCCCAAAGGGTGTAATCTCGGAATAGAGGCATCTGAGAAAGATAATGATATTCTATTTTTAAACAACGATACTAAAGTTACACCAAGGTGGCTTGATAATCTTAAAATATGCCTTTATAGTGATGAAAAAATTGGTGCAACTGCATCCATTACCAATAACTGCTCTAATTATCAGGCCATAAATGTTCCTTATAATGATATGGAAAATATGATTGATTTTGCAGATAAGAATAACATTTCTACACCAGAAAAATGGGAGCAAAAGGTTAGATTAGTAGCATTCTGTATGTTAATTAAAAGGGATGTTATTAATAAAATTGGTACTTTTGATGACAGGTTTACCCCTGGAAACTTTGAAGATGATGATTTGTGTATGAGAATTATAGATGCCGGATATAAACTTATGGTCTGTAATGATAGTTTTATACACCATTTTGGGAGCACATCGTTTAAAAAAGATTATACTCGATTTAATAATATTTTAAAAACAAATGCTCAAAAGTTTGAAGAAAAGTGGGGCTTTAATTCTAACTCTCAAAGTCTATTAAAATTTGACGTTATAGATCGTATAAATGAACCCAATGAAAAAAAATTAAATATTCTTGAATTTAACTGTGATCTTGGCGCTACATTGCTTAAATTAAAATATATGTATCCCAATGCAAGCCTATATGGTATAGAAACAAATAAAAATATATCTAAGATATGTGGGAAAATGATCGAAGTAATGACTGAAGATTTTGAAGAAAGCTATATTATGAACTTTAAGGAAGAAAAATCAGATTTTTTTGATTATATAATTATTGGAAATAAACTTCAATTTAGTAAAGACCCATGGAAACTATTAATAGAGTTAAAAAAATATTTAAAACCTGAAGGATATATAATCGCCACTATTCCAAATATAATGCATTATTCTGTTATAAGAGGCTTATTAAACGGAAACTTTATGTATAATAAGAATTCAATATTAAATCCACATTATAACAAGTTTTTTACCTTATTAGATATACAAAAAATATTTGACGAATGTGGTTATATAAATCCCTATATATTTCATTATTACTCAGAAATACCACAAGAAGATGATAATTTTTTAAATAAAATTTGTAGTATTGTTGGAAATAATATGAAAGGATATTTCATTTCCTACGAATATGTGGCTAAATTTCAGAATAATATTGCATGTAAAAATAATTATTAATATATGTAAAAATCTAAGTTATATAAAAATCTAAGTTATATAAAAAACTAACTTAGGTTTTTATTATTTATCAAAAATTAGTAATGTTATGTCGCATTTTGTAGCAAAATTCTCTATTTTACGTATATTATACTAGTGCATTTTATAGTTATTGACATAAAGACAAAAGAAAATAATAAGGAGATGATACAATGCCTGTTGCAATTGTTAATCCTAGGGATGATGCGTATATATCACTGCTAAATCCTAATACAAATTTTGGTTTTTCAAGTCTTTTATTTACAGGAAGGTTTGTTCAACCTAACGATATATTTAGAAGTTTATTGAAGTTTGATTTATCTGGAGCAGTTCCTCCAGGAAATACCGTAATAAATGCTTCCTTAAATTTATTTGTTTTCAGAAAGGATCTACCCAATTCAGTTTTATCACCACAAACTGTTAGTGTATTTGCAAACACAAGTAATTTTTTAGAGAATACAGTTACTTGGAATAATGCACCTGCAATAAATCCAACAATTTATTCTAAAGTTGTTACAGATGCATATGCAGATGCAGATGTTAATAGTTATATAAGTATTGATATAACCAATTTAGTAATAGGCTGGCTTAATAACTCTATCACAAATTATGGAGTTACCTTAGTTGGTATAGAAAATATAATTGATACAATCTTAGGCTATTTTTCTAAAGAATGGCATGTTTCAATACAAAGACCATTCCTTAGTATTGAATTTATTCCAAGCGGCTCTACTTGCGCTACTTGCCCTACAGGAGCTACTGGTGTTACCGGCACTACTGGAGACACTGGAGCTACTGGGGTTACTGGAGCTACTGGTATTACTGGGACTGGTTTAGCTGCGTCTGGCTATGTATATGACCTTGCAACAATAGCTAATGCAACTATCATAGGCGGGACAGATATTCCATTTTCTAACAATGGTCCGTTAAACAATGTCTCTCATACAGCAGGTAGCACTGTAATCACCATACTAGCTAATGGTGTTTATGAATTTAATTATATTGTTAGTATAACAGCAGGGATTGGGGCACAAATTGCAATTGCTGTAAATGTAGTTGTTGATCCATCTACTCCTATTTCAGCTCTTATTACTACTGGCGAAATACCTGGAAGCGCAATATTAAACCTTACTGCTGGTAGTATAATTACCTTAAGAAATAACTCAGCAACACCTTTAACATTAAATTTAGCTCCTGCAGTTGGAGCTCGATTAACTATTAAGAAATTAGATTAATTTATAAAAACTTGAAGGTGTCACAAAATGATTAAAAACTATTTTCGCCACCTCCTTTTTAATTATCTGTAAATCATCAACTAAATATTAGTAATACCTATAATTTATCGCATGCCTAAGAAATTTGATAATAATTATGTATTAATCTACAATTTTCATAATATAATTCTTGTATTGTTACCAAAGCTTATTATTTTGCATATATTTATAGTAGTCAATTATGTAATAATCGACATAATATCAAAAGAAAAGAAAAAATAAGGAGATGGTGCAATGCCTATTACAGTAATTAATCCTACGGATGATGCGTATATATCACTGCTAAATCCTAATACAAACTTTGGTTTTTCAAGTCTTTTATTTACAGGAAGGTTTGTTCAACCTAACGATATATTTAGAAGTTTATTGAAGTTTGATTTATCTGGAGCAGTTCCTCCAGGAAATACCGTAATAAATGCTTCCTTAAATTTATTTGTTTTCAGAAAGGATCTACCCAATTCAGTTTTATCACCACAAACTGTTAGTGTATTTGCAAACACAAGTAATTTTTTAGAGAATACAGTTACTTGGAATAATGCACCTGCAATAAATCCAACAATTTATTCTAAAGTTGTTACAGATGCATATGCAGATGCAGATGTTAATAGTTATATAAGTATTGATATAACCAATTTAGTAATAGGCTGGCTTAATAACTCTATCACAAATTATGGAGTTACCTTAGTTGGTATAGAAAATATAATTGATACAATCTTAGGTTATTTTTCTAAAGAATGGTCTGTTTCAATACAAAGACCATTCCTTAGTATTGAATTTGCGCCAAGCGGTTCTACTTGTGCTACTTGTCCTACTGGAGCTACTGGAACTACTGGCGCTACAGGAACTACTGGAGCTACTGGTGTAACTGGAACTACTGGCGCAACCGGAGTTACTGGCGGCACTGGCGCTACTGGCGCTACTGGAGATACTGGCGCTACCGGAGTTACTGGTGGCACTGGAGCTACTGGTGTAACTGGAACTA
>NZ_CAURTC010000068.1:0-9373 GCF_963527835.1 uncultured Clostridium sp. | reverse complement strand
GTTGGCACTATCAGCCCCCATTACGGACTTTCACCGATTAGTACGTGCCCATGCTAGGCACACAATAAAAAACTACTCAACAATTATTGCTGAGTAGTTTAAATATCTAATAAAACATAATTATTTTTTATTTTAATTCTTAAATGAATGTATCGGAGCCGGAATTCTTCCACCTCTTTGTGCAAATAATTCTGATGAATTTTCATTCACTTTCATTACAGGTGCTCTACCTAAAAGACCACCAAATTCAACCATATCCCCAACGCTGCATCCTGGTGCTGGTATTATTCTGACTGCTGTTGTTTTATTATTTATAACACCAATTGCAGCTTCATCAGCAATCATTGCAGCTATTGTAGATGCTGGTGTATTACCTGGAATGGCAATCATATCAAGTCCTACTGAACATACGCAAGTCATTCCTTCTAATTTTTCTAAGTTTAATGATCCATTTATTACAGCCTCAATCATTCCCGCATCTTCAGATACAGGTATAAATGCACCACTTAAACCACCTACATGGCTACATGCCATAACTCCGCCTTTTTTAACGGCATCATTAAGCATTGCAAGAGCAGCTATTGTTCCATGTGTTCCTACTGTTTCAAGTCCTATTTCTTCTAATATTTCTGCTACTGAATCGCCAACTGCTGGGGTTGGTGCTAAAGATAAATCAACTATTCCAAAAGGAACACCTAATCTTCTTGAAGCTTCATTAGCAACTAGTTCACCCATTCTTGTAACTTTGAAAGCAGTTTTCTTTATTGTTTCTGCAACAACATCAAAAGATTGTCCTCTGACTTTTTCTAAAGCTCTTTTAACAACTCCAGGTCCACTTACTCCAACATTTATTATTTTTTCTGCTTCTCCAACTCCATGAAATGCTCCAGCCATAAACGGATTATCTTCCACTGCATTAGCAAATACAACTAACTTTGCACATCCAAATCCTTTTTTATCTTTCGTAAGTTCTGCTGTTTTCTTTATGATTTCTCCCATATCTCTAACAGCATTCATATTTATTCCTGATTTTGTACATCCAACATTTACAGAAGCACAAACTTTTTGTGTAATTGCTAACGCTTCTGGAATAGAATTTATTAAAATCTTATCTCCTTTAGTACATCCCTTTTGTACTAAAGCTGAAAATCCACCTAAGAAATCTATTCCTAAAGTATCAGCTGCTTTATCTAAAGTTTGAGCAAATTTCACATAACTGTCTTCATTAGTGGCCCCTGCAATTATTGATATAGGAGTTACTGAAACTCTTTTATTTACTATTGGAATTCCAAATTCAGATTCTATTTGTCTTCCCACTTCTACTAAATGTTCTGCAGATTTTGTAATCTTATCATATATCTTTATTCTGGCTTTTTCTCCATCTGGATCTATACAATCTAATAATGAAATCCCCATTGTTATCGTTCTTATATCTAGTTTTTCCTCTTCAATCATCTTTATTGTCTCAAGTATTTTATTTGTATTCATAAGTTCCCCCCCAATTATAGTGAATGCATAGACTTAAAAATTTCTTCTCTTTGAATTTTAACTTCAACACCAAGTTCTATACCTTTAGCATTTAGTGCTTTGTGTACGTCTTCAAATTGTGTATTCATATTTTTACAATCTAATACCATCATCATAGTAAAAAATCCTTGCATTATTGTTTGGTTAACATCTAATATGTTAATATTAAATTCTTGTAATTTATTGCTAACCCCTGCAATAATACCAACTCTATCTTCCCCAATTACTGTTAATATTGCTTTCATGCTTATCTTCTCCATTTCATAAATTAATTTTTTATTGAGTAAATATATTTTTACAAATATTTTTAAATAATACTTTAATTCTATATTTTCTATTATAACTTGTCAATTTTAATATATTTATTAACTTATTTCATATTTTACCTATTTATTTAAATACAATGCCTAAAAATTATTTATCTTTAGATTTTTCATTTTCTTTTTCTCTTATACCTTTAGAATATTTTCTACCAATTTTTTTTAACTTTAAGGTTAAAATTGAATCTCCTTTTTCCATTGATTTATTTTTTAAGAAATACATTATTATAGATATGATAATAAATATTAAAAATAATGTTGCAATTCCTAATAGACCTTTTACCTTAGAATCTAATGAAATTATTTTTTGATAAATTGGCTTAGATACCTCTTCTTTCATTTTATATGTTTTTATATTTCCATATTGATCTATTACAGCACAATCACCACTAAGTTCATATATTTTTTTTGATGAACTTAAATACTCTAATGAATTTCTCAATATCTCCTCATTTGGTGATGTGATTACAAGCATCGCTTTTTGAAGATTATATGGTGATATATCAAGTTGAAAAGTAGAAATTTCACTTGAAAATGGTTCTGTTAAAAATAACTTTTCATTTGATAAAAATTTTGAATATGTTTCATCATACTTAAACCAAAGATTATTATTTAATTTTTTAATAAGTTTATTATTTTCTGGAGTTCCATATACAACTATATTACTGTCTTTTTCCTCCCCATTTATTCTTGAACTTCTAATTGCTTTTAGACTTCCAGTATTGTAATATAAATCTTTACCTAAATAAGTAAAAACTCTTCCTATATAAGTTAAATCTTGTGATGTCAAATTATCTGGCAACACTACTAATGTATCATTATAAGCTCTATCTTTTATAAATGGCGCTCCATATGTGGAAAAGTAGTAATTGTTTATATCAGCTAATCCAGTATATATATATGAGTCTCCATTCACTAAAGCCCATGGCATTTCTTCTTGCCTTTTTTCACAATATGAATTTTCCATTTCTAAATCAAAAGCTATAGTAAGTTCCATGTAACTACTTAATTTAACATCATCAGGTATTGTTAATTCCAACTCGTCACCATTTGCTTTATCTTTTTCTAATTTTTTGCTTCCAATAGGAGTATTGTTCATGTATATAGTTACTAAACTTCTATTAAAATCTAAGTTTTCAGAATATCTCATAAATAGTTTTATTTTATCACCAGAACTTAATACTCTATTTTTAGGTAAACTATAATTTAAAGTAGCACTTCTTCTAAACTGACCTTTTAAGTGAATTTCATTACTTCCAATGTCCTTAAAAGTTATTCTTCCATTCTCCTCTTTGCTTTTCATCTCTTCTTTTAAGTTTTTATCTACTATAAATGTATCATTGTCTAATTGAAAAACGATATCGTTATTCATAAGTGTTTTTACACCTTTTAAAAGACTTTCATCATTATTGCTTAAAAGAAGTAACATCTTTCTATTTTCATCATTACTATATGGTGAATTCAACACTTTTATAGTACAGTCTTCATTTTCCCCATTATTTGATAGACTTATTTCTTTAGGAAGAATAGCATAATTTCCAATATAAATTACATTTTGAGATTTTTTCTTAGAAAAGTCATCATATTTTAATATTTCTCCATAATAGTCGCCATTTTGATACATCTTTCCTAAGTAAGAATTTAATAATAATGCAGCACTTAATTCACCATCACTATATTCGTTTGGTATTACTATATTTGTAGATACATATTCTTCATCATCTTCCTTTAAATAAGGATATGGAAAATTGGATATTTTATTGTCAGCTATAGCATTATTAAAATTAACTTTTACATTTGAATTACCTTTTAAAGTAATCCAATTTGCAATATTAACATCATCTATACACGGTAAATCTGAAATTCTTGAATATGTTTCAACTTTCAATTCATTACTTCCACTTAAAAGTAAATCTTTTGGGATGCTTAGTTTAATATCTTGAATTTCTGTCCTTTCATCATAATATATTTTTTCAGAATAAAAATTAACATTATTAATAGACAGTACTATGTATGCATCTTTTTTACTATCTACTAATTGATTTATTGAAAATTGTATATGTGCTTCAACAAAGTTAACATTCCACCACTTATTAATATTAAAATACCAACTGTGACCTGAAAATACACCTTTAAAACTTAAATCATTTCCCATTTTATATGTCTTTGTATTAATTGTATTTTCTACATTTGTAAAATTCTTAATTGGCTCTGCATTTGCTTTAATAGGCAACATATTTCCTAAAAGTATAATTACAAAAGTAAAAAATAAAAAAAGTTTTAATTTATATAAAATTACCTTCTCCTTACTCATATATAAGTACCTCCTCCAGGTTTAAAACCTTTCAGTTTTATACCATTTAGTTTCTCTTTTTAATAATGAATCTTTTATGTAATTATAAAATCCTACTGCCGCTACAATAGCCCATAATTTACAATAAGTAAAATACATTATATATATAACCATAATATTTTTTATATTTAATTCTCCCTTTTCTGTTGAAATTGCTATCATTATAGAAAGATTAAATACTAAATACGCCATAACCCATAATATTAATCCATATCCAGTGATATTGATTTGAATTATATCTCCAAAGCCTAATAAAAATAACATATCCGAAATAACACTAGCTGATAAAAAGAAAAAATAAATCATCGTGTAATACAATATATCAAATTTAGTTACGCCAAAGCCTGGTTTAAATAAGTATTTGAAATTTTTTATAACTACATAAGTATTCCCTTTGGCCCATCTGCTTCTTTGCTTAAACCACACATTTAATGTTTGAGGCTCTTGTTCATATGTTACAGCAAGAGGCATAAATTTTATTTTATATCCCATCATATAAATTCTAAAACTTACTTCTGTATCTTCTGTTATAGCTTTTGTATCCCATCCATTCATTTCTTCCATAATACTTCTTCTCACTACAAAATTAGTACCTGGAATAGTACAAATCTTAAACATTTCCCATCGTCCTGCTTGAGCCATCCATTGATATGTTAATGTTTCTATATTTATAAAATTGGTTAATAAGTTTTTATCTTTATTTCTACATCTAAATTTTCCAATAACTGCACCTAACTTATCATCTTCTAACAATGTTTGAACTAAATATTTTAATGCTTTAGAATCTGGAGTATTGTCAGCATCATAAACAGCTAAAATTTCTCCCTTGCTTTTTTCAAGCCCTATATTAAGTGCATTGGATTTTCCCTTTCCGCCAGTTATATTATCAGTGTTTATTATTATTAAATTCCTATCTAAAACACTTTCTTTAACCTTTTGTAGTATTTCTTCTGAATTATCACTTGAATTATCGTTTATTACTATAATTTCATATCTATCATGAGGATAATCTAGTTCTAGTAATGATTCTACTGTTTTTCTTATAACAATAGCTTCATTATGTGCTGGAACCATAACTGATACAAAAGGATAGTACTTTAATTTCTCTTTCATTTTTTTATCATGTACTTTAGAATAGTATATATACCCAAATACAACTAAAATAATATTAACAAATATTATTATCCAAATTATTCCCAGCGAATATAATGCCATGTAGTCAAATACATTCATCACATTTTCTCCTATTTTAAAAATTTTCTCTTATCAATATTAAAACTTATCAAAACAATTATTATAAAAATAATTACAACTACAGTACTGATAATCACAAGTATTTTATTTGTTTGTTCCAAACTTATATTAACATCCTCATTTCTCTGATTTTCATATCCATTTACTGCAGTTTTATATTTTTCACTATCAATAAACTGTAATTGTGTAACATTCTTATCATTTAAGAATATGCCATTTTTATTACTCTTTATATTTAAGTTATTAATAGTAATACTGCTACTTATATAACGAGTATCTTTAAAATATATATCTTTATCTAATAACTCTTTAACCTTATTCTTAAATTCACTAACAGATAACTTACTACTTATATTTATCGCTACATTATTATATAAATTACTGCTATTATCCAAATTAACTTTTTCAATTATATTCTTATAAGATGATAGATTATATTTATCAAAATCTAAAATTCCTATGTCTATATTAGAATCTATAAAGATAGTATCTGTCTTTTTAAGCAATTCTTTTAAATCATTTCTATACAACCAATAATCACTTATACTTATAGCAGTTGGATAAATCCAGTAATTAATATAATTTTTAAATCCTAAATCAACTTTTTCTTCTATGTTTTTTCCTTGAACATCTAAACTCACTATTGATGGAAGTGTTAATACTATTTCTCCTCCATTAGCTTGTGCATATCTCAATACTTCTGCAAATCTATTCATGGCAGATAAATTTTCATTTTTAAATACAGGCGGTACTTCAATAAAAAAACGTATCCCCATTTTTTTTAAATAGTCTATCTCTTCAATTAAAACATTAAGATCATTAAATGGAGTAACTTTATCAAAATAAAAATATGTGTTTTTCTCATGTTCTTTATTAAAATTCTTATAAATAAAATCATATATCTTGTTATAGTTATAATTATCAAAATATAACTCTTCTATGTATATTACTTTATCCGTATTTAAAAAGTCATTATAGGATTTTTTCCCAATCCAAAATATTTCATTATTATATTTAATTAGATTTTGTTTTAGAGTCTCACTCAATGTATTCTCACTTAAATTTAATATAAAAATAGCTTTATACTGTAATAAATCTTCTCCCTCATAAGCTGAGAATCTTATTATTTCAATATCATCAGCAAATTCTAAACATATTCTATTTAAATAATTTAAAATATTTCTTTTTTCTCCATATTCTTTATACACATCGTATAGAACTAACACTTTTTCTCTTGGCTCAACACTATATGCATTTTTAATTAGACACAAACTACCTATAACTATAAAAATCAATACTAATATAATTAATTTCTTTACTTTAAATAGTTTATTCTTGAATATCATATTCAATTTCCTTTTCAGCTTTTATTAAGAATTCCATAGAATCCTTTATTGATTTATCAAATGTACATGATCCCATTTGAATATCTAACTTTATATTTTTATATAATGAATATTGTATGAAATCAGCATTATTGATATTTTCTCTAAATCTCTTTTTTACTACCTTAGCACCATCTTCATTGGTGATTGTTATAAAAGCCAGTGTAGTTTCATTTAATATGTACTTTACATCTTCTTCTCTTAAAGCTTTTTTTAAAATATCACATGTTTGAACCAGTAACTCTAAGTACCTTTTTCTTCCAAGAATTCTTTTTAATTTATCTGCAAATTTAACTTTTACTATTATTAAAGTTAAAGGTAAATTATGCCTTTTACTTATATTCATATATATTGGTAATTCCATAATAATTGCTTTATCATTTCTTATTCCTGTAGATTCATCAATCATTATAAGTCTCGAATTCTCTTCTTCCAAAGATATCACTTTTTCTTGCAGCAATACTATATTCTTTGACATCAATGAAACTATTAAAGCAGTAATAGGTATTATTACAATCCAATAATATGTATTAAATTCAACAGTAAGATTGCCAGTAAGATTTAAATATAATTTTACACTCATATAAACAAAATCAACTATCAAAGTAACAATTAATGAAAATGTCACATTAGTATAGTAACTTATAACTGCAATTATCATCATAAGTGTCAGCATAAAGTAATTTTCAAAGGATTGTTGAAAGTTAAAAATATTAAAGCTAATAGATATAATAAAAAAATACGTTATTAAAAACGTTATTAAAATATCCACCTTTTTTCTAATGTTTATCTCATTCATAATTTAAAACCACCCTACGATTTTATTGTTTTATTTTCAAAAATCAAACTAAGTATGTATATAAATATCAAATCAAATGCCATGTTGTACATAAATACATGTTTAGATAAATCTGCATCACCAGCCCCTATTACAGAAATTATAATTTGTGATATTCCAACTAGAAATATATAAAAATACGTAATTTCTTTAAGTTGAATTTTTTTATCATTATTCTTTATAGCCTTTAAAAATCTAGATGTAGATAAATACAGATACATAGATATTGTAACTACAGTAAATAACATATTCTTTGGTATAAATTTTTCTTTAAATGTACTCCATGTTGCAAAGAAATATGATTTAGCTCCAAAATCTTTGTGTTCACTTTGTTCATAATTTCCAATTACTTTTGGTCTGATTGAATATCCATTATTAAAACTTATTTTTAATACCTTAATAAATGCCTTGGGATGTGTTATATAATACTCTAAAATTTTTCCTAATGAGAATTTTTCATAATAGTCGTCTATTAATTCTTCTTCATATGGATCTAATAATTTAATTTCTTCAAAAAAGTCTGTTTCTTGTAACAAAGAATATTGTGTGCTTATATTAAAATCTTCTAATATGCTATCTGGATCATCTTCATTCAATAAAATACCTCTATTCATAGAATGATATATATTTATGTATTTAAAATCTCCTGTGATTGACTTGTAAAATACCATTGAGCTTATTATAAAAATTACAGCTAAGATATAAGTTAATATTTTAGTTAATCGTTTATTTGTTGTGTAAATTCCTATTGTTATAAAAATAAATGATATTAGGATGCCCACTGGTGCTAATTGTTGTTTAGCTCCGAAAAACAGAAACGAGCTTATTCCAAAAGCTATTAAGTTATACCACGTAAACTTATCAAATTCTATCATATAAATTAGTAAGCCTATACTCATTAAAAAACAGCATATATTGACACTCTCTCCATAAAAGGAATTATAATATGCTAAATATCCTGTATCACAAAATATTAAAATAGTTATTAAAGTTATTATTAGCTTATATTTAGAATTATCTACTTTATTTATTAGTGCTTTTATTAAAAAATAAACTCCTATAGCTTCAATTATCAAAAACATAATAGACATGAATCTTATATCTAAAACATAGTCTTTTGTAAAAAGCCGATCTAAAAAAATAGCTAACTTTACAAATATAGATTGAGTTGATATTAGAAGGTTAGCATAATCATTATTATATTTATAAATTCCATAATCTTTTATAAAATATCCTAAAAATATCTCATTAGAATTTTTATTCAAATGATATGCACCACTTTTATTCATCACTCTATAAAAGTCCCCATTGTCAGCCATTCCTATAATAGGATGTATAAATAATGTCAAAATTCCTATAATTAATACAAGAAAAAATGCAAAAAGCGGATAGTTAATCTTATCTAGTTTTAAAATGTTATTATATTTATGATTAGATATATCTATCTTTCTTATATTATTCACCTTCTTTTATAAGATTATTTTAAATCATATTAGTTTTATATATAATAAATAAAATTGTAATTAAATTAGTAATAATCTTATTTTGCGAAACTTAGTAAAATTTCATACAAAAAATCAACTTATTCTTATAGATTTTCATTTTTAAATATATTTATATGAAAATTATTATATTTAGTAATAAAATTTTTACTACTTATTTTTAAATTTGATTCTTTATAACTTTAATATAATAC
>NZ_CAURTC010000067.1:0-11788 GCF_963527835.1 uncultured Clostridium sp. | reverse complement strand
GTTTCTTGATTTCTGTTCAATTTTCAAAGACCAAATTTTCATCGTTGACTTTCTTGTCAACTTTTGTTTTATTGTGTCACCCCTAAGCGACTTCTTCAGTATATCACCTAAGTTTTTTCATGTCAACAAGTTTTTTTAATGAGTTTGAAATTTTATTTCTAACTTATTTTTTACTTGTTTGCCACATCTCTCAGCGACGAATTTTATAATATCATCTCAAAAAACAAATGTCAACACTATTTTAAAAGTTTTTTATTATTTTAATAAAAAAGTGGCTGCGCACACTTTCGAGCCTTAATATCACTTATCGCCTTTGCCACTGTTGTTCTTCCCCTATCAAGTCTTAAATACTATTTAGCTAAACCTAAATTTTAGCTACTTTAAAGTCTAAGAAGTTCTATAATTTATAATAAAAAAGCCTATATCCTAAACAGTTTTCATACTGCAAAGTCTACAGGCATTATTATTTATATATTAATATCTTTATTGTTAATGTTTTTATAAAATCTTTAGTATAAAATACTATACTAATATATTAACACTACGTTTAAACAGAGCATTTTTAAAGATATTCTTTTTTCATAACTACTAGAGGATATAAATTAGATCCTATAAGTTTTTCTCCCTCTTTAACCTTTATTCCCTTATCTGTAATTACACTATCTAATACAGTGTTATCTTCTATAATACTATCTTGCATTACTACACAGTTTTTCAATTTTGCATCCTTACCTACAAAAACTCTTCTTCCTATAACACAATTTTCTACCTCGCCTTCTATATAACATCCATTAGCTATTATAGAATTCTTAACATTACTAGTATCTGTATAATGTGTTGGTGCCTCATCTTTTGCTTTTGTATATATTCCTCTATCTTCTCTGAATATTTCTTTACTTATCTTTCTATTCAATAATTTCATATTGCTATCGTATAATGTTTTTATAGAATTTATACAATTTAGCTCGCCATCAAATTTATATGCTCCTACTCTTAAACTGTCTAAATTATCATGTATAAAGCCTTTAACTTTTTTATACATTCCACTAACTAAGCAATCTTGAACTATATCTATAAATAAACTAGTTTTTAATATATAAACTTCCATACTTATATTAATGTTATTGTCTCTACCTACATTTTCACCGATGCTTACAACTTCATCTAAATCATCAAAGTTTAAGACATCACATCCTACAAATGATTTTTTACCATTGTTTATTTTTTTATATACCATTGTTATATCTTGTCCACTCTTTTTGTGATAATCAATTACATCTTGATAATCTATATTACAAAGCATATAAGATGGTGTTAATAACAAATATTCCTTATGACTACGCTTAAAGAACTCTATATTTTCTGAAAAATTATGAACATCTTCATATACTGGATCTACTTCACAAAAATTAAATACTCTTAACCCATTTTGATTTCTGTGCAAGTCCCATGGTCTACCATTAGTTAAATGATCAATTAGTGATCTAGACTTATTTTTTGTAAAAATTCCAATACTCTCTATACCTGAATTTGTCATATTTGATAGTACAAAATCTATAACTCTATATCTTCCTGCTATAGGAACTGATGCAAGTGGTCTATTTATAACTAGTTCTCCCATTTTTGTTTCGTTTTCATCTAAATTTATTATTCCAACACAATCATTCATCTCTTTTTCCCTCAACTTTCCTTATACCGCCTTGCTATTTTTCATGATACTACCCATCTTTACCTCTTCTTTGGCAGCAACTATTTCAATTTCATCTCCTGTGCCTATTACACAGTCTTTTCTTATTACAGCATCATTTCCAATTATAGCCTTTTCAATTATCACATTATCCCCTATTTTAGCGTTTGTCATAATAACAGAGTCTTTTATTATTGTATTTTTACCAACTTGCACACCTTGGAATAAAACTGAATTTTGTACTGTTCCGTTAACAGTGCATCCTTCAACTATAAGTGAATTAGTAACCTTAGCATTTTCCCCTATATATTGTGCCGGTCTTACTGGATTTGTTGAATATATTTTCCAATCTTGATCATGTAAATCAAGTTGATTATCAGATTTTAACAAGTCCATATTTGCTTGCCAAAGGCTTTCAATAGTTCCAACATCTTTCCAATATCCTTCAAATGGATAAGCAATCATTTTACCACCGTCATTTAACATTGATGGTATTATATCTTTACCAAAGTCATTGCTTGAGCTTTTATTTACTTCATCATTTCTTAAATATTTCTTTAATGTTTTCCAATTAAAAATATATATACCCATGGAAGCTAAATTGCTTTTAGGTATTTTAGGTTTTTCCTCAAATTCATATATGGACATATCATCTCTAGTATTCATTATTCCAAAACGACTAGCTTCATTTATTGGAACTTCAATTACTCCAATAGTTGCATCTGCATTCTTTTCCTTATGGAATTCTAACATTTTTGTATAATTCATTTTATATATATGATCACCTGACAGTATAAGTACATACTCTGGATCATATCTGTCAACAAATTCTATATTTTGATATATTGCATTTGCTGTTCCTTTATACCAATTACCACCCTTTTCTTCTTGATATGGTGGTAATATACTTACTCCACCATCTTTTCTATCTAAATCCCAAGGTAGTCCTATTCCTATGTGTGCATTTAACTCTAAAGGCTTATATTGTGTCAAAACTCCCACTGTATGAATCCCTGAATTTGCACAATTGCTCAAAGGAAAATCAATTATTCTATACTTTCCTCCAAATGGCACTGCTGGCTTAGCTAACTTCTTGGTCAATACTCCTAATCTTGAACCTTGTCCCCCTGCTAATATCATAGCCACAATTTCAGTATTTCCCATAAATATCTCCTCTCTTTTTCCCCTTAAATTATCATGTATTCACGACATAACTCTTATAAATCTTCTTCAAACAAAGTATCCATTTTAATTTACATATTTATTTAGATAATATTAAAAAATTATATGGTGATAAGTTGATATCAGCCTTATCAAAATCTATAGTTTTATTACTAAATAATTCGCTATATACACCTTCAAATTCAAATTTATTTAAGTTTTTATGCAAGCCTGAATTATTTAGTACTACTATTATGTTTTTTCCTTCATATGTTCTTTTTAATATACATATGTTTACATCCATATCAAATATTTTTAAATTACCTTTTCTCAAAACCTCTTCATTTTTTCTTATATTTATTATCTTAGAATAAAATTTTAATATCTCTTGATTTTCATTATTCCATGGATAAGCCTTTCTGTTTTCAGGATCTTTTCCACCCTTTAACCCAGCTTCATCTCCATAATAAATTACTGGTATTCCTGGTAATGTCATTTGAAAAACTATCATTAATTTAAGTAAATATAAATTTCCATCTAATATTGTTAAAATTCTTTCAGTATCATGTGTACCTATAACATTCATATTAGAATTAAAAATTTCTCTTGGATAATTCTCATACAAAGACATTATTCTCTTTTTTAGTTTTTCAGAAGTTATATACCCTTTAACAAAATTTATTAAACATTCTCTTAACGGATAATTAGTAACTGAATCTAATTCTTTTCCAAATAAATATTTTCTTCGTTTTGAATAGCTTATTTTATTAGAAGCATCATCCCAAACCTCTCCTATAAGTACACTATCATTATTAATTTCTTTCATTCTCTTTTTAAAAATCTCTATAAATTTATCTGGCAATTCATCAGCAACGTTTAATCTCCACCCACTAGCACCCAAATTCATCCATTTCTCAATTATAGATCCCTTTTTATTCACCATATAATCTAGATAGCTCTCTTCAAGTTCATTTACATTAGGTCTATTATTTATACCCCACCAAGATTGATATTGATAAGGATAAGTTATAAATTTATACCAATTGTAATACTTTGAATTTGGAGACTGATATGCACCAACTTCATCATAATTTCCATACTTGTTAAAATATCTACTATCAGATCCAGTGTTACTGAATACTCCATCTAATATAATTCTTATTCCTTTACTTCGTGCTATATTACATAATCTTGAAAATTCTTCATTAGTTCCAAACATTTCATCTATAACTTCATAGTCACCAACATCATATTTATGGCAACTAGAAGATTTAAATATTGGACTTAGATATATGATATTAGCACCTAAAGATTTTATATAATCTAACTTTTTTATTATTCCCTTTAAATTTCCACCATAAAAATCCCATCTCAAAATTCTTCCCATATTATCTTTTATATACATTGGATCATCATCCCACGTAGCATATAAAAAAGAATTTTTCTTTGGTTTATTTATGCTGTTATCTTCATTTCCATTACAAAATCTATCAACAAATATCTGATATATAACACCATCTTTATACCACTTAGGCACTTCAATTTTTTCATATACAGTTACTTCATATGGCAAAGGATCATTATTGTATACTTGTCCTTCTCCACCTAATCTTTCATCATTATTTCCATAATAAATTCTCTTATAACCATCTATTAAAATAAAATAATATCTTAGTAGTCCTGCTTTATTAGATGTATCTATTTCTACTGAGTATTTATAGTTTCCATCATTTAAATATTCCTTTTGCATTTCTAGTAAACTACTCTCATTATTAAAATCAATTAGTTCAAGAGCTACTAATAAATCTTTATTGACTATAATTGATAGTTTTATAGCTTTACCAACTTCAACTGCTCCGAAAGGCTTCTTGAAATTCTTATCTCGAGAATTGTATATCACTTTTATTTTATCCATAAATTAGTCCTTCCTATAAGGCACATTCAAATAAATAACTAGTCAGTATGCTAGTTTATTTTGTCAACTACTTCTTCCTTGGAACCTACTAATAGCACAACTATTAGCAGAACCCAAGTCATTGTATTTCACAAAATATCCGTCGCATCTTTGACTTGTTATTTATTTTCATATGCCTAAGTTCTTATAAATAACTTCAGATCCCCAGATTCCAGTTGCATATTGTTCAATGGTTCTATCTGATGAGAATATTCCTGAATGTGATATATTTATTCCACATATCTTATTCCAAATATCTTTATCTCTATAAATCGCATCTATCTTATCTTGTGCCTTTAAATAAGAATCAAAATCTTTTAATACAAAGAATTCATCATTATAATTTATTAAATTTTGATATAGAGTTTTGAATCTTTGCTTATCATTGTGGTATTTTCCATTAGTTAAATCATTAATAACATTCTTAATTCTTGAGTCATTGTTATACATTTCTAATGAACTATACCCTCCATTTTTATAGTAACTTAAGACTTCATCTGCCTCTAATCCAAAAATAACTATATTGTCTTCTCCAACTTCATCTTTAATTTCTATGTTGGCTCCATCAAGTGTTGCTACTGTAATAGCTCCATTCATCATAAATTTCATATTTGAAGTTCCTGAAGCTTCTTTAGTTGTTGTTGATATTTGTTCACTTACATCTGCTCCTGGAACAATCTCTTCAGCTAAAGATACATCATAGTTTTCCATAAATACTACTTTCATTTTCTTATTAACTCTTGGATCATTATTTACTTTATTTGCAATATTATTTATAAGTTCGATAATATTTTTTGCTAAATAATATCCTGGCGCAGCCTTTCCACCAAATATAAATGTTCTTGGATAAATATCTAAATTAGGATTATCAATTAACTTATTATATAAATCCATTATTCTTAAACAATTTAAAGCTTGTCTCTTGTAAGCATGTATTCTCTTTACTTGAACATCAAATATAGAATTTGGATCAACTACAATGCCTTCATTATCCAATATTGTTTTTGCAAGTTTTTTCTTATTTTCAAACTTTATCTTGCCTAGCTCATCTAAAACACTCTTATCATCTAAATGTTTTTGAAAATTTTCTAAGTCTAGTGGGTGTTTTATAAATCCATTCCCTATGATATCTGAGAGTAATCTTGTTAAATCAGGATTACACTTTAATAACCATCTTCTATGAGTTATACCATTTGTTTTATTATTAAACTTTTTAGGATACAAGTAATAAAAATCTTTCATTTCCTTTTTCTTCAATATTTCAGTATGAAGTTTTGCTACCCCATTAACGCTATGACTGCCTACTATAGCAAGATTAGCCATTCTTATTTGCCCTTCTCCAATTATAGCCATCTTTGATATCTTATCTTCTTGACCTTGGAACTTAACTTTTAACTCGTCACAGTATCTTCTATTTATTTCTTCAACTATCATAAATATTCTAGGAAGTAATTTCTTGAACATATCAACAGGCCATTTTTCTAAAGCCTCTGATAAAATAGTATGATTTGTATAAGATATGGTATTTTCAGTTATTCTCCATGCATCATCCCAATTTAATTCCTCTTCATCCAGCAATATTCTCATAAGTTCTGGTATAGCAAGAGTTGGATGAGTATCATTTATATGAATAGCTATTTTTTCTGCAAAGTCTAGTATCTCTCCACCATGCTTTTTAAAATGCCTTATTATACTTTGTATTCCTGCTGACACAAAAAAGTATTGTTGTTTTAATCTAAGCATTTTTCCTTCATAAAACGAATCTTCTGGATAAAGAACCTGTGATATGGCCTCAACTGAATTTTTATATTCAAGAGCTTGTAAAAAATCACCTCTATTAAACGAAGAAAAATCAAATTCATTAGATAATGGTTCTGCACTCCAAAGCCTTAAAGTATTAACTATTTCATTTTTGAAACCAACAACTGGAGTATCATATGGTATTGCTAATATTGGTTCATAATCTGCATGAACAAAATTTAATCTACCATTTTTCTCTTCTACTTTAATTTCTCCACCAAATTTAACAATTTCAGATTTATTAGTTTTTCTTTTTTCCCATACGTTGCCTTCCTTTAACCAATTATCAGAAACTTCAACTTGTTTTCCATCAATAATTTTTTGTTCAAAGAAACCATATTTATATCTAATTCCACATCCATGACCAGGTATATTTAATGATGCCATTGAATCTAAAAAACATGCAGCAAGTCTTCCTAGGCCTCCATTACCAAGACCCTGATCTTCTTCTAGATTTTCTAAGTCTTTTAAATTTATATTAAGCTCTTCTAAGGCTTCTTTACAAATATCCCTTATTCCAATATTTAATAAAGAATTACCTAATAATCTTCCCAGTAGAAATTCCATTGAAAAATAATAAACTTGTTTCTCACCTGTTTTATTATATTTTTTATTTGTTTTAAGCCATGTCCTCGTTACATAATCTCTTACCAAACTTCCTAAAGCTTCGTATTTTTGTTGGTTCGTTCCTTCCTTCAATTCTATTCCGTGCATTTCTAAAAATTTATTTACATATGCTTTTTTGAATGTTTTTTTATCCATTTCTATCATCATTACCCCTCCTTTAGAAAAATCATTAGATTATCTATAGCTTAATTCTTTGTACATATTTAAATATTCATCAGCTGACTTGCTCCAACTATTATTAGAATTCATAGCATTTTTTATAAGGTTTGACCATTTGTCTTTATCATAATAAATTTTTAAAGCGTACTCTATTATATGGAGTAATTCATCTGCGTTATAATTGCAAAAACTAAATCCATTTCCTTCACCTGTGTATTCATTGTAAGCTCTAATTGTATCTTTCAAGCCACCTGTTTCTCTTACTATTGGTATACTTCCATATCTAAGAGCTATAAGTTGTCCTAAACCACAAGGTTCAAATAATGATGGCATTAAAAACATATCTGATGCGGCATATACTTTATGAGCCAACACATTATCAAATCTAATATTTGCTGAAACCTTATTTCCATACTTATAATCTAACCACTTAAAGTGATCCTCATAATGTTTATCTCCAGTTCCAACAATAACTAATTGAATATCATTTTGTAATAATCTTTCTGAAATGTGTACTAATAAATCTAAACCTTTTTGACTTGTTAATCTTGTTACCATTGCAATCATAGGTATATTTTCATTAACGCTTAACCCTAATTCTAATTGTAAATTTCTTTTATTTTCATATTTATCATTTATATTATTTACATCATAGTTTTTATTTATTAAGTTATCATTTTTAGGATTAAATTCATCGTAATCTATTCCATTTAAAATTCCTCTTAACATATAAGATTTTTCTCTTAATAGCCAATCTAGTCTTTCTCCGAACTCAGGAGTTTTTATTTCTTCTGCATAGCTATAGCTAACAGTTGTTATCATATCTGAGTAATTTATAGCACCCTTCATAAATCCTACGCCATCATCAAATTTCAAATTAGTATTTGTATACTGTTCATAATCATATCCAAACAGTTCTGGTAATATCACTGGATCAAATATTCCTTGGAAAGCTATATTGTGAATTGAAAATACTGATTTTATATCCCAATAAAACATATCTTTTCTCATATATTCTAGTTTCAATAAAACTGGTATCATCCCAGTTTGCCAGTCATTACAATGAATTACATTTGGTTTCCAATCCAATTGTTTTATCATATCTAGTACTGCTCTATCAAAAAATGCAAATCTTTCAGCATCATCATAATGACCATAAATTCCATCTCTATAAAAATAGTATTCATTATCCACAAAGTAATAAATTACGCCATCATATTCATATTCTAAGATTCCACAATATTGATTGCGCCATCCAACATCTACGTTAAACCATTTATTAAATCTAAGTTTATTTTTTAATTCATGGTTTATTTCTTTATATTTAGGTATAACAACCCTAACATCTACATCTTTTCTTGCTAATTCCTTAGGTAACGCTCCAGCTACATCACCTAATCCTCCACTTTTTATAAACGGATGTGCTTCTGATGCTACAAATAAAACTCTCATACTTCTTCCCCCTAATTCACCAATGTTCTATTATTTTATATACTCAATTTTATCTAATAATTCTTCTCTATCTATTTCAGCTATTTCTGTTACCTTCTTCATAAAAGTTTTTTCTTCAACATCCTTGTATATAGATTTTATTTTTAATACTAATGTTGCCATAGGAGGTACTTTAATTTGTAATGAATATGGTTGATTATGATATTCTAATTTTTCTGATATTAATGTTTCACCCATAACTTGTCCCGAACCACCATACTTGCTATCATCTGTATTAAATACCTCTTCATATTCACCTAAAAATGGAACACCAATTTTATAGTCATAATATACAATTGGAGTAAAATTACTAATGAAAATTAAAGTATCATTATCATCTTTACTTCTTCTTATAAATTCAAGTATACTTTGAGAACTATTATCTGCATCAATCCATGTAAAACCTTTTTCATCATGATCTAATTCCCAAAGTGCTTTATTATCTATATAAAAATGATTTAAATCTTTAAAGAAAATTTGTGTTTGCCTATGCATATCATATTTATCTATTAAAAACCACTCTAATTCTTCATATTCTCTCCACTCTATAAATTGTCCAAATTCACATCCCATAAATAATAACTTTTTACCTGGATGTCCCATCATGTAAGATGCAAACAATCTTAGACCAGAGAACTTATTCCAATAATCTCCCCACATTTTATCAACCAATGATTTTTTACCATGTACTACTTCATCATGTGATATTGGTAATATAAAATTCTCTGAATAATTGTACATCATTGAAAAAGTTACTTTATCATGGTTAAACTTTCTGTATATAGGATCTACTTTTATATATTCTAAAGTATCGTTCATCCATCCCATATTCCATTTAAAATTAAATCCTAATGATTCTCCATTATTAGATTTACTAACATTTGGCCACGATGTTGATTCCTCTGCAATCATTAATATATTAGAAGCTTCAGCTTTAACAGCCTTATTTAATTGTTTTAAAAACTCTATACCCTCTAAATTTGCATTTCCTCCAAATTGATTAGGTTCCCATTCACCTTCTTCTTTACCATAATCTAAGTAAAGAATGCTTGATACAGCATCAACTCTAATTCCATCTATATGAAATTCCCTTATCCAATATAGAGCATTCGAGATTAAGTAACTACGCACTTCTGGTTTTCCTAAATCAAAGTTACAAGTTCCCCAACCACAATTTTCTGATCTCCATTCTTCGCTATACTCATATGTTGGAGTTCCATCAAATTTATATAATCCATGAGAATCCTTACAAAAATGTCCTGGAACCCAATCAAGTATTACACCGATTTCTTCATCATGCAGCTTTTCTATAAGCATTTTTAAACCATTTAAATCACCATATCTACTTGTTGGAGAATAATATCCCGTTCCTTGATATCCCCAAGATGCATCTAGTGGATGTTCTCCTAGTGGCATCAATTCAACGTAAGTATAACCCATATCTTTAAGATACTTTGGTAAAATTTTACTTAACTGCTCATATGTTAAAAATTCCCCATCTTCATTTTTTTTCCATGAACCTAGATGTATTTCATATATATTCATTGGTATTTCATATATATTTAACTCATTTCTTTTACTAATCCATTTCTTATCATCCCATTTAAACTTATCTGATTCACATACTATTGATGCAGTATTAGGTCTAAGTTCACTTTGTATTGCATAAGGATCAGATTTAAAATCTAATCGATCTCCTAATTCATCTATAAAGCAGTATTTATATCTAGCACCATCATTTATTTGAGGTAAGAATATACTCCACAATCCATTATCATCTAACTTTTCAAGTTTATAATTTTCATCTATTTTAAAATCATTAAAATCCCCAACTAAATAAGCTTCTTTTGCATTGGGAGCCCAGGTAGTAAACCTTACTCCTTTTTTTCTTTTCTCTGTTTTTATATGAGAGCCTAAAATCTTATAAGATTCATAGTTAGTTCCTTCATGAAATTTTTTAATGTTTGCTTGATTTAATTCATGAGAATTTGATTTTTTAGTATTACTTTTTACTTCTTTATTTTCACTGTTACTATTGCTTAAATTTGCTTTTACACTTGAGGCTTTTTTCTTAGTAGTTCGATTTGATTTTTTAGATGAACTTATTTTTTTAGCAGCTTTAGTTGTATCTTTTGCTGTGTCTTTTGCTATTTCGACTGTTTCTTCTGATGTAATTTCTTTTGATTCAATATCTAATTCATAATCTATCTTCTTGGTATCAGCATTACTCAAGTTATCCCCTCCATTTACTTTTTATCCACTTATTATATTTTTTACTATATCTAGTAATACGTGAAAGTTATCAATTGTTATTTTACCAAATTCTTGAATATAATTCATTAATTTTCATCATTGCTTAAATCTCATAAAACTACTTATATTTCAATTTTTCCTATTTATTTTGAGAATTAAGTTTAATTTTTTATGTTTATTTATAGTATTTTGTAAATTATTAATATAATATAGTTTAATAAACTTTTAGAGTGCAATTAATCTAAACGTTTTCTTTGAAAGCAAATGATTGACACCTATAATCTCAAACTAAAAATAATAATTAAAGAAAGTGCCGTATTAGCTAAAAATAACTAATACGGCACTTTAATAATTTATCTTAAAATTTTTACTAACAGTTTATAAATATTATAAATTTTTATATAACTAAAAAAGAGATAGTTATAACAACTATCTCTTTAAGCTTACCTGGCAACGTCCTAATCTCCCACACAGTCTCCCGTGCAGTACCTTCGGCGCTATGGATCTTAACTTTCCTGTTCGGAATGGGTAGGAGTGTTACTTCCATGCCATCATCACCAGATTATTTTGAAAGATTATTCTTTCAAAATTACACATAAATTGTATATAACAATTATTTATTGGTCAAGCCCTCGACCTATTAGTATCAGTCAGCT
>NZ_CAURTC010000066.1:0-12256 GCF_963527835.1 uncultured Clostridium sp. | reverse complement strand
TGGTTTATTTTAATGTTTCTTGATTTCTGTTCAATTTTCAAAGACCAAATTTTCACCGTTGACTTCATGTCAACTTTTGTTTTATTGTGTCGCCCTCAAGCGACTTCTTAAGTATATCACTTAAGTTATTTCTTGTCAACAAGTTTTTTTAAGTTGAAATTTAATTTCTAAAACCTAATTTTTTAAAACTTGTTCATCGCATCTCTCAGCGACGTGTTTTATCTTACCATATATATTATACATATCTATTATTATATAGTTCTTTACAAAAGAATTATATATACTATTCTTTATTTTTCTTTTATTTTCTTAATATTTCTTATATTGACACGCCAGGGAGACATTACTTCTTAATATATACATTACATATCTAAACTAGGCTTTTATTTAGAGTTTTATATCTATATAAAACAAAAAACCATGTAGGAATAACTAAAATCCTACATGGTTTTTTTATTTTATCACTTAAATTCTTTATCTATTCTATATCAGTATCACTTTCACTATCATCTTCTGCTCTCTCTACTAATTCATCTAAGCTATTATCTTCATTTACTAAATCAATTTCTTCATTAGACTCAAATTCATTTTCTTCTAAATCTTCATCATCACTTTTTAGTATTTTAGCTATAGCAACTATTTTTTCTTCTTCATTAGTTCTCATTAAGGTTACACCCATAGCAGCTCTACTTGTTTTTGATATATCTGATACATTTATTCTTATAGCTACACCGTTAGTATTAATAAGCATTAATTCATCATCAACCTTACAAACTGTAGCACCAACTAATTTTCCTGTCTTTTCACTTATCTTATAAGTTATAAGACCTACTCCACCCCTATGTTGAATCTTGTATTCACTTACAGGAGTTCTCTTACCAAATCCATTTTCACTAATAACTAATAATTCTTCTTCATCAACTGCAATATCCATACATACAGCAATATCATCATCTTTTAATGTTATAGCTTTAACACCAGATGCAGTTCTACCCATATGTCTAACATCTTTTTCGTTAAATCTTAATGCATAACCATTTTGAGTAACGAACATTACATTAGCATCACCATAAGTGATTTTAACTTTTAATAATTCATCATTTTCTCTTAAGTTTATAGCTATTAGTCCATTTTTTCTTAAATTTCTAAATTCATTTAAGTGAGTTTTCTTTACAATACCTTGCTTAGTTCCCATAAATAAATAGCCATCTACACGCTTATCTGTTACTGTTAATACTGTTTGTATTTTTTCATCTGCTTCAATAGCTATTAAATTAATTATATTGGTTCCCTTTGCTTGCCTTCCAGCATCAGGTATTTCATAAGCTCTTAATTTGTATACTCTACCTCTATTAGTAAAGAATAATACATCTGAATGAGTCGAAGTTATCGTTACATGATCTACAAAATCATCTTCCTTCGTTGACATTGCTTGTATTCCTCTTCCACCTCTTCTTTGCGCTGAGTATACATCTGCTGAAATTCTCTTTATATATCCAGATTTAGTTAAAGTTATAACTACATCCTCTTCTTGAATAAGATCTTCTATGTTGATTTCATTCATATCTTGTTCAATATTAGTTCTTCTTTCATCTCCATATCTAGCTTTTATTTCTAAAAGTTCATCTTTTATAACTCCTAGTAATTTTTCTTCACTTGCTAATATAGATCTTAAATATTCCATTTGTTTTAATAATTCATCATATTCATCATCAATTTTATCTCTTTCTAAGCCTGTTAATCTTCTTAATTTCATTTCTAAAATTGCTTGAGATTGCTTTTCTGAAAGATTAAATTCATCCATTAAAGTATTTTTAGCTATTTCACTTGTAGGTGAGTTTCTTATTACACTTATTACTCTATCAATATTATCTAGTGCAATTTTTAAACCTTCTAATATGTGTGCTCTAGCTTCTGCTTTATTTAACTCAAATGTAGTTCTTCTTATTATAACTTCTTTTTGGAAGTCTATATAATGAACTAATACTTCTTTTAAATTTAAAACCCTTGTTTCGTTATTTACTAATGCTAACATAATAACTCCAAAACTGTCTTGAAGTTTTGTATGTTTATATAATAAGTTTAATATTATATTTGGATTAGCATCTCTCTTTAATTCAATTACAATTCTCATACCTTCTCTATCTGATTCATCTCTTAAATCAGATATTCCAGTAATCTTTTTATCTTTTACTAATTCAGCAATGTTTTCTATAAGTTTAGCTTTATTAACCTGGTAAGGTATTTCAGTAAATATTATTTTATGTCTACCATTTTCTTCTTCAATATCTGATTTAGCTCTAACTACTATTTTACCTCTTCCAGTTTCATAAGCTGATCTAATTCCTGCATGACCCATTATTGTTGCTCCAGTCGGGAAATCAGGTCCTTTAATTTTAGTCATAAGCTCTAGTACACTAGATTCTGGATTATCTATAAGCATTATTGTGCCATCTATTACTTCCCCTAAATTGTGAGGAGGTATATTAGTTGCCATTCCAACTGCTATTCCTGACGATCCATTAACTAAAAGATTTGGAAATCTGGATGGTAAAACTGTTGGTTCTTCTTCTTCACCATCAAAGTTTGGCATAAAATTAACTGTATTCTTGTTAATATCTCTTAACATTTCAACTGCTATCTTATTCATCTTAGCTTCTGTATATCTCATTGCCGCAGCACCATCTCCGTCAACAGAACCAAAGTTTCCATGTCCATCTACTAACATATATCTCATTGAGAAATCTTGAGCCATTCTAACTAATGCATCATAAACAGACGTATCTCCATGTGGATGATACTTACCTAAAACGTCTCCGACTATTCTAGCACATTTTCTATATCCCTTTTCAGGTGATAATCCTAAAATTTGCATAGAATATAGTATTCTTCTATGAACAGGTTTTAACCCATCTCTAACATCTGGTAATGCACGACCTACTATAACACTCATAGCATAGTCTATATAGCATTTTTTCATTTCATTTTTTATATCTACAGATATAATTTTTCCTTCATTAAATTCCATGTACTTCACCTCATATTAAGTACTAAATGTCTAAATTAACAACATTCTTAGCATTTTGCTCTATAAATTCTCTTCTTGGTTCAACTTTTTCGCCCATTAAGATAGTAAATATCTCATCAGCTGCCATTGCATCTTCAATTTCAGCCTTTAATAAAATTCTCTTTGATGGATCCATAGTTGTATCCCATAATTGAGTGGCATTCATTTCTCCTAAACCTTTGTATCTTTGAATATCTACTGAACTATCTTTTCCACCCATATCCTGTAATACTGCATCTAACTCAGCATCAGAATAAGCATATGTTTCTTTTTTACCTTTACCTACTCTAAATAAAGGTGGTTGCGCAATGTATACATGCCCTTGCTCTATTAATTCTCTCATATATCTATAGAAAAATGTTAATAATAATGTTCTTATATGCGCACCATCAACATCAGCATCAGTCATAATTATTATTCTATTGTATCTAATTTTCTCAATATCAAAGTCTTTTCCTATTCCGCCACCAAATGCAGTAACCATTGATCTTATAGTTTCTGAATTTAATATTTTATCTAATCTTTGTTTTTCAACATTCATTATTTTACCTCTTAAAGGTAAAATGGCTTGGAATTTTCTATCCCTACCTTGTTTCGCAGATCCACCGGCTGAATCTCCTTCGACTATATAAATCTCGCATTCTCTAGGATCTTTTGATGAACAATCTGCTAATTTACCAGGTAATGTTGTTCTTTCTAATACAGACTTTCTTGTTAATTCTCTTGCTTTTCTAGCAGCTTCTCTTGCTCTTGCTGCCATTAAAGCTTTATCTATAATTATTTTACTAGTTCCAGGATTTTCTTCTAAGAATATTCCTATATATTCACTAACTATAGAATCAACTATTCCTTTAACTTCACTATTACCTAATTTTGTTTTAGTCTGACCTTCAAATTGAGGATCTTCAATTTTAACAGATATTACTGCTGTAAGACCTTCTCTTATATCATCGCCAGAAAAGTTCTTATCATTTTCTTTTATAAATCCGAATCTTTTTGCATAATCATTGAAAGCTCTAGTTAAAGCTGTCTTGAATCCAACTAAATGGGTTCCCCCTTCAATTGTGTCAATATTATTAGCAAAAGAAAATAAATTTTCTGTATATCCATCATTATATTGTAATCCTAATTCAACTGTAACTTTATCTTTTATTCCCTCTACATATATAGGTTCTGGATGTAGTGGTGTCTTATTTCTATTCAAATAAGATACAAATGATTTTATTCCGCCCTCATAGTAATAATTTTCTTCTTTACCATCTCTACAATCAATTAATGTTATATTAATACCCTTATTTAAAAAAGCTAATTCTCTTAATCTTTGAGATAATGTATCAAAGTCAAAGTCAACTTCATCAAATATTTCTGCATCAGGTTTAAAATATATTGTTGTGCCACTTTCTTCAGTGTCTCCAATTTGTTTTAAATCATAAAGTACTTTACCTTTACTATACTCTTGTTGCCATATATGCCCTTCTCTTTTTACTGTAACAATACATTGTTCTGAAAGAGCATTAACAACAGAGGCACCAACACCATGCAAACCACCAGATACCTTGTATCCTCCGCCACCAAATTTTCCGCCGGCATGAAGTATAGTCATTATTACTTCAACTGCTGACTTATGCATTTTAGGATGCATACCAACAGGCATTCCTCTTCCATCATCAGATGAAGTAATAGAATTATCTTCATTGATTTTAACTTCTATATTTTTACAATATCCAGCTAAAGCCTCATCTATACTATTGTCAACTATTTCATATACTAAGTGATGTAGTCCTCTAGAACTAGTACTACCTATGTACATACCTGGTCTTTTTCTAACAGCTTCTAACCCTTCAAGTACTTGAATCTGATTTTCATCATATCTTTGATTATTTTGTTCCAAAACAGACTCCTCCTAAATTTAAAAATATTTATAGCTTACGAATTGTATTCTATGTCAGTTCTTTTAGTTAATGTTGCAGAAGATATTGGCGAAAGATATATCTTACTCATTTTATTAACTTCAGCGATAACAAAAGATTTAGGTTTTTCATTCGTAATTCTTTCTACAAAGCCATCTTCTTCAGCTAATCTTAAAAATTGTATAGTATCTGAACTATACATAGTATTTTCTAAATCGAATATTCCAATAATATCTTTTATAGGAACTACAACATTTTCTCCTAAATGCAAAAACACTATATATTCCTCCTTTAATTCACTATTTCTCCATTGCATACTTTGAATACTTTAGATTTATCATCTAAGTAATCTTCTAAATCATTTATACCGGTACAAGTAATTATTGTTTGTATATCATTAAGCGTGCTCAATACATATCGCTTTCTATTTATATCAAGCTCTGAAAGAACATCGTCAAGTAATAAAATTGGATATTCCTTTGTAATTTCTTTAATAATCTTAAGTGAAGAAAATTTCATAGTTAAAACTGCAGTCCTTTGTTGACCTTGAGAACCAAATTTTTTCACGTCTATATTATTTATTAATATATTAAAGTCATCTCTATGCGGACCTACTGATGTTATTCCTTGCTCTCTGTCTCTTAATAAATTATTTCTTAATTTTTCTAAAAAAGCATATTTGAAATTATCTTTAAATTTTATTCCTGAATCATATTTGAAAATTATATCTTCTTTTCCTGAAGTTATCTCATCGTGAATAAATTTTCCATAATAATTTATCTTATTTATATATTCTAACCTTTCTTTAACAATATAATCAGCACATTCTACTAATTGTAAATCATATACCTCTAAAATATCTTTATTAAAATCCCTTGATCTTAAAATTACATTTCTTTCATTCAATATTTTATTATATTGCACTAGGTTAAAATAATATTTTTTACTTATTTGACATAACTCCATATCTAGAAATTTTCTTCTTATTCCAGGAGATTCTTTTATTATTTTTAAATCTTCTGGTGAAAACATAACTACGTTAAAAGTCCCAAAAAGTTCTCCTATTTTATTTATTTTTATAGAATTAACCTTTATAGCCTTTTTACCGTCTCTTAAAATTTTTATATCAATTCTTTTATCTAATCTTTTTTTTCCTACAAGTAAACTTATATATGCTTCATTCTCTTTCCAATTTATTAAATCTTTATCTCGTGATGTTCTGTGAGATTTAGCAAATGCACAATAGTAAATTGATTCTAAAACATTAGTCTTACCTTGGGCATTATCACCTATAAATACATTAACACCTTCACTAAGATTTAACTCCAAATTATTGTAATTTCTATAATTAGCTAACATTATCGCTTTTATATACATAAAATACACCTATAATCAATTATATCATAATAGAAAAGTTATCGCCTATTTATTAAGAAAATTAAAAAGCTATACTAAACTATTTCAAATTGCTCATCTTCAAATTCTATAATATCTCCAGCTTTTAATTTCTTTCCTCTTTGCAAACATATTTCTCCATTAACTTTTATTAAACCTTCTTGTATATAAATTTTAGCTTCTGATCCTAGGGAAGCTATTCCGCTCCATTTCAAAAATGCGTCTAATTTTATAATTTCAGTATTAATCTCAATTTTATTCATATTTTTTGCATAAATATTAATAAATATTTATTTCCTCCTTATCTCATTTGTCTTACTGGTAAAACTAAATATTGGGAATTTTCTCCATCTTTTTCTTTTATAACACATGGACTTACCCCTGATGTCATTTCTAAAATTACTTCATCACTTTCCATATTTTTAAGAACATCTAATAAATATCTTGAATTAAATGCAATTTCTATTTCATCACCTTGCAGATTTATTGATACTTCTTCCCTAACTTTTCCCAATTGAGAATTAGATGTTATGATTAGTGTCTCTTCTTTAAGATCTAAATTGATTAAATTATTATTTCCATCTTTGGCCATTAAAGAAGCTCTTTCAATACCATTTTGGAATTCTTCTTTTTTCACAGTAACTAATAATTTATGTTCTTGAGGTAGTAATGATGTATAATTTACAAATTTCCCATCTAATAATCTTGATATGATTTTAGTATTTTCTAAATTAAACAATATATGATTATTAGTAAAAGTTATATCTACATTTTTATCATGGTCTTCTAATATTTTTGATACTTCAACTAATGTTTTTCCTGGAATAACTACTTCTAAATTAATATCATTATCTAAAAATTCACTTCTTATAGCTAATCTATATCCATCAAGTGCAACTAAATTTAAAGTTCTATCTTTAACTTGAAATAATATCCCTTGTAAAATAGGTCTTGCTTCATCTTGCGCAATAGAAAAAGATGTTCCCTTAATCATATTTTTTAGAATACTTTCATTGACTTCTACTTTTAAGTCTTCGTTAATGTTAGGTAATGATGGGAATTCTTCGGCATTCATGCATACAACATTAAAAACTGATTTTTCACAAGTGATTTGTATTACATCTTCTTTTGCTGTTTCTATTTTTATATCAGAGTTTGGAAGTTTTCTAATAATCTCTCCAAATATCTTAGCATCAATAACTATTTCACCTTTTTCTAAAACATCTGCTTTAACCAATGTTTGAATGCTAAGATCCATATCTGAACCTATTAATCTTAATCCATCATTAGTAGCATTTATGTAAATACCATCTAATACTTTCATTGTTGACTTTCCTGTAATAGCTTTTTGAACTATAGAAATACCATCTAATAATTTATGTTTTTCACATATAAAGATCATAAAAAATCCTCCTTAATTATTCACATATATTTTTAAATTTAATTAGAATAGATATATATTTATATATAATAGTAATAGTAGTAGGGGCTGTTGATTTGTTGATAAGTACTTCAAACCTAGTAATATCAACGGAATTTTGTGCAAAAAGATTGTGGATAAGTCAGTAACAAAAAGCACATCTTATCCACAGTTTTCAATAGAGTATTATTAAACTAATGTTATCCACAAGTTATTCAATACTTATTATGTACATATGTTAATTAATTTTGAGAAACCTTCTTTGTAATGTCAGAAACAGTATGCTGTAAGTTCTCATCACTCTTTAGATTCTCAGATATTTTTTCATAAGCATGAATTACAGTAGTATGATCTCTACCACCAAATTCTTCTCCTATTTTAGGTAAAGACATATCTGTTAGTTTTCGACTTAAATACATAGCTATCTGTCTTGGATAAGCTACATTTCTAGTTCTTCTTTGAGATTTTAAATCATCTATTTTTAAGTTAAAATAATTAGCAACGATTTCTTGAATTGATGCTATAGTTACGTGTTTTCCTTGTTTTTTAGAAATTATATCTTTTAATGCTTCTGATGCTAAATCAACTGTAACTTCTCTATTAGTTAAAGATGAATATGCAATTATTCTTATTAATGCACCTTCTAATTCTCTAATATTAGATTTTATTTTTGTAGCGATGTACCCCATAACTTCATTTGCTACTTTTAAATTTTCTACATCAGCTTTTTTCTTAAGAATTGCCATCCTAGTTTCAAAATCTGGTACTTGAATATCAGCAATTAAACCCCATTCAAATCTTGATCTTAATCTATCTTCTAATGTTGGAATTTCTTTTGGGGGACGATCAGATGATAGAATTATTTGTTTATTTGCGTCATGTAGTTCATTGAAAGTATGGAAAAACTCTTCTTGAGTACGTTCTTTTCCTGCGATGAATTGAATATCATCTATAAGTAAGACATCTACGTTTCTATATTTTTTTCTAAATTCTTCATTTTTATCATCTTTAATAGCGTTTATTAATTCGTTTGTAAATTTTTCTGAAGAAACATAAACGACTTTAGCTTTAGTATTGTTTTGTAGAATATAGTGTCCAATTGCATGCATTAAATGCGTTTTACCAAGACCAACTCCTCCATATATAAACAAAGGATTGTACGCTTTAGCAGGCGCTTCGGCAACAGCAAGTGAAGCTGCATGAGCAAATCTATTACTATTACCTATTACAAATGAATTAAAAGTATATTTAGGATTTAAAGTTGAAGACATTTCATCATTTACAACTATATTTTTTGTAGAATTTTTATTCCTATTTTTATTAGAATTATCACTACTATTTAATTCATCTTCATTATTAAGATCTGATTCTATTATGAATTTTATATCATATAATTTAGAACAAACAGCTTCTATAGAATTAGCAACCAAACTTTTGTATCTTTTGTCTAAAATATCTTTAGTAAAAGAATTTGGAACGCTTATTTTTATACTTGTATCAGATATAGAAATAGGTTCACAACTTTTAATCCAAGTGTTAAAACTGACTTCACTCATTTCACTTTTTACTATATTCAAGGTTTTTTCCCACAATTTATTTAGGTCAGCATCCATCTCTATCCTCCAAATATTATTAAAAAAAAATTTTTTTTAAGGTATATATAAATTATTAACAAGATATTAACAATATAATAAACAATATATTTTAATTGTTGACTAAGCGAATAAACTTATACACATGTGGATAACTTATTTAGAAAAAAAATTAAACTATATACTTATCAACAATTATAAAAAATACATATAAACATCAATCGATAGTATATAATTTCAATTATGGTGAGAAAATATAAAATAATTTTAAAAAAAAATTTTAAAAGTAAACAAGTTATTCACATATTTATCCACAGCTGTGGATAAATATTTATTAATTTAAGTTATTCACAGTTATAGTATTTATAATATCATAAGTAAACAGGGAGATTCAATAAGTTATCCACAAAAATATTATGTTTAATAAATATTTATCAACAATAGACTGTATCTTGACAGAAAATTAGGATATATATATAATAGAAAAGTAATTTTAAAATAACCGCAAAGTATAGTTTTTACTATAAATAATAAAAAACAAGGGGGTGCATTTTAAATGTTCATGACTTATCAACCAAAAAAGAGACAAAGAAAAAAGGAACATGGCTTCAGAAAAAGAATGAGCACTCAATCAGGAAGAAACATTCTTAGAAAAAGAAGACAAAAAGGAAGAAAAAAATTAACAGCATAAGGGCCGCATTAAGTGGCCTTTTTTCTGCAAATGCAGGAAAAAAGGAGTAATGGAAATACCGTATGATTTATAGATTAAAGAAAAATGTAGAATTTATAATTGTATATAAAAGAGGAAAATCATTTGCCAATAAGACTTTGGTTCTATATGTATTAAAAAATAAGAGAAATAAAGATAAAGATGGTATCGCATATAGTAAAGTAGGAATTTCTGTAAGTAAAAAAGTTGGAAATAGTGTTGTTAGAAGTAAATGTAAGAGATTATTAAGCGAAAGCTTTAGATTAAATTATAATAATATATTAAAAGGATATGATTGTGTATTTTTAGCAAGAAATCCTATGCGAGATAGTGACTATTTTGAAACTGAAAAGGCGATGAAGAATTTAATTAAAAAGGCAGGCTTATATTATGATGAAGAAAATGGTGTTAAGTCTAATTAAATTTTATAGAAAATCTATTTCACCTGGGAGAAGTCCATGTTGTAGATTTACGCCAACTTGCTCACAGTATGCATTGGATGCCATAAATAAGTACGGTGTTATTAAGGGAAGTTTAATGGCGCTGTATAGAATTTTAAGGTGTAATCCTTTTTGTAAAGGTGGGTACGATCCTGTAAAGTAATGAAGTTTAGGAGGTATAGATTTTAATGTTTGAAAAGATAATTCAATTTATGGCTAATATATTCAATTATCTACATGATTTCATCTTAAACCTAGGTGTTTCAGATGTCGGATTATCGTATGTGTTAGCTATTTTTACATTTACATTAATGATTAGATTACTTATACTGCCACTTAACATAAAAGCAGCAAAGTCTACTCAAAAAATGCAAGCGGTTCAACCACAAATGAAAAAGCTTCAAGAAAAATATAAGAGTAATCCAGAAAAATTAAATGAAGAGATGAGAAAATTTTATAAAGAAAATAATGTTAGTTTAACTGGAGGATGTGTTCCATCATTATTACCATTACCAATATTAATGGCTTTATATTATGTATTCTTTAGAATAGAAGGCATGAATGGAGCGTCGTTTTTATGGATTAAAGATTTAGGCTCTAAAGATACAACAATGATACTACCTATTTTAGCAGCCTTATCAACATACTTACCATCTTATTTAATGACAAAAGCTACTCCTATGGATGATTCACCTATGAATATGGGGACTATGAGTTTAGTTATGGCGTTAATGATGGGATTTATGTCAATAAACTTTAAATCAATATTAGTGTTATATTGGATAATAGGAAATGTTATTCAAACTATACAAACATATTTCTTAAATTATTTACCAGCTAAGAAAAAGGTTGCATTAGCAGCAGCAGAAACAGCTGTTTCAGAATCTTCAGATTCTAGTTTTTCTATGATTGTTGAAGAACCTAAGAATTTAGCTAGTACAAAGAAGAAAAAGAAAAAATAATTTTTTAATATATACTTTCTTTATATAATAAGGTGGTGAATTAGGGAATGAGATCAGTAGAATTAGAGGGGAAAAATGTTGAAGAAGCCTTAAACAAAGCTTTACTTGAGTTAAATACAACAAAAGAAATGGTAGATGTTGAGGTTTTGGAACGTGGATCAAAAGGGTTATTTGGTTTTTTAAATGCTAAACGAGCTAAAATAAAAGTAACCTTAAAATATAACTATATTGATGATATAAGAAATTTTATAAATAAAATTCTTGATTCTATGAGCATAAAGGCAGTAATAGATATTAATGAACAAGATGATGTGATAAATGTAAGTTTGTCAGGTGATAAACTAGGCTTGCTTATCGGCTATAGGGGAGAGACCTTAGATTCATTACAATGCCTTATTTCTTTAATGATTAATAAAGATAGCAGCATTCAATATAAAAGAATCGTACTTGATATAGAGAATTATAGAAAAAAGAGAGAAGAAACTCTCAAGAATGTTGCAAAGAAAACTGCTGAAAAAGTAAAGAGAACTAGCAGACTGTTTAGACTAGAACCGATGAATCCTTATGAAAGAAGAATAATTCATTCAGCTTTACAAGATAATTCATTTGTTAACACTTATAGTGAAGGAAAAGAACCTTTTAGAAGAGTTGTTGTAGAACTTAAAAAGAATTAAAAAGGAAAGCCTTGATGAGGCTTTCCTTTTTGGTTGTGTGCCCAGCATGGGCACGTACTAATCGGTGAAAGTCCGTAATGGGGGCTG
>NZ_CAURTC010000065.1:0-12500 GCF_963527835.1 uncultured Clostridium sp. | reverse complement strand
TGATGGTTATTTTCCAAGCTTTACTGGTAATTTTAAAACTATAACAAATGCTTATGGTAATTGGATTCTACCAGTTAGTGGTTCTGTAACGGCATTATTTGGAAAATACCCCTCAGGAGCAGCTAAACATACAGGAACAGATATAGGTTGTCCAGAAGGTACTCCCGTTCATGCAGCAAGAGACGGTGTAGTTATTAAAAGAAGAGAGTTAACTACAAGTTACGGAAAATACTTGATGATAGATCATGGTGGTGGATTAGTTACTATTTATGGACATAATAGTAAGTTGCTAGTTAACGAAGGTGACCATGTAAAACAAGCACAGGTAATTGCCCTAAGTGGAAGTACTGGAAATTCTACAGGTAACCATTGTCATATAGAATTAAGATATAATGGTACTCCAGTTAATTTTGCACCAAGTTTAAGAATAGGACAAGTTGTTTAAGAATATATAAAACTCCTTCCATATTTATTATAAACTTTACATATTATACATAATTTATTAATATTAAATTGTAGTAAATTTATGGGAGGTAAAATATATGAAAATAACAAAAAATGTAATTAGCGAGGAAGAAAGACAAGTGGCTAAATATTTATTAGATAACATTAATGAGTTTACCGATTTAGCAAGTATTTATGAAGATTTAAAAGATTATGGAACCTTTGATGAAGTTGCCGATATACTTATAAATCTAAGAGATGCAGAATGTATAAATATAAAATATTTTCATGAAAATGGAATATATGGTACTAACCCAAAAAGAATAGTATGTATAACAGATATTTACAAAGATGTTTTAAAAGAATATTTAGAAAATTAATGTCACATTCCCATTTTAGGAAGGTGCTCAAAATAAATAGTTCAATAATTTAAGGGTATCCAAAGTTGGGTACTCTTTTTATTTAGAAAGGGGAGATTATTATTAAAAGTTTAAATAAATTAACATTAGATATTTCAAGACAATCCTATAGCAATATAGTTGTAAAGCAAAGAGATAATACTAGATATTTATTAGTGCAAATTTTAGATAATTGTATTAAGTTTAATTTAGAAAATAAAACAGTTAGGATTTGTGCTAGAAAACCTGATGGAAAAGAAGTTTTCAATGATGCAACAATAGTAGATGCAAATGAAGGTATGATAGAAGTACTGCTAACTTCACAAATGTTAGCCGTTCCAGGAATAATAGATGCTGAGTTGACAATATATGAAGGTCTAGAAATATTAAGTACGATGAACTTCAAAATAACTGTTGAAGAAAGCTTTAGAAATGATTCTAGTATAGAAAGTTCAAACGAATATTCGGCATTAACTAAAACTCTATATGAAGTTGGAAAAATCAAAGAGAATATTTTAAAAGAATTATTCGAGGATAATATAAAAATACTTAGATGCGAAATATCTCCAGATAGATTTAAAGCTGGAAATACTTTAGAAAATGCTAGTATATATTTATTTTTATCTTGTTCTCCTTATAAAATATTTGTAAATGATATAGAAATTACAAATTGGAGACCAGTTACAGGTTCTTCTGCACCTAATAAATTCACTTTTAAATGTCCAATATCATTTAGTAAAGATTCATTTATTGTCGTTAAAGTTTGGGATATCAATGGTCATTATGCGTATAAGGAGCTAGGTGTTAAATGTTGCTGTCCCCTCTATATTGGGGCAATAGATTTAACAAGAGAACCAAATCAAGTTTACAATGCAGATTTTATAGAAAGACTCGATAATAGCTTGGGTAGGTGTTATGGAAGTATGAGTACGAATTACTTTTTCGATTATATAAACGTAGAAGATAAATGTGTTTTTTATGCAGCACCTCAGAACTTTGATTATAATGACAGAGTTTTTGTTAGAGTTCTAAGTAATCCAGTTGATAGCTCTAAAGAGATAGGAACATGGACTAAAGTAGCAGCTGATATACCTTATGGTAATAGTGGAATTCTTTATAGTATTTATAAATCATCTAATAATCATTGTTCAGGAAGACTCATGATTGATGACAGATCATATACTCCTTTTGTTAGTAAAGTTATAGGTTAGAATTTATTTCTAACCTATTTTTTTGCCTTTTAAGCTTAAAAATAATATACTAAAGAAAAACCTAGGAGAATAATATTATGAATAAAGAAATTTGTTTAAATGATGTTTTGGATTTTATAAAAGAATATGGTTACAAATATAACTTTCAAATTCAAAGAGAATTAGATAAAACTAGAAAATTTACAGATAAAGAGATAGATGAAGAAATTAATGAAAATTTTGATTTATATAAAAGATTATAAAATAAAAAAAGAGCTACACTTAAATTGTGTAGCTTAAACTTTAAAAAATATATAAGGAAATTTTCTATAAATGTCATTTAAATTATAGACATATTCTATAAATTTAAACATATTTTCCAATAAAATCTAAATATATAAATTATATATACTTTATTCCCAATCTAAGCTTGGACATTTATGAGTTTGAGCAAATTGATACCCCTTCTCGCCTTGTATCCTCATCTGATAAGCAAACCATTTTTGTAATGTTGTTATTCTCTCTTGTGTTAATTTTGTTTTTGTAGCCAAATCTTTACTATCTTTATATTTTATCCATTTTTTTTGACTTTTAATTAAATCTGGATAATCTGCACCATAACTTACTATTTGATCCCAAAGTTCATTTAATTGTTTATCTGCTTCTTCATATTCATATTTTAAATTTTTTTCTTCAGAATCACTATTTGAATTTTTATTAGTTTTATTTTCATCATTTGAAGTTGAATCTGTTTTTTTAGAAGAATTATCTTCTTTATTAGATTTTTCTTTTGAGATAGCAGAATCATTTGCTTTTTTAGAATCTTTAGAATTCTCCGCATTTTCATTATCCTTTTTAGGTGTTTCTGATGACGAACTATTTTCTTTATTTGAATCTTTAGAAGACTCCTGTTTATTTTGATCACTATCTATTTTATTATCTTCTGTTGTTGAATCTTTTTTTGAATTACTATCTGATTCAGTATTAGTTTGAGCTGTTGAGCTATCAGATTTATTACATCCTATAAAAGATAAACCAGAAATTAGAAAAGTTCCTATTATTAAACTAGCTATTAATTTCTTTTTCATATGTATCAACTCTTTTCTTTTTATTTATAATTAAAATTATATATTAATTATCTATTTAATGCTAAAGATTTAATTTATTTATTATCTTCCATAAATTTCTCCAAAGCTATGCTGAGAATTTCATACATTTTCAGTTCTCTATGTGTGTTACAAAACTCAGTAAACTTTTTTGATGTATTTTCATAGAGTTTAAAACTGCGCCCTATAATTTTCCCATTTAAAATATCATTATCAATTTTCAATTCATTTTTTTGCTTAGTATTACTAAGTAATTCTAGTATTTCTCTTTGTTGTTGCTCAAGTTTCTCTATTCTTTGTATTATTGGTTTTTCTTGTATAAAACAACCTTCACTTTTATCGAAAATGTAATCTCTACCTTTCATTACTTTCAGTAAATCTTTTTTATTAGTTTTTAATTGCTTAGCAACATCATTCAAACTCATACCTTTATTTAACAAACTATTAATTTCTCTAACCAAATCAAAATTATTCACATTATCCACACTATCCACATCCCTTACATTACAAAGTATCACTTAGTATTACTTTACAATAATTCCCATGATAAAGCAATAAAAAGACTAAGTATATTTCAACTTAATCTTTTTAAATAAAGTATTACTTGTATTACTAGAATTACATATTTAATATATCATCTATTGAAGTAGCAACTTCTTCATCTAATTGACTTTTTTTAGGTTTTACTTCAACTTCCTTAGATTGCAAAGAATTGGTATCTTGTTGTATTAAATAAGCTAAATATATGCTAAAGTTACCTCCAAAAAGTTCTTTAGCCCTTTCTAAGCCTTTTTCTAAAATATGTTCTTCTAGAGATATATTTTTTCTAATTTTCAAATTTCTCACATCCTATTTTATAGAAAGCTTGTGCATTGGTAAAAATACTGTCTGGATCTACACTATTTATTCCAATAAATTTTTCTAATCTTTTAGCACCGCCACCTATAAATATATGTTTAGAAGTATTATATTCTTGTATTCCTTTTAATCTATTCATTATTAAATTAGTATGTTGTTCTAAGACTTCATCTATTAACTCAGTTATTTGTTGTGATTTACCATCTACTATTATTTCTCCGTTATTTAAAATGTCATCAACCTTTAAAACATCATAACTTACACCATATTTTGCTTTTATTTTTTGAACTAAAGTATTTGCTAAAACGTTCATTCCTAACTCTAGTGTATGTAGTTTTCTAAGTTTTTTATTATTAAAGTAGCTTAAATCTACAGTAAATCCTCCAATATCAATAATACAAGTATCACCAGTAAGTCTTTGTGGTTCTAATAATAAAACGCCTGCTGATTGAGGAAATACTATAACATCTGTAATATTAAATCTTTTTGGATTATCATTTAAAGTTATAGTAACCTTTTTTCCTTTTAATTCTTTTATTAAATCATCCTTTTGAGCTTGGTAATATTGAGCTGGAAGACCAGTAACTAATTGTATATTCTCTGTTGCTTTATTTCCCATAGCCTTTGCTATTGCAGTAAACAAGCAAACCTGAAAATTTAAAGAATGAATTTTATTTATTTCTGTAGCATAAAGTCCATTTTCTTCACCTATTGTATAAGTTTTTCCATCATATTCAACTACTAATGCATTACCAATATCTAAAGCTCCTTCTTCTACAGTAGATTTAAATGAAAATAATATATTCTCACCTATAACTTTTGTATGGGAATATCCCACATCTATTCCTAATATCATAACAATTACCTCCAATAATTTTTCTATATTTTAATTATATTACTTTTTGTGCATTATGTCAACATAACGTGTGTATATTTTTCCATATTATTGAAATATAATTAATATTTTTAGAGCAATATACGTATTGTGTGTGTATAAAATGTGTGTTATTATATATAAAAAAAGGAAGATTCTTAAAACCTTCCTTTTAAATAGACTTATCCACAACAAATTCTACATTATTATCTAAAAGTTATCCTACTGTGGATAACTTTAGTAGACAAAATCTTACTAATTATAGTATAATGAAAACAACAAATTTTTGAAAACGGATTAATTAAATAGCAAAAAACCTATTAAATTCTCGGCGACCAAACTTTGAATTTAATAGGCTCACAACCTAGAGAAAGTATCTCTAAAATATTTGCATTAATATTATATGATTTATTATAATGCATATGCAAAAAAAAAGCAATAAAATATTTAACAACAATATTTTTATTTTTTAATCATATAGATACTTTCTAATTAAGGATAGGTGTAATGTTTTTTAATTATTCTTAAATTAGGAGGTATATTTTTATGCAATCAAATAATAGATTTTTCACATTAGAAACAGAAAATAGAAAACAATTCTTTCAAGTCCCAAAACAATTCATGAATAAAAATTCCAAATATTATAGTATGAGTTCTGATTCAAAACTACTTTATGCAATACTAGCTGATAGAAATAGCCTATCAATCTCTAATGGTTGGATAGATGAATGTAATAGAGTTTATTTCATAGCAACAATAGAAAACTTAATGGATCTTACAGGCTGGGGAAATCAAAAAGTAGTAAAGCAATTAAAGGAATTAAGAAAGTATGATTTATTAATTTCTGAACAGAAAGGTCAAGGTAAACCAAGCTGGCATTATCTATTACAAATTGAAATTGAAAAAGAGCTTGAAAACCAGTCATATCAACAGAAGTGTGAAAATCACATTTCTAGAAGTGTGAAAATCACATCTCTAGAAGTGTTAAAATCACACTCTAATAATACTAATATTAATAATACTGAGTTAAATAATAATATATCTTCTTCTTCTAACGAAGATGAGGAAGAAGAAAGAAAGAAAGAAGTTATTAAGCTTTTACAAATATGCCAAAACAATAAGTTTAAATTAAAGAAAACTGATATTAAAGATTTATTAAGTATTTATGATTTTAATAAAATAGCTAAAGCAATATTAGCTGCTAGTGCTACAAATACTAAAATTAAAAACTATAAAGGTTATCTTCTTGCAACTTTAAATGATATGGACAAGACTAAGGAAGTTAATATTAACATAGATAATAAAAAAATAAATAATCATGCAAACTTTACACAAAGAGATCAAGATATGAATGAATTAGAAAAAGATCTCTTAGGTTGGTAATTGTAGTAATTTTAATAAAAAGTGCATATTATAAAATGACATCTAAATGTAGCTACGAATTTGTGGTATAAAAATTGCTATATTTATGTGTATATGATATAATTAACCTAAAAATATAGGAGGTTTTATTAAAATGGCTATAGAATTTAGTAGAAAAGATATGAAAACAAAAGAACTAAGAGTAAGAGTAACAGAACAAGAAAAGGAACAGTTACAAAAGGAAGCTGACCAAATGAATTTGAATCTTAGTCGTTATATAAGATACTGTATTTTTGTAAAAGAAAATATTGATGAACTAAAAAGATATTTAACTCTTACACAAGATCAAATTAGCTTGGAACGTGAGTTTGATAATAGAGCATTATTAGATATAATAAATGCAATTTTAATAGAAGATGAAATAGAAAAAGAAAAAGATATTATTGATAGGTTTAATAGAATTGATAATTTTAAAATTAAGACATTTGAAGAACAAATAGAAGAATTTTTATCAGTTAAACCACAAGTTAATTCAGAAGAAACAAAAGATAGTTTAGAATCTACTATATCAGATGATGAATATAATTCAAAAGATGAGAAATATGAATCTAACATATTTGAGGATGTTCAGATTGGGTTTTAGGATTAAAAATAGCTAAATATCTGAAACTTTAAAAAACCCTAAATTGAACTTTCATATTTGCATTACAGGTTCGATACAATTTCAAAGATGTATTAGTATGAATTTACTACTTAATAAGAGTATCTACATATAACTTTAGTAACTCTAATTGTTTAGTATCTAAGTTAGCTGTAACTAATGTATTAATTATACTATCTAATTCATTATTATTAGTTGTAGGTATGTTATATACTAATTCATTAAGAGTAACCCCTAAAGCATTAGATAAGGCTATAGTGGTATCTAAGCTAGGATTATATTTATTATGTTCTATATCAGATAAATAGCTTCTACTTAGTCCAGTAGCTTTAGCTAAATCTTGTTGAGTTATTTTAGGATCTTTAGCCTTTCTTATTCTTTGTAAATTAGTACCTATTTTCATATTTATCACCTCAATTTAGATATTATAGAAAAGAAAGTATAATTTCAATTAACTTTACATAATATACATAATTTGTTAATATTAAAAGTGAAATTTTAACAGGTTATGGAGTGTGGTAAGTATGGAGGGAAGTAAACCTAAGAAGAATAAGAAGAAAGGAAAAATTATAATTAGTATAGTAGTCATAATTTTGATAGTAGTAGGAATTATAGGTTATAAAATTAATAAAGAAAATCAATATAAAAAAGAAATTATTGATACATCAAGTCAAATGATTAGCCTAGCAGCAGATTGTGAAAAAGTGATTAATAATTACACTAAATTATGGGGTGGAAAAATTGAAAGCAGTAGTAGTTGGACTAGAGGATATATAGCTCAAAGTATTGGCATTGATCCTAATAATTTTATAGCTAATACAAGTCCATTAAAATTTGATGATAAAGCGTTATCTTTTAATGATGTTCTTGGATGTTATATGGAATATAACAATAATACTGGTATAAATAGTGAATTAAACGATAGAATGAAGACAATAGATGATGAAATGAAAGAATTAAATAATCCAAATGATAAATATAGATCAGCATATGATTCATTATTAAAAATGTACCAATCATTATCTAGTTTTGAGAAAGATGCTATTAGTCCTAATGGAAGTTTGAATTCATATAAAAATGAGATTAATAAGTTAGATAATGAAATAGTAAGTAATTACAATGTATTTAAAACACAATTACCTAATTAAATAAACAAATAATAGAGTATATCCAGGTGGTATGCTCTTTTCTTATGCCTAAAAACAGGAAGATATATAACCCTAGAATATAGTTATAATGTTGCAATTATTATTGTAGTAAATTCCTAATAGGAAAGTACTTATATAACATCTGAAAATTGAATAATGCATAATATGCATCTTAGGAAAATGGGAATACCTTTAATGATGTCCTAAAATAGGACTTCAAAACACGCCCCCTTGCATATTAAATAGAAGGCTCATAGAACACTTTATTTTAGCTTAGACTTATAATTCATCAAAACTACTCTAAGATTAAAAATATGAGCTATTTATTTACCAAGTAATGCGTATTGTAGCTATATGTAGATATTAGATTTGTCGACAAGTTTGAATATAGATTTAACCGACATCAGACAAGCTTGTCGTATCGACAGAGTGACATTAAATACCTTAGTTAATGTGGGTGGATTTTACTCGTTAAAATGGATTAGTCAAAATAGTTACGAAGGCAAAAATGCCAACGTAGACATATTGTCGGTATTAGATAGTTCCACTATATATTATTTTAGAGAAAACTATACTATAATTAAATTATATAATAACTATTGAAAGGAGTAATTCTAAATGGTATATAGAACATTATTGAATCCACAAATAGATTTTGTGTTTAAAAAGATATTTGGTACTGAGAAAAATAAACCTATACTAATTAACTTTTTAAATGCAGTAATAAAACCAACAACACCCATAAAAGATGTAGAAATTAAAAATAACGATATAGATAAAGATTTTTTAGAAGATAAATTTAGTAGATTAGATGTAAAAGCTACAACTAGCAATAAGGAACATATAAATATTGAAATCCAGGTAAAGAATGAATATAACATGATACAAAGAACCTTATATTATTGGAGTAAAATGTATTCAGAGCAAATACAAAATAGAGATAACTACAGTAAATTAGAAAGAACTGTCTGCATAAATATATTAAATTTCAAATATTTAAAAAATGATAAATATCATAATGCATATAGACTAAAAGAAATAACTTCAAATGAAGAACTTACAGATCTTCAAGAAATACATTTCATTGAATTACCTAAGTTTAATGAAATAGGTAATAAAGAAAATGTTGATATTGAAAAAATGGATGCCTTAGAAAAATGGTTAGAGTTCTTAGTTGAACCAGAAAGTAATACAGTTAGGGAATTAGAAAAAAGTAGTGAAGAAATTAGATTAGCAAAAGATGAATTATATAAGCTTAGTATGAATAGTGAAGAGAGAGAAAAATATAATATGAGAGAAAAAGCTATATATGATAGAATATCAGCTTTAGAAGGTGCAAGAGAAGAAGGTAAATTAGAAGTAGCTAAAAAACTTTTAATAGCTAATGTAGATATGGATATCATAGTTTCTTCAACTGGATTAAGTGAAGATGAATTAATGAAAATAAAAAATGGATTATAGAATATGTTTAAGAAGAGCTGCATTTTATTTGTGTGGCTTTTTCTTATGCAAAAAATAAGACCTAGCCTTATATATAAGACTAGATCCTATCTTTTGGAGGCTATTAAGACTCATCTTCTACAAACTCAACGATGTCCTCAACCTTAACTCCAAGAGTCTTACAGATTAAATCTAAATGTTCTTTAACTATATGTTTATTAGTTTCATTACAATATGCACCAATAGTATTTTTGCTTATACCAGTTAACTCTACTAAATCTTTTTGCTGCATATGTCTCTCAGCTAATAAAATATGTAACTTCATTTTAATCATTGAAATCACCTCATATATAATATAACTCATTTTAAGTATTCAGTAAATAAAATAATGAAAAAATAATTAAAATAATGAATAAATCATTAAAAAGATGATTGACAATCACTAAAATGAGGATTATAATTATAAATGTAGACACGAGTTAACAATAAATTAATTCAATATCTACAATTTAATATATGAGGAGATGAGAATTATGAGTGTAAAAACCTTCAAGAAATTCATTGAAGAATTAAGAGAGCAAGGTATAAGCATTGAGAAACTTAGCTTACCACAAGTAAGCGAAAGTATGAAACTCTATAATATTTTAAACAAATAAGGGGGAGAGGTCATGGATAGAAAATACGTGGAAGAAGAAATAGAAGAAAGGAGTGGAATACGCAAAAAAAACTTTATTAAATCATATTTGAAATATTTTTGTTATATAGCTAGTACTTTAATTATAACAGCATTAGGTGATATTACTGGAAGAATATTTATTAATGCGGAAAAGGAATCAATTATATTTTTAGTACTAATTTTAATTTCTTTTATTCTAATGTTTATATTTGCATATTCTAATGGTGGAGTATTAAAAAAGATAATATTTTTTATTGAACCTTTTTTGATTGGATTATGTTTATCATATGCTAAAAGTGTAAATATTATACTTTGCTTAATAATTACATTTTTAATAGTTTCTATATCTATTTTTTTAGGATACTTTTCTTATGAAAAAATAATTAAAAAAGATGAAAAAATAATTAAAAAAATGGGTAAGTTTTTATTTGTATGTTTGATAGTTTCATTAATAAGTAATTTACTAAATATATATTTAAATTTACCAGAAATAATATTACCAACAATAATTTTATTTTCTTTTTATATTTTTTATGACTCAATTAGATTTAAACAAGAGATATTATCAACCGAAAATTGTATAATTTCAGATGATAAAATATTATTCCATGTTATGAAGATGTACTTAGATATAATGAATATATATGCAAATGTACAAGCAATAAATGATGATAATAATTAAATAAAGGGAGAGAAAAAATGATTGATTTAAATTTTAAAATTTATGATGGAATGTATATAGATCCAAAGGAGTTCTTCAGCAAGATAAAGAATATAGAATTGAACTTAGAAAGAACTATGTTAGATAATTGTGTTTGCAATTTAGTTAGCAAAGTAAGTGGACAAGAGCTTAAAGGATTGTTAGATGCAACTAAAGAAGAATTAGAGACAGATGATGAGTACATAATGATATTAAAAGTAAATAATGAGTATTTCGTAAGGCAAGAAGTGTATGATAATTTTGAGGAAGAATATGTTTGTAATGAGTGGTTTCTTAGTTAAGATTCTTAGATATAGAGGAATATATTAATATACCTAAGTAGTAAAATTGTAAATAAAGTGTTAATAAATAAACTTCTTTGTTTAACTTTGTATTACAAGATAATATAATATATATTATAAGGTTAAACAAAGGAGTGGTTTATTATGATCGGAATTCAATACTTGTGTGAGATTTTTGGTATTTCATATGCGGATTTAGGAAGAAGATTAGGTATATCTAGACAAACTATAGCTGCATGGACAAGTGGCAGAAGAAAAGTATCAGAGAAACATTATGAAAAGCTTAAAGAAATATTTAAGGGTATCCCAGAAGAATACTTTCAAAAAGAGCTTACAGAGCTTGATAAATTAAAATTGCAGCAACTAAAATTGGAGACTGATACGTTTGAATACACTTATACAGATATTATTTGGGATAATGAAACCAAGAAAGAAATAGAAGTTGAGCAAGTGGGAACAAATATCCCATATGAATATATGGAAATGTTAGATTTAGATATTAGAGAAAAAGAATTATTTAATAACCTAAATAATTTAATTGCTAAAAGAACTAATAATTCTGAAGATGAATGGGACTATATAGGAAGAAAAGCTGATGTTTTAGAAATATTTGAAACCCTAGTTGAAATAATGGATAAAGAATATATTCCAGATAAAAGAGTTAAAGAGGTTTTAGATAGTATAAAGATTGCTAAGGGAAATAGGTTAGCAAATAGTCTTTTTGTTAAAAAGTTATCTGTTGTTATTAAAGAACAAATGATGAGAGATAAGAAGACAGAAGAAGAAAATATTAAAGCAGCTAAAGAACTTCTAGAGATAGAAGATTTACTATAAAATAAAATTTTTAAACAAAAGGAGAGATATTATGAGAAAATTAACAATTGGAGAAAAAGCAGAAAAGTTACTAGAAATGAGAGAGGATATTCTTTTATATGCAGGTGCAAATGGATTAGAAGGATTATTAAGATTAAAAGAAAGTATAAGAGACATTTACGTTTGTGACGATGAAGTTTGGTTGAGTGGAACTAAAATAGTAAAGGTAGATAATATAGAAAATGTTAGTGTATATAGCAACATTGAGAACGAAGATGTCGAAATAAAAGATAAAAGAAAAACTGTTACAATTACATTTTATAAAACAGAATTGAGTGGAAAAACAATATCATATAACTCATTTCAGAGATTTATAGATGAAGAACAAGGTAAAACGTTTGAAGGATACAATTATATAATAGATAAAATGTAATTAAAATTTTAAGGCTTATGTATTTGAGCATGAGCCTTATTTAGATAAAACACTATGGAGGAGAGAAATTATGGTGAGAGAAATACTAGATAAAA
>NZ_CAURTC010000064.1:0-12993 GCF_963527835.1 uncultured Clostridium sp. | reverse complement strand
CGGTGGTGTGAGAGGACGCTAAATAAAATAATTATTTAGCTCCTACTCGATTATTCTTTGGAAAATTATAAAAATAGAAAAATCTTATAATTAGTTCAAAGTAGTCTTTATAATTTTTTATTTATTTTAGGAGGGACAGTAGGAATGGCTAAGAGAGAAAATTTTAAGAGTAGGACTGGTTTTATACTTTCATGTATAGGAGCAGCAGTAGGACTAGGAAACATATGGATGTTTCCATATCGATTAGGTCAAAATGGAGGAGCAGCTTTTTTAATTCCATACTTTATTTTTGTATTGTTATTAGGTTCAACAGGATTAATAACAGAGTTTGCCTTTGGAAGAAAATTTAAAGGTGGTTCAGCAGCAGGAATTATAACAACATTTGCTGAAAAAAATAAAAAAGGTGGAAAGATAGTAGCATTAATACCTGTAATAGGATTAGCAGGAGTATTTATGTTTTACAACATAGTTGTAGGATGGATAATGAAATATTTTTCAATGAGTATTACAGGAGAATTGTTTTCAGTAGATGTTCATAATTTTTTTGAAGGATTTTCAGGAACAAGTCAAACTATAGTTTGGAATTTTATAGCTATAGCATTAACATTAGCTATAGTTTATGTAGGAGTAACAAAGGGTATAGAAAAAATAAATACAATAATTATGCCAGCGTTGTTTGTAATATTTATTTTACTTGCAATTAGATCACTTACACTTCCAGGAGCAATGGAAGGTGTTAAATACTTATTAAATCCTAAGTGGGAATTTTTACTTAAACCTAATACTTGGATAATGGCTTTAGGACAAGCTTTCTTTACAGTATCATTAAATGGTTGTGGAATGGTCGTATATGGTAGTTACATGAAAGATGATTTTGATATACCAAAGTCTGCTTTAAGTACAGCAATACTAGATACAATAGCAGCATTACTTGCTTCATTTGTTATAATGCCATCTGTATTTGCATTTAATTTAGATCCAATGGCAGGACCACCACTATTATTTATAACAATGCCAACAATATTTAAGGCTATGCCTGGTGGAAGAATAATAGCTATAGTATTTTTCTTAAGTTTATTATTTGCAGCTATATCATCATCTATTAATATGCTAGAGGGTCCAGTTGAAGCATTGATTTCACAAACAAAGCTTAATAGAAAAAAAGCATCTATTACAATAGCAGTAATAACATTTATATTATCAATACCTTTAAATTTAAGTATGGCTAGATTTGATAACTTCACTAATTTTATTACCATAATAGTATCACCACTAGCAGCACTTATAGTATTTTTAGTATTTTACTACTTAGGAGATTCTAAAAAAGCACTTATAGAAGTAAATAAAGGTGCTAGCAGAGAATTAGGAATGAATTTTATATACCTTGCTAAATATGTTTTTGTGATTATAACTATAGTAGTTATAGTACTTGGAGTTATATATGGTGGTATTGGTTAAATAAAAAATAATAAATAAAATTATATGAAAAAGCACTACCATTTTTAATTGAATGGAGTGCTTTTTTCGTTTGTTTTAAAGCATAATCACTTTTTCACTACTTTTTCACTACTTTTTTTAGTATAAGAATAGAATAAGTTATGGTAATAAAGACGCCTATAAAGGAAAGTATTGTTATTAGCCTTGATGACCAAGAAATTAGAAAGATAGCTACTTTTTATTTATTTTATTAAGTAAAGCTACTTAGTTTATTTCACCAACACATCTATCAATACGTACTACTAAATTATATAATTAAAAACACAAATGAAGTGACATAACGTTCCAAGCATTATAAAGACATGAAATATCTCATGAGATCCAAAGATACCTATCTTTATTTTATCTTTCTTTAAAGCGTATATTACGCCACCTATTGTATACATTAATCCACCTAAAACAAGCAAGCTTACACCTATTGGTGAAAGTGCTATTGATAATGGGTAAATTGCAAAAATAGCAAACCAACCAATAGCAATATATATGACACTGCTTAACCATTTAGGACATGTAACCCAACAAATTTTAAATATTATCCCAACTAAAGCAGATGCAGCAACAGCTATGAAAAGTTTATTGCCAATAGAATTTTGTAATGCAATTAAACAAAATGGTGCATAAGATCCTGCTATAAGTACAAAAATCATAGAGTGATCTACTTTTTTTAGATGTTTAATTATTTTTGAATCTGCAATAACAGAGTGATAAGTTGCCGAAGCACTATATAATAAAATCATACTAATTCCAAAAACGATAATAGACACATATTCTATCAAAGATCCTTGTGACATATTTACTTTAATTATCATTAAAACTAACCCTACTAGTGATAAGACAGCTCCTATAAGATGTGTTAATCCATTAACTGGTTCTCTTAAATATTTATCCATAAATACCTCCATATACTCAATATGTAGTTTTTAAGACTACTTGTTATTATATTAAAATTATCTTATATAGTTATATAAAAGTCAAAGCCTATAAAAACCTATTTTAAGCTTATTTAATCATATTTTTAGCTATTTTCTTGAATTTTATAAGTAATACTATTAAAATTAAATATGGACAATATATCAAGTAGTTTTAAAAACTAGATTAGGAAGTGAAATAATGACAAATGATATAGAAAATATAATAGAAAACTTAAACTTAGATAAAAAAATAAATTTAGAGGATATACCTGAATTAGATTTATATATGGATCAAGTTATTCAACTTTTTGAAAATACATTATCAGTTCTTAAAAGAAAAGAAGAAGATAAGGTGTTAACTAAGACTATGATTAATAATTATGCTAAAGCGAAATTATTAATGAGTATAAAGAATAAAAAATATTCAAAAGAGCATTTAATATTAATGAGTTTAATATACGATTTAAAGGGAGCATTATCAATAAATGATATAAAACTTACTTTAGATAATATAGTTGGAAAATATGAAAATAATGAAGAATATGATTTAAGATCTCTTTATAAAACATATTTAAATATGAACTCTCAAGATGTTAATGAATTTAAGGAATATATGAATGACAAAGAAGAGAATGTAAAAAATCTTTTAAGTGAAAATAATATAAATGGTGATTTTGAAGAAAAATTTTTACTTGTGGGATCAATGATATCTATGAGTAATATGTATAGAAGAATGGGAGAAGCTTTAATTGATGAGTACTTTATGGGAGATGAAAAATAAATGAAGAATCTTAATGATTTGCGTAAAGAATTAATGAATATAGATGGAAAAGGATATAAATCATATAAGCAACTTGAAGGATGCTATGAATTTAATAGTTATACATTATCAATAGATCATGTTCAAGGAGATCCATTTGCATCACCATCTAGGGTAAGAATAATAATGGATAAGAAAGTTTCAAATATTCCAGAAGAATTATTAAACGATACTTATAAAAAGATAGCTGTTAAAGATTATTTAACTAGAAAATTCTATAAAAATATATATTCATATAGCAGTAAAGTTTTTGGATCAGGAAAAAGTGGATTAATTTCTATAAGCGAATGTACACAAGAAATTTTAGATAGAACTTCTATTGTAATAAGTGATAAAAAAATAGAAGCTAGAATAGAAGTTGGATTTCCAGCAAGGGGTAGAAGTGTTCTTGCTAAGGAATTAGAAAAGATTTTATTTGATTTTTTACCTAAAATAGTAGAATCATCATTGATCTATAAAAATATAGATAGAAATAAACTTATAAAACAAGTGAGATTAGTTGAAGATCAAGAATTTATAAGACATGAATTAAAAAATAATGATTTAATAGCATTTATTTCAAATGGATCTATATTACCTAGAGAATCTGGAGTATCAACAAAACCGTTGAAAGATGGAATACCATTTAAATCTCCTAAAAATTTAGAAGTCAAATTTAATTTACCTAATAAGGGTGAAATTATAGGAATGGGTATTAAAAGAGGCATAACTATTATAGTTGGTGGAGGTTATCACGGAAAGTCCACATTACTAAATGCATTGGAACTTGGAGTTTATAATCATATTGAAGGTGATGGAAGAGAATTTGTAATAACAGACGATACTGCTTTAAAAGTTAGGGCAGAAGATGGAAGGGTAATAAATAAAGATGATATATCATTATTTATAAATAATTTACCTAATAAAAAAGACACAACTAAATTTTATAGTGAAAATGCAAGTGGAAGTACATCTCAAGCAGCTAATATAATAGAAGGAATAGAGAGTGGAACAAGTGTATTTTTAATAGATGAAGATACATCAGCTACTAATTTTATGATTCGAGATGATGTAATGCAGATGCTAGTTTCTAAAGATAAAGAACCTATAACACCTTTTATTGAAGTTGCTAGGGATTTATATAATCAAAATGGAATATCAACAATTATTGTAGTGGGAAGTAGTGGAGATTATTTTGATATAGCTGATACTGTGATACAAATGGATTGCTACAATATAAAAGATGTAACCAAGGAAGCTAAAGGGCTAAGTAAAGGAAAAATACTTTCTAAAATCAAGGAGAGAAATCTTGATATAAATATAAATTTAAATAGAGTTATAAAAAAGGGTAGCATTGAAAAAAGTTATAAAGGCGTAAAAATAAAAACTCTAGGTGCAGATGGATTAGCTATTAATAAAGAAAATATAGATTTAAGAGCAGTTGAACAAATTGTTGATAGCGAACAAATCAACACTATTGGAGAAATAATGAAATGGGCAGAAGGCAATATTATAGATGGAAAGAAAACACTAATAGAAGTAACAGATGAAATAATAAACTATATAGAAAAGAACGGAATTATATCAATTAGCAATATAAAAGGTGGGAATGGCAGATTATCAATGCCAAGAAGACAAGAAATAATAGCCACATTTAATAGATTTCGTAGTTTAAAAATATAAAAAGGGGAGTTGATATTGTAGTGTCCAGTGAGCTTTATACTACAATATCAACTCACTTTTAAAATAGTAAGTTTGCTATTAATACTATTATAGGCAATGTTAAAACAGTTCTTTCTAGGAATATTATAACTAATTCTTTAAATGAAACTGGTATTTTTGAGCCTAAAAGTAATCCACCTACTTCTGACATATATATTAATTGTGTTACTGATGTACACGCTATTATAAATCTAGTCATTTCACTTTCAATACTTGCAGCTAATACAGATGGTATGAACATATCTGCGAAACCAACAACTAATGTTTTAGAAGCTGCAACAGCTTCAGGAACTTGTAATAACTTTAGCAATGGTATAAAAGGTAATCCAAGCATTGAAAAGATACTAGTGTATTCAGCAATTATAAGGGCAATTCCACCCATAGACATAACTACTGGTAATACTCCTATCCACATATCTACTACATTCTTTAGACCATCTTCAACAAATGAGCGAAAGCTAAAATTATCTTCAGCTTTATCAATAGCATTTTTTAATCCCCATGTAAACGGAGTATATCCGTTAGGAATAAGGTCTACATTTTTTTCTAATTCTCTACCATCAATATATGTATCAGGCTTTTTAGATAATGGTCTTATTCTTGGAAGTACAATAGCTGCAACTATACCTGCGAAAGTAACTGTCAAGTAAAAAGGAACAAACATATGTGAAAGTCCAACTTGAGTTATAACCATTAAACTAAATGTTATAGAAACAGCTGAAAACGAAGTTCCTATAACAGAAGCTTCTTTTTGGGTATAAAATCCGTCTTCATATTGCTTACTAGTTAATAATATTCCGATAGTTCCATCCCCAAGCCAAGACGTAATACAATCTATTGAAGAACGACCAGGGAGTTTAAATAAAGGTCTCATAACTTTAGTAAATAACGCTCCTACAAATTCTAATAAGCCATGGTTAAGTAATAATGGCAAAAATAAACCAGCAAATAAGAATACTGCAGTTAATAGTGGAAGAAGGCTAAATAAAATCATTCCACCAGTACTATCAGACCATATAAATTCAGGTCCTACTTTAAAATAAGTCATTATAACTAAAATCATTCCTATTATTCTAGCACTTAGCCAAGAATAACTAATGTTAAATAATGAATTTAAAACTTTATTTTCAGTTTTAAAAATTTTTATTAATATACTCCCAATAGCAGAAATTGATATTAATATAAGAGCGATAAGTGGTAAAACACTTTCTAATGTGTTTACAACTAAATTTGATAAGAATGCTATTGGAATTGTGAATTGTCCGTTTATCATTATTGGAGTCATAAATAATAAAATTCCTATAAGTGATGGAATTATAAACTTCAATAATGAGGAAATATTTAAATTTATATTTACTTGTGTATTTTTATTCATTTTTATCCCCTTTTTTTTATAAATATACAATATTTATTATTTTAATATAGAAAAAGCAAAAAAGATAGTACTAATTCAAAATAAAAGTTTAATTTTTATTTTAAAATATTATATTTTATACATAATAATTTTAACTAAAGGCATGTAAAAATTTGCAGTTTAATACATATGATTACATATAATATATAAAAGAATTTAATTATTTATATTTTCTTTAGGCAGGATTAAATATCTAAGGAGGAAATTTATATGTACAAAAGAATTAAGAAAAAATTCAAGAATTTCTCTATAAGAAAAAAAGTACGAACAAGTTTTTCTATAATATTAGTATTTACCTTAATTTTTATGATTATGTCATTAATGAGTCTACAATTTGTATCTAATAAAATTACTAAGCTATATAATGAGCCATTTAAGGCTGTTGAAATAACTTGGAACATGAAAACTGATTTTTTAAAGATGCAAAGAGATATGTATCAAGCTCTAATTGAACAAAAAGAAGATAAAATAAAAACTAATATTTCTAGTGTGAATGATCAAGTAAAATCATTAGAAGGAGATATAGTTAATATTAGGAAAATATATACAGATGAAGATAATTTAATTGATAAATTTGAAAATAATATGGAGAAAGTACAAGATGAGAGGGAAGAAATATATTCATTACTTTTAGATAATAAGGATTTAGAAGCTTATGAACTAATTACTGGAAAATATGATGATGGAATACAAAACGCCAGAGAAAATTTAATAGAGATTGGAGAGACTACTAATAATAATGCTTTAACATTTGTACAAGAAGCTGAAAAAATCAAAAACTTAATATTTATATTAGCAGTTATAATACTAATGTTAATGATAAGCTCAATTATAATAATAAGCAGAGTAATTCAATCTAGCTTACTTGAGGGAATTAATCATGTGAAAAAAGTATCCCAAGATTTATCAGAAGGAAATCTAAGTATAGATAATAGCTATGTATCTGATGATGAAATGGGAGAAATGAGTAGGGATTTAAATGAAACTATAAAAAACTTAAGTGGTTATGTAAATGATATATCAAGAGTTATAGAAAATATAGCACATGAAAATTTAAATGTAGAAACTTTAATAGAATACAAAGGCAATTTTATGCCTATAAAAGTTTCTTTAGATAATATTATAGATTCATTTAATAGTATATTTAAAAATATACATGAAGCAGCTGATTTAGTAGCAAGTAGTTCAGAAGAAATAGCTTCAACTACTCAAAGTTTGTCTGATGGTGCAGTAGAGCAAGCAAATTCAGTAGAAGATTTATTTTCTAAATTTAATGAAGTTTTAATTAAGATAAATAAAAATACTGATAGCACTAAAAAAGCTGATGAAGTTTTTGAAAAGACTAAAACAATGGTCTTAGATGGAAATAAAAAAATGGAAGAGCTTATGGAATCCATGAACAAAGTAACTGAATTGTCAAATGAAATTGAGATAATAACTAATACAATAGAAGGAATTGCATCTCAAACAAATTTGTTAGCATTAAATGCTGCTATAGAAGCAGCTAGGGCTGGAGACGCTGGAAAAGGATTTGCAGTAGTTGCAGAAGAAGTAAAGTTATTAGCAGAACAATCATCAAAAGAAGTTAAGCATACAAATCAAATAATACAAAATTCTATGAAGTTTGTAAAAAATAGCAATGTATTAGCTAATGAAACTTTAGATGCTTTAGAAGATATAGTAAAGAATGTAGATAATACAGCTGAGTTAGTAAAACAAATAGCAAATTCTTCACAGTATCAATCTGAAGCTTTAGGAGATATGTCAGTTAAAGTAGATAAAATATCTGAAGTTATTCAAATGAATTCAGCAACAGCAGAGGAGACCGCAGCTGCAACACAAGAACTAGCATCACAAGCAGAACTTTTAGAACAAGAAATATCAAAATTTAGATTAAAAGATTAGGTTTATATTTTGGCAGAGTATTGATATATGCATAAGCAAAGTGGACTGAGTAATTGAACTGTACCTATTGCATATATTAATAAATATTTTTAAAAAACTAAAACTTGTAATGTAAATTAGAACTCAGAAGGAGTTATGTAAGCTATATCTTAATAAAAATTAAGGTATAGCTTTTTTTAGTTACCTTGATAAGAGAAATAAGGTATAGTAATATAAATATCATAAGAATTTAACTTTAAGGAGAGAAAAAAATATGGGCTTTCGTAAAAATTTAATTAATGCAAATAGAATAGTTGTAAAGGTAGGAACTTCAACATTAACCTATGATAATGGTAATATCAATTTAAGAAGAATTGAAAAATTAACTAGAGTTTTATCTGATATTGTTAACTCAGGAAAAGAGATTGTTTTAGTAACATCAGGCGCTATAGGTGTTGGTGTAAGCAAATTAAAGTTAAAAGAAAAGCCCGAAAGCATAAGAGAAAAACAAGCAGTTGCGTCAGTAGGACAATGTGAACTTATGCATATATATAGTAAATTCTTCGGTGAATATAGCCATGTTGTTGGTCAAGTTTTACTTACAAGAGATGTAGTAGAAGATGATCATATTAGAGAAAATGTATGTAATACATTTGAAACATTAATGGAAAATAAAATAATTCCAATAGTTAATGAAAATGATACAGTTTCAATAGATGAGATAGAAAATATCGTTAAATTTGGGGACAATGATAATTTATCAGCTATAGTTTCAACTTTAGTAAAGGCTGATTTATTAATAATATTATCTGATATAGATGGATTTTATGATTCTGATCCAAGAAGCAATAAGAACGCAAAATTATTAAAAATTGTAGAAGAAATAACACCAGAATTAGAAAGCTGTGCTGGAGGAGCTGGTTCAAATTTAGGAACTGGTGGAATGGTAACAAAACTTACAGCAGCTAAAACAGCAGTATCTTCAGGTGTAGATATGATCTTAGCCAATGGAAGTGATCCAAGCACTATATTAAATGTTTTAGATGGTGAAGATATGGGAACATTATTTGTAGGTAAAAAATAATTGGGGGTATAAAAAATGAAAGAACTCATTTTAAAAGGTGAAAGAGCAAAAGAAGCATCATATGTTCTTATGAATGCTACAACAACTGAAAAAAATAATGCTTTAATAAAAATGGGACAAAAATTACTAGAGCATAAGGAATATATTCTTGCTGAAAATAAGAAAGACTTAGAGAATGCTATGCTAAAAGGGACATCAAAGGCTATGCTTGATAGGCTTTCTTTAGATGAAAAAAGACTTGAAGATATGGCAGATGGATTAAATCAATTAGTTAATCTTAATGATCCAATAGGTGAAGTTATTTCTATGTGGAAGAGACCAAATGGTCTTCAAATTGGTAAGCAAAGAGTTCCAATGGGGGTTATTGGAATAATATATGAAGCTAGACCTAATGTTACTTGTGATGCAGCAGGATTATGTTTAAAAGCAGGAAATGCAGTAATATTAAGAGGTGGAAGTGAAGCAATAAATTCTAATAAAGCAATAGTTAAGGCACTTTGTGAAGGTATAAAAGAATCAGGACTTCCAGAATATTCACTTCAATTAATAGAAAATACAAGTAGAGAAATTGCAAATGAAATGATGAGATTAAATGAATATATAGATGTTCTTATTCCTAGAGGTGGAGCAGGTCTTATTCAAGCTGTTGTTAAAAATGCAACTGTTCCTGTTATAGAAACTGGTGTAGGAAACTGTCATGTTTATGTTGATGAAGAAGCTGATTTTAAAATGGCAGAAGACATAATAATAAACGCAAAAACAAGTAGACCTGCTGTTTGTAATGCGGAAGAAAAGCTATTAGTTAATGAAAAAATTGCAGAGGAATTTTTACCTAAGATTATTTCAGCATTAAGAGCAAAAAATGTTGAAGTAAGAGGTGATAGTGGTGTAATGAAAATAGACAATGATGTAAAAGAAGCCACAGATGAAGACTGGAGCAAGGAATATCTTGATTTCATAATTGGTATTAAAATTGTAAATAATATAGATGAAGCTATTAAACATATAAACAAGTATGGATCAGGACATTCAGAAGCTATTATAACTAATAATTATCAAAGTTCACAAAAATTCTTGCAAAGAGTTGATGCAGCGGCAGTTTATGTTAATGCTTCAACAAGATTTACAGATGGATGCGAATTTGGATTTGGTGCAGAAATCGGAATAAGCACTCAAAAACTTCATGCAAGAGGTCCAATGGGATTAAATGAACTTACAACAACAAAATACATCATTTACGGAAATGGTCAAGTAAGGTAGTATTGTGTATTTTAAGAAAGTATTAATATTATAGTATAAAGCTCACTGGACTGAGGAATTTACTTTAAGAATACTAAAAACAAAGATCAGTCCAATTAATGCATGCTCCCAATGAAATATTGTACTGTGTGAAAGTTCGTGTTTCCAAATGTAAAATTTGGACACTTACTTTTGACAAGCAATTAATTAAACAAATCTTTGTTAAGTATTCTAAAAAGCAAATTTCAATGCCAGTTCGCCATTATACTATAATATTAATTGCTTAAAATACAGATTTGAACCTAATCAATCATGTTGATCTTATGCTTTTAGGTATAAAATTGACATGATTATGTTTTATTATATGGATATATTTAGTAAAAATTAAGAATTTAATCAGAGATTTTTTTGATTATTTTATTTATAATTTAGGATAAGGAGAATTTTATGGATTGGAAGATTAAAAAATTTAATGAACTTACTTTAGACGAATTATATGAAATATGTAAGGCTAGATATGAAGTATTTGGCTGTGAGCAAAGGATTTATCAAGAAAATGATTTTGATGATATAGACAAAAAAGTTTATCATTTATTTTTAAAGGATTCTGATAAAATAGCTGCTTATGCAAGACTTATTCCAAGTGGAATTACATATAATCAATCTTCAATAGGTAGAGTTCTTGTGCTAAAAGAATATAGAAGAAAAGGCATAGCTTTTGAACTTATGAAAAAAGGCGTAGATTTTCTTAAAAATAAACTTAATGAAGAGGAAATTGTTGTATCATCTCAATTATATGTAAAAGAACTTTATGAAAGTGTTGGTTTTAAAGTTATTTCAGATGTATATGATGAAGTTGATATTCCTCATATTAAAATGAAAATGTAAAATATTTAATACGTTTTATAATATTTTAGGCTATGTTTTAATAAAAATTTGATATTTACAAGTAAATTTATATTAAGTGGATTCATTTGAATTATATTTATTTAGTATTTATCACTATATATTAAAATATGGTCTGATTTTTTATTCTTTAGAATTTATAAAAATCTTAAATTTGTGGATAATTTCTAGAATACTGTATTTTAAAGGGGTGATGAGTATCTCTAAAGAATAAAAAATAATCATATGCCGCACCATTATTCCTGCACTGCGTTTGGAAAGGGTGCATGGCTAAAAAAATCGCCTAGGCGATTTTGTTCTATAAATTAAAACATCAAGGGGGACATATGGGGAGTAAATTACACAAAAATGCTATTAAATCTTGGATTATTTCTAGAGCAATTGGAACAGTATTATTTCTAATAATTTCATTAACTGTATTTTATATTATGAAGTTTAAATTTGAGATCCAATGGGTAGTAAAGAATGCTAAATACATTTTATTTGGAATAGAAATAATAGGCTTATTATGTATCATAGATGTTATTATAAACCCAATAATAGAATATAAAACATGGGTATATGAACTTACTAGCGATAAGATAGACTTTACTAAAGGAATTTTAACTAAAAAAAGAACTATTGTACCAATAATAAAAATAGAACACATAAAAATTAATAGAGGACCTATAAATTCAAAATTAGGACTTGCTAATATCGAAATATTTACAGCTGGAGGTTCACATGAAATTCCTAATATAGAAGTTAAAGTTGCAGAGGAGATAGGTGAATATTTAAATAATAAAATAAAAGAAAAGGTTGAAGAATTTAATGAGAAAAACAGAAGTTTATAGAGGGCATTGGAGCAATATAATAAAAAATATAGTTTCTAATATATATTTGATATTTATAGTTCTATTTGCATTAATAAAAATAAAAGAAGACTTTAATTTTATTGTTTGGACATCAATTATAGGACTTTTTATTGTGCTGTATTCGATATTACTATGGAAAAGTAGATTTTTTTACATTGAAGATAATATGTTTATTTATGTAAAAGGAATTATAGAAAAAACAAAAGAACAAATTCCGCTTAAACAAATAACTACAGTTGATTTAAAGACAAGCCTATTAGATAGAGTTCTTGGATCTGTGACGTTAAAATTAAATAGTGGCAATGCAACTTTAAATGAAGCAGAATTTGAGATGGTTGTAAAAAAGGAATATGCTTTAATAATAAAAAAAGCTGTATCAGGACAAGATGATGATATTGAAGAAGTCACTGATAGAATTAATGAACTACAAGTAGATGTTAAAGGTATAATAATTTATGCATTAACAAAAAATAAATTTGGATGGATTATAGCTTTATTTGTTATAGGCAATAAATTCAGTAGAATGTTTAAGGATACTGTTGTTAATAATGTTGAAACTTACTTTTGGTCATTAAAGGATTATATATTATATAGCAGTACTTTTAATTTAATATTAAAAGTATTATTTATATTGTGTGCCCAGCATGGGCACGTACTAATCGGTGAAAGTCCGTAATGGGGGC
>NZ_CAURTC010000063.1:0-13440 GCF_963527835.1 uncultured Clostridium sp. | reverse complement strand
CCCCCATTACGGACTTTCACCGATTAGTACGTGCCCATGCTGGGCACACAATAAATGGACCTCGGAGGTCATTCCGAGGTCACAAGCTTTACACATTCATCAGGATTATCAAAATTTACATAATCATTTTTATACCAAAAGACTAACAAAAGATGAATATTTCTATTGATACATACCTATGTTTTGTACCTTTTGATCATCAAATTCAAAATCATAGCCATTTTTCCCATAATTTAAATAGTTCTAACAACTCTTGCCTTTGGTCTTTTCACAACCCTTTTAAGTGCACCAACAAAACAAAATAAACTAATTACTCCAATAATCATAAAACATTTATTTATTCCAAGTGCCTCAACAATTTCCATTGGTATTAGCAAAACAACTGGTATTCGTACTGTACTCATACCCATAATTTGCGCTGCATAAACAATACCATATGCTCCTCCTATAAATAACAAAATTATTGCTACAGTATACAAGAATATATTTAACGGTGTCCTTATAGCATTATAGAAACCAATCTCTTCTGTTCTATCATTAAATTTGTCTACTGCTGAACTGTTTAAGACTACATTTATAAATTTTTCTCCGTCACCAGTATTTTTAAATTTAAATTCTTTCTTTATAACTTTTCCACCATCATTAAATCGAACGAGAACCCAATCATCTTTAAGTTCCTTTTCCATTGAAGTTATACTTGATAATTCAAACTTTATGATTTTTTCTTTTTTGTCCTTTAACTTGCAATAATTAATTTCCCCATTGTAAATATTGCAATAGCCATCATATAGAGGCCATTTTTCTTCTTCCCCCACTTTTTTTCCCTCTTTCTTTTAATTCATTGTTTAATATTGTATATACATTAATATTTTAACACAAATTCATTTTTTCGAACATCATCGGTATTTTTATACTGTTTATCTAATAGCCAGCTATGAGATAAACAGACTTCCTTGCTTGACGCAAAATATACACTGCATCTTTGGTCTATTATTTTCTTTCATGTGACTAATTTTTAAAACTTTGAATACTGTTATAGTCTGAAACCATCCTATCAATATAAAAATAAAGACGTTCCTTGATATCTTTATTATCGTCTGGAGCTACGAGACCTGGTGCTGCGTCTAACTTTCCAGCATCAAAAGTTTTATTATTTACCATATTAACAATATTATTTGAAAAACTATGATACGCCTGTACAAATTCACCAAAAGTTTCTGTATGACATGTACCACCTTTTATATCTTGCTTTTGGAACTCTGAATATGCTTTATTATAATCATCCAGAAGCTTCTTATATTCCTCCAAATTCATATTAAATAAATTTTTATTAGTAATGTTATTATTGATAAAATATTTATAAATTTCTTCAGATTTTATTAATATATTTAAAGTATGGTAAGAATCCATATCTCCATTTTCCTTATATTTTTTCAATCCCTTACTCATATGCTCTATGGACATACTTTCAAACCTATTACTAAAATTAATATATATTCCATCATACTCGTTTACATATGTATAAAGCTCTTTATGTAGTTCTTCTTTTGTTTTATCAGTTTTCTTTCCATATTGTTCTTCTCCACCATAAGCACAATAGATTTCTCCAATTAAATTGTAAACTTTTTCTGTAGCATCTGCCAATTTAATTATATCTTCATCAATCTCCATTTTAGGATCTGAGTTTGCAGCCTTTCTTACTTTTTCTAAAACCTCATATTTTTGTTTTAAAATAGGTGCCATATCAACTTGATTTGGATTATATTTATGCTTTACTGTTTCACTATTACCTTTACTCTTAAAATATAAATCAATAGAATAATTATAGCAATCAACAATGTCATTATTAAACTTTACATAGCATTGATATTTTTTTTCATATTGATAATCAGAATTTTTGTTATCACTACTGCTTACTATACTAGCCTCAGAATTTTTATTATTGCTTGTACTATTACTTCCATTTTTGTTATCGCCATTTTGAAATAGGGCAACAGCTACAGCTACTAGAAGAAAAGCAAAAAAATAAAATGTTAATAGTCTTTTTTTATTTTTTTCAAATTTAATTTTTTTATCTGATTCTTCTATTTTAGCATCATCTAGGTTTCTATAAACTATATCACTTTTGTGCAATTGTCTATAATTTGAATGATTATCTAAAAACCATTGTTTTAGCTCAGGTTTCTTATAAACCAAGTCTTCTGCTTCTTCACAGGTTAACTGTAATTTTTTCTCACGCTCTTTTAAAGCTATTTTCCCTGCAATAGTATTAATCACAAAACCAATTATAAACATAACAATACTTACAATAATAAAATAGATAACAGCTGAATATAAATTAGATGTTCCAGCTTTATTTCCCTCTACTATTGACTTAACTAATTCTATAATAAAAATTATAGGTATTATTTTTCCACTTGCATTAAATATTCCCCCTATGATTGAAATTACTGTAGCAACTCTACTTTCTTTATAAGACTTATACCAAAATTTAATATACATTATTTTCCCCCTAAATTTGCCCATAATCCTTTTCTACCACTTCCATCAAAAGAATCAAGTCCGTATCTTTATGTGCACGATGACCTAGTTCATGTGCAGCTATATCAATAAATATGCAAGGTACTCTGCTAAAGCCCTCGCTAAACGCAGCAACTATTATTATTATAACCACATGAAACTTTAATTGTCTCAAGTTTATTTTGATGCCCTAGCTCTAAAAACTCATCCATCTTATTCTTATAACAACTAATCTCCTCTGAAGACTCTTCGTATATCTCAATAAGCTCAATTGAATCCATATTCTTAATCATATTTTTTAAAAATAAACATCGTTTCTTCTTATTAATTAATTCTTTTCTATTCATATAATCCTCAATATAGTATATATTTTTTATAACAATAGTAACTATAGTATCATAATTACTATTAATATGTTTTAATAACTAGGTTAAAATCAGTCTCATATTAAAAACAAAATACTTATTGTCCTTTTACAAGATATAATGCCTATTTTAGTTAACTTAATTTACTTTGTAACGTATATACGCAGAAATAACATCACCAACATCTTCAACAATTAGAGAACTTTTATCTTCAAGCATAAAAATAATCCCTGTAACATTAGTTGTATCACCAATTATATTTATTTCACGTATTATCTTTTCTTTTACATTTGAGACTTTTTCATACTCTTTCCATTCCAAGTCTTCTTTCCAATTAAGACCTTCAATAGTTTCCTTATACTCTTCTTTATTAAACCAAACTGGCTTTTCATTAATATCAATGTCATTCCAACCTAATGACATATCTTTTTCACATTTTACATTTATAGTTAGATATCCTAAATCAGATTGTATAATCATAGGGCATTCTTCAAACCATTCATTGTAATCATTATCCCATACTCCATATACCTTTATTATTTTTTGATTAGCTAATAAAGATAAAGTTTCTCCCCAAATTTCTAGTAGTTTATTTTTACTTGAAAAATACCTATATGGATGATGTGTTAAGTTCATCTTGTACAACCCTATTAATCATATATATCATCCTTTAATATTTATTTAAGCAATAATAAACTTTATCATTATTTTCCATAACAAATTCAAAACCACATTTTAAAATTACTCGTTTTGATTGAATATTACCTACAAAATGAGTACAGATGATAGAATTTACTTTTTCTTCATCAAATTCATAGTTAAGAACTAGTTTAATTGCTTCTGGCATTAATCCTTTTCCCCAATATTCTTGAGATAAAACAAATCCTATTTCTTTTGAATTTATATATGTTTCTTCCGAAGGATTATGCAATTCAATCCATCCAATTGCTTTATTACATTCTTTTAATTCAATCGCCCATAGTGACTTTAATGAATCTATAATAAATTGATTTAGAATGTTTAATGTTTCTTTTTTAGTTTTTCTTACATTAAATCCTGCAAGCTTTGCCACTTTTTTATCAGATGTAAATTCATGCAAATCATCTAAATCGTTAATTTTCCAAGGTCTTAAAATTAATCTATTGCTCTCTAAATTTTTCATATCCAAATATTCCTCTTAATTATATTTATTTTTTTAAATAAGAAACTTTTTATTTTTACAATATATTACTATTATATCGTAATATATTTCTATAAATGATTTAAACTTATAATTTAGGAATAGGGCTTGTTTTAGACACATATGAAGGTATTGATGTCTACTATAGTGGTAGTGCATATCTTCATTCCCCCTAACATTTATATTTGAAAAATCACATATAATATCTATTATTTATATTTTAACCTCTGCCTTTCTATTCTTATGTTCAATTATTTTTTGCTAAATTTAAAACCCTTTATTCTTAAGATCTGATACTATCTCTACATATTTTTCTATTACATCGAATCCTTTGTAGTCATCTCGTCTTAAATCTATAATATCTCCATGTGAAATTCCACGCCTATACTTACTTTTTAATACCCCTTTAAATTCACCCCATTTGGCTGAATCTATTGACACTAATCCATCATTTTCACCTTCAGTTAACTTTACTAAAATATAAGGAATCACCACTACATAATCACTAAATATATTTCTTACTACACTTGCATAACTTTGATAATAAACCTTGTCCACATCTTTTACTTCTTCATTAAATTTTTTACTGTAATAAGTTGAAAATTGTTTACTTGCTGTATAAAAATCTGGATTTTTATCACCTAACATTCTATAATATTTATCAAATGATCTTGCAATAAATTTATAAATTCTATCTGGTATTTTACAAGCTATATCAACAAATTTGCATCCTCTATGTGGTGATGAAATCATTGTTAATGATGCAACATAATCTTCCATTCCTAATTTACTAACCATATAACGTGCATCTAGTCCACCTTTTGAGTGTGCAATAATATTTACTTTTTCAACTCCTGTTTCATTTATAATTTGAAGAATTTTATTTTTAATATCTTGTGCATTATATACAATCGTTCCCCATGCTTCTTGATTTCCATAATGAACTGTTGCACCATTACGAATTAATTCTTTTGGTATTCTTCCCCAGTAATTAATGTACTTTAAATCTCTAAATCCAACTCCATGAACTAATACAAGTGGATATCTAGTTTTACATATATTTGAATCAACACGTGCATCATTCCTTATTACTTTATAGCATTCATGGTCATACTCAACTCTTGCAACATGACAAGCATAAAGCATTGTAAAAATATTTATGATTGGAATCCAAATCCAAAAAGCTATTATAAGTCGTCTTACTATATTTAATCTTCTTGAAGTACATAAAATTCTTAAAATACCATTTGCGATTAGTAAAATAATACTTAGTCCAGTAATAATACTATCTATTATAAAAATATTATTAGGAACAAACTCTTTAAATGTTGTTTTGTATATAGTTATGTATAGTATACTTTGTATGATTATAAGATATAATCCATAAAGTATAAGACTACGTCCACCTATCATTATTTTTAATCTAATATTTACTATTTCCTTTTTTATATTCACAACTATATTTAATTTCATCCAAATATAAAAAATTATAATAACTATTTCAATTAAAATTAACCATTTATATATACTATTTTTTTGTCCAACTTTAGTTTGAGTATTAAAAAAATACCACATCAAAACAATATGTGGAGCAAAAATTAAATATATACTAATAAAATTCCTACTTAATAAAAACATTTTTTTATTTATATCTATATACATAGCACCAATTAATATAATTGTTATAATAAAAGTTATCGTTAATCCTGTCATTATTAAAATCCACCCTTATTTAAAATTCCTAAAATATACTTAATCATTAGTTAATTCTTTATTTAATGAATCAATATATTCTTTAGCTTCAATTACCCCGTCTCCAGTAGCAATTCTATAAATTTTAATTGCTTCAATCTTTTTACCTTCTAGAAGTAGTTTTTTTAATCAATTCATAACATACTCCTTTCCTTAAAATATATTAATATACTACTACTGAAAATTATAATTCTTAATTTTTAGTTTAAATACATTATAAGTTAATTATAGCATATTATTACTAAGCTTACTTTTGAATTAAAGTAAAATAAGCAGATGATAATCATCTGCTTATTTTCATAAGTTACTAATTTTTAATTTGTCTAAGCTGCTTTTTTAGCTCTTAATTTTTGCATCTTATCGCTATGATATATGAATATTGATATTAGCGCACATATTCCCATTAAATAAGGATATAATAGATATTTCATTATAGCAAAAGGTGATATTGCCGCTAATCCAGCTGCTGAAATTAATTGAGCTCCATATGGAATTATTCCTTGAAAAACACAAGAAAACATATCCATTATTCCTGCAACTCTTTTAGGTTCTAAATCAAATTCATCTGAAATATTTTTAGCTATTGGACCTACAGTAACTATTGCTATAGTATTATTAGCAGTACACACATCTACTAAACTTACTAAAGTTGCTATTCCAAGTTCTGCATTTCTTTTATTCTTAAACTTCTTTAAACCTTTATTTAGTATGTACTCTATTCCACCATTTTCTTTAATTAAAGCTATGGTTCCTGCTATTAATAAAGATATAATTATTAATTCACTCATTCCAGATATTCCAGTAGATATTGAACTGCATAAGCCGATAACATCAAAGCTACCATAAGCAAAACCAATAACTGCTGCAATGATTATTCCACCAAATAAAATTACTACAACATTTAGTCCCATTAATGCTGATGCTATTACCGCAATATAGGGAATAATTTTAGCTAAACTATATTGTAATTCCTCTAAACCTGTTGCAGTTGCATTTCTTGTTAATACACCAAATATTATTGCAGTTATTATTGCTGCTGGAAGTACTATCTTAAAATTCATTTTAAACTTATCTCTCATTTCACAGCCTTGTGTTCTTGTTGCTGCTATAGTCGTATCAGAAATTATTGATAGATTATCTCCAAACATAGCTCCACTAACAACTGCACCAACTGCTATCGCAGCTGCTACTCCTGTTTTATCAGCTATTCCAACTGCAATTGGTACTAATGCAACTATTGTTCCCATTGAAGTACCAACAGAAATAGCTATAAAACATGCAATTAAAAATAAACCTACAGTTAATAAATTGCTTGGTAAAATTGATAATCCTAAATTTACAGTGGAATCTACTGCTCCCATATCATTAGCAACTTGAGCAAATGCTCCTGCTAATATAAATATTAATATCATTAAAATTACATTATTATCTCCTGATCCTTTACAAAATATCGCTAATTTTTCATTTAAACTTTTTTTCCTATTCATAGCTAGAGCTGTTACTGATGCTGCTGAAAATGGAATTATTACTGATACAGCATACATATCACCAGCTAATACAGATATCCCTACATACATCACCAGAAATACTAATAGTGGTAATAACGATTTTATACTTGTTTGTTTCTTCATAAAATGTTTCCTCCTTATGTCATTTCAAACTTTTGATAAAAGAAATCCTTAGGCAATTGATGGAGATATAAATTTTTTAATAAATTTTTATTTACAAATTATAATTCAAATTATTCTTTTGTTAAAGAATTAAAAAATAAAAGCTTCACCCAATAGTGAAGCTTTAAATATTCTCATACTATATTAGACTTCTTATCTAACGGGATTTGGCACCACACTTTTAAAATCAACATTGCAAATTGCTTTTATAGCATTCAGTTCAACTCCTAAAAGTAGGTTGCTGGGCTTCATAGGGCCAGTCCCTCCACCACTCTTGATAAGTATTCTTTTTTTCAATTGTTATTTTAACAATATAATAAGTATATGTCAATATTAAATATCAATAAAAGTATAATTAAATTTTATATTTTTCTAAGTCATTTTTAAAAGTTTCAGTGATTCCTTTAAAATCATGTATATTATAGATAAGTTTCTTAATTTCATTAGTATAATTTATTACATTAGCACTTACTTCTTCTGAAGATGCTGAATTTTCTTGGGCAATAGCTGTTAATGATTCTATGCTATCATAAACATTAGATATAGAATGTGCTTCAGCATTTAATTTATTTATAGTTTCTATCATAGATGTAGCTACACTTTGCACAGATTTATTTGCTTCAAAGCTTATATTTCTAACAACACCTAAACTATCTGTTTGATTTTCTAACAAATCATATTGTATTTCTATATCTCCTACTAAAGCTTTTATTTCTTCTACAAATTGTTTTAAATTTGAATTTATTTCTTTTACTGCATCTTTTGATTGTTCAGCTAGTTTTCTTATTGATTCAGCTACAACAGCAAACCCTTTGCCTTGCTCTCCAGCTCTAGCTGCCTCAATAGATGCATTCAATGCAAGTAAATTAGTTTGTTCAGATATTCCAGATACTATAGAAACTATGCTCGTTATATCTTTTGCCTTACTCTCAAGATGTGTGCCTTTATCTTTAACTTTATTAAATGTTTCTAAAGACTTTAAAATATTTTTACTAGTATTATCTACATTTTGATAACTATTATTTATTTTTTCCATAGCATCTTCAAGTTGTGATTTATTGGTATTTTCACTTTCTACTATAACCTTTAATGCTTGAATATTTCCATTAAGTGCCTGTACCGTATTATCTATATTTTGTGCTTGCATAACAGCACCATTTGCAACCTGTTCAACAACACCACTTATTTCATTAGAAGTATGATCCATTGAATCAGAAATTTTATTTATGTTTTCTACGAAAGTATTCATTTCATCTGTAATGCCTTTAAATCCAACAAAATCTGTTTGTATAACTTTTTTATGATTTTTGAGCAAAACATATATATCTTCAAAAAAATCATTTGTTGTAACTTGTCCATCAATATTATATTGATTATTTAAAATTCTATTAAGTTCTTTCTTTATCAAATTAACAGGAGACATCATTAAAGAAATGCCACAAAACGCTCCAATACCCGATACAATACTTCCAATAAATGCTTTGATTATATTATCCATACCTAACATAGGTATCATAACTATTGCGGATATTAAGAATGTGAATATTCCTGCTTTTACTGCAAAACTTTTAATAAACCCTAAAGAAAGTAAATTATTAAAGAAATACTTTTTATTATAATATATATCTGTGTCAAAAGTAAGCTTTACCTTTAATTCAGTATTTGTTCTCGATAACTCTTCTTTATCTACTTTTTCATTAAAATAATCGCACGCGCCTTCTAACATACCAAGAAAATAATCAAACATGCCTCTAGGCGAATTGTAACTAAATATAGCCTCTCTATTTGATATAGGTTCAATTAAAACTAAAGGTGGCTTTGCCCCAGCAAACTTTTTAGTCATTACTACATGAACATCAAACATAGATTTTAGAAATGAATATAAATTATCATGTCTAAAAAATGCTGGATAATCCTTACTAAAAGATTTTATATTATCTTCTCCTATTTTTCTCCATAGCATACCAACTTCTATATTTTGTTCATTTGCTATATATGACATTATTTTTTTTACTTCTTGATCATCAATATTTTCAATAGGCGAAAATATTTTACCACTTCCCCATCCAACGTAATCCATTGCTTTATCAACGGTTAAGTCTCCAAATAGCTTCCTATTTGTTCTCATCCAAGTTGCTACAACTGTTCCTTTCATAAATACATGCCTCCCAATTCATTTCCGAAGTAAGAATTATTATTTGTTTAAGATGTAAATTAATTATACCTCTTAATTATAGAATAATATAGGTTTACTAGTAAATTAATCCTAATAAAATTACTAATATTTTATAGTTAATTTCACTTTTTGTTGTGTGTATTAAGATTAATAATGTTTTAATTATTTTTATTGTGTTGTGTTTTATTTTTCAAGGTATGTTGCATTAACGTTTATTATATTTTTGTAATATTCCTAAAAACTTTGAAACAGATTCTCTAAAAAATACGATAATCTAAATGAAAAAGAATCTATAAAAACAGATTGCTTTTATAGATTCTTTTTCATTCTTAATATATCCTTATTTAATTAAAGTTTATCTCTTAAATTTTATTATGACTTTAAAAAGATCTCCATCCACTTCAATATTAAAACTTCCACCTTGAAGCTCTACAAAGCTTTTAGAAATTGCAAGACCTAAACCTGATCCTTCAGTATTACGTGATGAATCTCCCCTAGCAAATCTTTCAACTATCTCATTTGGATTAAAGTCGATTTCTACTGCTGACATGTTCTTCAATAGTATTTCTATACAATCTTCTTCTTCTAAAATGTCTATATACACTCTTGAATTTTTCATTGCATATTTAGCTATATTATTTATTAAATTTTCAAAGATTCTAAATGTTTTTTGACTGTCTAAATTTAAGATAATTTTATTTTCTGGAAAATTATTTTTTAATATTAAACCAGAATTACTAATCTTATCACTTAATTCTATTTGTGTTTGTCTCATAAGTTCAACTATATCAACGTTAACTAAATTTAATTGAACATTCCCGCTTGTTGCTTTGCTTACTTCAAATAAATCTTCAATTAAAAATTTTAATCTTTGTGATTTTTTATCTATTGTATCTATATATGATTTACGATCTTCTTCATTAATATTTTCATCTTTTAATAAATCAACATAAGTTATTATCGATGTAAGTGGTGTTTTTAAGTCATGTGATACATTTGAAATAAGTTCTGTTTTCATTTTTTGACTTTTAACCTCTTCATCAACTGCTTTTTTAAATCCTTGTTGTATCTTCTTAAGTTCATCCTTAAAACTATTAAAAAGTCCTAAATCTTCATTTATTTCTACATCTAAATTTCCTTTTGCAATATCATTTGTAGCATTAAGCAGTATTCTATATTTGCCTTTAATATCATCAGAATACTTTCTTAGTATTATAAATAAAGCTATTGTATATAAAAGTGCTGCCATGATTCCGAAAAACCATATACTGCAAATAACCACAAGCGCTGCAAAATTTATAGCTAATATTTTAATAATAAATTTATTAGATTTACCAGTTAAATCAACGTTTGACATATAATCAATTAGATTGTTTACCCATTTTTTTGATAATCTGAATATTTTAGCGATAAGTAAATTTTCTTTAAAGTATTTAACAAATCCAGTCTTAAATATATGCTTTAAGAACATAGCTCCACTTAATATTGCAAAAGTTATTACACTCCATAAAACCGTATTTATAATTATCCTTAGCATCCAATCTGTTTCTTGTGTTATTCCGAATCCAACAAATCCATTTCCGAACGTTCCTTGTAGAGTCTTTAATATTGCTGCACATGATGATATACCACACATCATCGCTGCACATCCAAATATAAATACAAGAACTTCAAATGGAACTTTAAATATATACTTAATTCCAAGTACTTCTTTTCCAGTTTTATAAGGAATCAATAATGATACTATTAATATAGTTGATAATATTATCAGTACTGTTGACACTATTACATCATTATTTATATTTACGCTAGATCTTTCTATCATTGAGCTTATACTATCATTGTATTTTAATTCTTTGGGAATAGCATAAACAAATGTAGTATCTTTTATTTTATTTAATTTAACATTATCATCATAAACATGAAGTGAATTTTCAAAATCAAAATTTATAAGATTATTTCGTACATTAAATTCATCTGCACCATAAACAGTATTTGCTTTAATATTTCCTTCTTCATCAAATTGCAAGACCATGTAAAATCCATAAGTATCTTGTAATTTTTCTAGTTCTTCTGTATTATTTTCTAATAATAATGCTTGTAATGAGTTTTCACTATTAGTTTTTGTCACATCTCCATTTTTATTGCTAACTAAATATTCAAGATTTTTTAAATTTCTTGATAAATTTCTTTCCCAACTTCCTAGTTGAGAATTAACTTGTTTATTAATACCCTTAATATAATTTTTTCTTCCAGAATTATAGTTATTTTCAGACTCATCTATAAATTCTCCTATTTCATATATATATATTTCTGAAAAGTCTAAACTCTTATCTTGTTCTTTCTCTAAAAGATTTTTATACAAAACATAACTACTATCATAAATTTCTTTTAACATATTATACTCTTCATATGGTGATGAAGGTTCTGTCTTTTGCGATATCTTTCCTATTGTAGGATAAAAGCTTATTATTCCAATTGATGTCATAACTAATATTAAAATTGCTATTATATTTATAATATACGGACTTTTATTTATATTTTTCAATTTTATATCCAACTCCCCACACAACCTTCAAATACTTTGGATTTTTCGGGTCAATTTCTATTTTTTCTCTTATATTTCTTACATGTACCATAACGGTATCTGTATTTACTGCATTTTCATTCCATACTTTTTCATATATCTCCTCTGCTGAAAACACTCTACCTGGATTTTTAATTAACAAATGTAATATTTTAAATTCTATCGGTGTTAATTTTACTGGCTCCTCATCTACAAATACTTCTTTAGTTTCTGCATTTAATTCTAAACCATCTATTATAAAATTATTATTTTTCTCTTCTAAATCATTTATAACATTTAAATATTTAGAATATCTTCTAAGTTGAGAATTAACTCTTGCTAGAAGTTCCATAGGATTAAATGGTTTAGTAATATAATCATCTGCTCCAATATTAAGGCCCATTATCTTATCCATTTCTTCTGATTTAGCAGATAACATTATAACAGGGAAATCAAATTTTTGTCTAAGTTTCATAGTCATTTGAATTCCATCCATTTTAGGCATCATTATATCTACTATAGCTAAATGTAGTGTTTGATTTTTTATTACATCTAAGCCTTCAATTCCATTATGAGCTTTAAAAACATTGTATCCTTGGTTATTTAAATATATTGCAATTGCATCACATATTTCTTTTTCATCTTCAACTATTAAAACATTATATAATTTCATAACATTAATCCTCACCTTTACAGACCAAAATCGCCAAGGCGATTTTAGAGCCGTCGATTTTTTTAGCCATGCACCCTTTCCAAACGCAGTTCAGGAATAATGGTGCGGCAATATGATTAATTTTTATTCTTTAGGGATACTCATTATACTTTTAAAACATGGTATTCTAGAAGTTATCTTCAAATTTAAGATTTTTATAATTGGTCTAAAGAATAAAAATCATTGCAATTATATAATAACATAAGATATACAATTAGCTTTTATCTTTTTGATTTTAGTCATTCATAAGCACACCTCTCTTTCAACTTATAACTAGATTATATATTTAATAAATAAAGAGAAGCTTCTGTAAAAACTAAAGATTTTCTAAAGAAACATAAAAAAATGTTTGAAAAAATAAAATATGTTTTAAGACTATGTTGATATTGTAGTATAAAGCTCGTGGACTGACACTAAAATATCAACACCTATTTAGAACATAGCATAAAATCGAGTAGGAGCTAAATAATTATTTTATTTAGCGTCCTCTCACACCACC
>NZ_CAURTC010000062.1:0-13806 GCF_963527835.1 uncultured Clostridium sp. | reverse complement strand
ATTAAGTAGGAGGTATGGTCATGAAAAAAGTATTAGTATTTTTAGCAGAAGGTTTTGAGACTATAGAAGCATTATCTGTTGTAGATGTTTGTAATAGGGCTAAGGTAACATGTCATGCATGTAGCCTTACAGAAAATAGAACTGTTAATAGTGCTCATGGAACAATGGTGCTTTGTGATAAATTAATATCAGATAATGATTTAGAAACTTATGATGCAATTGTACTTCCAGGTGGAATGCCAGGATCAACAAATCTTAGAGATAATGAGAAAGTACAATCATTAATAAAGAAATATAATAAAGAAAATAAAATTGTGGCTGCAATATGTGCTGCTCCAATAGCTTTAGCTAAGGCTGGAGTTATTGAAGGAAAGAAGGTTACAAGTTATCCAGGATTTAAAGAGGAACTTGGAAATGTTAATTATGTAGAAGAAGACACAGTAGTTGTGGATGGAAACATAATAACTAGTAGAGGGCCTGCAACTGCCTTAGTATTTGGATTAGAAATATTAAAAAAGTTAGGATATGAAAAAGAAGCAGAGGAAATAAGAGAAGGAATGCTTATTAACTTTTTCTTAGAAAAAGAAGGTAAGTAGCACTTTTATAACTTAAAGAGAGTTGTATCAGAATAACTTAAAAATAAAATTTATAAACATATTTGGAAAATTACTTAGTTAATCTAAGAAGTTTATAGTAAATATTCCATTTATAAATTTTCTTTTGAGTTTTGATACGGCTCTTTTTATTTTTTACAAGCTTATTAGGTATGTTAAAATAGAATAAGATTTAATATATTTGGAGGGAAATATATGCAAAAAATAATTTTAAATAATGGTGTTAGATTATTATATAAATTTAAAGATATAGAACATACATCTTTTTGCATAAGCTTAGAGAGCGGAGCTAATGCAGAAAATAAAGATGAAATAGGAATGGCACATGCCCTAGAGCATATTTTATTTAAAGGAAATGAGAAGCTTAAGGAAGATGAGATAAATGAAAAATTAGATGATTTATTTGGATTTAATAATGCTATGACTAATTTCCCTTATGTTATTTATTATGGAACTACTGCAAAGGAAGATTTTGAAGAAGGATTTTCTTTATATGCAGATATAGTTTTAAATTCAAATCTTCAGGAATTTGGTTTTTCAGAAGAATTAAATGTTATAAAACAAGAAAGTGATGAGTGGAAAGAAGATTTAGAGCAACATGTAGAGGATCTTGCTTTAATGAATGGCTTACCAGATGAAAGAATAGGAAACTTAATAATAGGAGAAAAAAATCATATAGAAGCTATAAGTTTTCAAGGGTTAAAAGATTTTTATGAAAAAAACTATTTAAGTGAAAATATGGTTATCTCAGTTGTTTCTTCTCTTCCTTTAGAAAAAGTAAAAGAGATTGTAGAGAAAAATTTTAATAGGGCAAAGAGAGGAAAAATATCTAAATATAGTTTAGAAAGAAATATTAATTGTGGCATATTCTCTAAAAAGATAGAGGGAAATAATGGGGCAAAAATATGCTGTTTATTTGATATAAACGATTTAAGTATGGAAGAGGTAACTTTACTCAAGGTATTTAATCTTTGGTTTGGTGAAGGGGTAAGCTCCGTATTATATGATGAAATTAGAACTAAGAATGGACTAGCTTATGAAGTTTATAGTGAAGTTAAGTATGAAAAGGGAATAAGATTATTTAAAATTTATTTAGGAACCTCTAAGGAAAAGGAAGAAGAGGCCTTAGGACTTATTGAAAAGTGTATATCAAAGGCTATGGATATAGAAGATTATTTAAGTGAAGAGGGATTAAATAAACTAATAAAGAGATTTAAGCTTAAAAATTCATTAGATTTAGAAAAAAGTATAGTTCTTGCTAATAGAATGGCTATATATGAAACTATGTTTAATAGAGGAGAATATATTTTTGAAGAATTAAACTTAGTTGAAAATTTAAGTTTAAAAGATATGAAAAATTTAATTAAAAGAGTTTTAAAGAAATCCATTGTGCAAATAATTAACTAAGAGGTGATGGCGTGAGAGAGCAATGGCTACTTAAACAAAGAAAAAGAGATGAAATAGAAAGTTTAAAAGAAGAATTAAATATAGATTTATTAACATCTATTCTTTTAGTGAATAGAAATATAAAAGATGAAAAAGATGCCCGTGAATTTTTATTTGGTGGAATTGAAAATTTAAATGACCCATATCTTATGAAAGATATGGAGAAAGGGGTTAAAAGGGTAAAGGAAGCCATAGAAAAGGGAGACAAAATAACCATATATGGAGACTATGATTGCGACGGTGTATCAAGCACTTCAATTCTTTATAAAGGGCTAAAAAGATGCAATGCTAACTTTAATTATCATATTCCAGATAGGGAAGATGAAGGGTATGGTATGAACTCTAAGAGAGTTAAAATTTTAAAGGAAGAGGGTACTAAGGTAATTTTAACTTGTGACAATGGAATCGCAGCCTTTGAAGAAATAGATTTAGCTGAGAAATTAGGCATGGATGTAATATTAACAGATCATCATGATATTCCTTTAGTTAAAGATGAAAATGGAGAGATAAATAAAGAAATTCCAAAGGCTTATGCTGTTATAAATCCTAAACAAGAAGACTGTAATTATCCATTTAAATCCCTATGTGGAGCAGGAATTGCCTTTAAATTTATATGTGCATTATACAAAGAACTAGGGATTCCACAGAAGGAAGCTTTAGAATTATTAGAGATTTGTGCCATTGCTACTGTTTGTGATGTAGTTGATTTATTAGGAGAAAATAGAATAATAGTAAAAAATGGCTTAGAAATGCTTAATAATACTAAAAATAAAGGTTTAATAGCTTTAAAGAAATATACAGGTCTTGAAGGTAAAGAAATGGCACAATATCACTTAGGATTTGTTATAGGCCCTTGTATAAATGCAACTGGAAGACTTGAAACAGCTGACTTATCTGTTGAATTGCTTTTAGCTGAAGATGATGAAAGGGCAGATGCTTTAGCTAAGGAGCTTTTTGAGCTTAACCAAAGAAGACAGGAATTAACTAAAGACAGCGTTGATATGGTAATAAAGCAAATAGAAGATAATAATATGGAAAATGACAAGGTTATTTTAGTTTATAATCCTTATATACATGAAAGTATTGCTGGAATTGTAGCAGGGAGAATAAAAGAAAAATATAATGTTCCTACAATAATAATGACTAAAGGAAAAGATATGCCTAAGGGATCTGCAAGGTCTATAGAGGAATATAATATTTTTGAGGAATTATCAAAATGTAAAGAGCTTATAAGCAAATTTGGAGGACATCCAATGGCTGCTGGTTTATCTGTTGAAGAAAAAAACATACCTATATTAAGAAATATGTTATTAGAAAACTGTAAATTAACAGATTATGATATAATACCAAAGGTTAGAATAGATGTTAAATTACCTTTAGAAAGTTTAAATTATGGATTAGTAGATAGTTTAGATAAGTTAGAACCCTTTGGAAAAGGAAATTCTAGCCCGCTTTTTGGAGAGAAAGATGTTAAAGTAAGCAGGGTTTGGATAATGGGAAAAGAGCAGAATGTAATTAAATTTAGATGTAAATTAAGGAATAGTTACAAAACCATAGATGCCATAGCCTTTGGGAATAAGGTGGAGGAATTTAAAGAAGATTTTGCTAATAAATATGGAGAAGAGGAATTATTAAGAGTATTAGATGGTGGAAACTGCAACTTTAGCGTTGATTTAATTTATTACCCAAACATAAATGAGTTTAATGGGAATAAATCTATTCAAGCTAATGTAAAATACTTTAGATTATAAAATTAAAGGAGCAATATTTTAAAATATTGCTCCAATGTTTTGTATATAATTAGGCATAAATTAATCATATACAATATTAATATTTAATTTTATTTAACAGTAGACTTTAATAGGTTAAGGTTAAATTCCTTTTTCGTATTGTTCTACCATTCTTTTAACCATTTCTCCACCAACGCTTCCGCATTGTTTAGAACTTAAATCTCCATTGTAATCTGAGAATGGTACTCCCATTTCAGCTGCTACTTCATTTTTGAATTTTGATAATCCGTTTTTTGCTTCTGGTACTAAATGTTGTGACATTTTTCATTCCTCCTTAGTTATTAATTGAATTTGTATTACTATTAATTGAGTTTGCATTTATATATTGTGCAGAATAGAGTAAAATATGAGAGGGAATTATAGGAGTTATTACAAAAAAATATTTATAAAACCATAGTTTATTTAAAATATAATAAAATCACATTTTATTAAGGGAGTTGATTTTTTGAAAAAGTATAAAATAATTATGACTGGTGGAGGTTCTGCAGGTCATGTTACCCCAAATTTAGCTTTAGTTCCTAAATTAAAAGAGTTAGGTTTTGAAATAAAATATATAGGAAGTAAAAATGGTATAGAAAAAGAAATAATAACTAAGGAAAATATACCTTATTATTCAATATCCTCAGGTAAGCTTAGAAGATATTTTGATATAAAAAACTTTACAGATCCTTTTAAAGTATTAAAAGGTGTTATGGATGCCTCAAGAATACTTTCAAAAGAAAAACCAGATGTTATATTTTCAAAGGGTGGATTTGTTACAGTACCTGTAGTAATAGCAGCCTCAATGAAAAAAATTCCTGTGGTATCTCATGAATCAGATTTAACCCCTGGATTAGCAAATAAAATAGCATCACCATTTTGTGATACTCTGTGTGTTACATTCCCAGAAAGTTTAAAATATATAAAAGATAATAAAGGGGAATTAACAGGAACACCAATAAGAGAAGACCTTTTAAAGGGAGACAAAGAAAGAGGAAGAAAGTTCTGTAACTTCAAAGAAAATAAAAAGGTTCTTATGATAATTGGTTGTAGTTTAGGTTCAAAAGTTATAAATGAAAGCGTTATAAAAATTTTAAATGAGATATTAAAAGAATATAATGTTATACATTTATGTGGAAAAGGAAACTTAGATGAATCATTAAAGAACTTAGATGGATATAGACAATATGAGTATATATCAGAGGAACTTCCAGATTTAATGGCTTTAGCAGATTTAGTTATTTCTAGAGCAGGGGCAAATACAATATTTGAATTATTAGCTCTTAGAAAGTTAAATATATTAATACCTTTATCAGCTAATGCTTCAAGAGGAGATCAAGTTTTAAATGCTAATTCCTTTGAAAAGAGTGGATATTCTATGGTCATAAAAGAAGAAGAGCTTAATTCAGAATTATTATTAAAATCAATAAAGGATTTAGAAAAAAATAGAGAAAAGTACTTAAATTCCATGAAAATGAGCAAAATAGGCAATGGTGTTAATAATATCATAGATATAATAAAAAAATCGGCACATATGTAAATTTTTATAGTTAATTCTTAGCATATAGTAGAAGTTTTACAAGAATTAAGAATAAACTATGAAAATATGTTTCAAAATATCGGAATATGAAACTTGAAAAATTTCTATCAAAGAGTATAATTATTAATGTCGAGTAAAATTAGTTTTGTATCAAATAATATTGGGCTTTAAGATAAAAGATATTATCAAGTATAAGAGGTGTTTTTATGAGTAAAGTATCAGTAATATATTGGAGCAATGGTGGAAATGTTGAAGTATTAGCAAACACTATTGCAGATGAGTTAACAGATTTAGGAGCAGAGGTTTTAATAAAACATGTTTCAAACGCTAAAGTAGAAGATGTGCTAGAAGCCGATGCAGTAGCTTTAGGCAGCCCTTCAATGGATAATAATAGAATAGAACAATACGATATGGAACCATTTGTTAATCAATTCAAATTAACTCCAAATAACAACAAAAAAATGATCTTATTTGGATCATATGGTTGGGATAATGGAGAGTTCATGGTTGAATGGGTTAAAAGAATGAAAGATTATGGATTCGACGTTGTTGGTAGCTTAGCTGTAAATGAATCACCAAACGATGATGAAATTAATTCAGCAAAAGAATTAGCAAAAAAATTAATAAAATAATACTTATGCTAATAAGTAATTTTAATTAATTACTTTAAATATATTATAATTTTTAAGATTTTAATTTATATATCTACAAAATTAATGAAAGAGAGGTCATCTCAATGGCAATGAGAAAAATGAAAACTATGGATGGTAACACAGCTGCCGCTTATATATCATATGCGTTCACTGATGTTGCAGCAATATTCCCTATCACTCCATCATCACCAATGGCAGAGTGGGTTGATGAAAACAGTGCAAGAGGATTAAAGAACATATTTGGTCAACCTGTAAAAGTAATGGAAATGCAATCAGAAGCAGGTGCTGCTGGAGCAGTTCACGGTTCATTACAAGCTGGAGCTTTAACTACTACTTACACAGCTTCACAAGGTTTATTATTAATGATACCAAACATGTACAAAATAGCTGGTGAATTATTACCATCAGTATTCCATGTATCAGCTAGAGCATTAGCTACTTCAGCATTAAACATCTTCGGTGATCACCAAGACGTTATGGCTGCAAGACAAACTGGATTCGCTATGTTAGCAGAAGGATCAGTTCAAGAAGTTATGGATTTATCAGCAGTTGCTCATTTAGCAGCTCTTAAAGCTAGAATACCTTTCGTAAACTTCTTCGATGGATTCAGAACATCACATGAAATACAAAAAGTTGAACTTTTACAATACGATGAATTAAAAGAATTAGTAGATATGGAAGCTGTAGAAGAGTTCAGAAGAAGAGCTCTTAACCCTAACAAGCCTGTTACAAGAGGTACAGCTCAAAACCCAGACATCTACTTCCAAGAAAGAGAAGCAGTAAACAAATTCTACGATGCAGTTCCAGAAATAGTTGAGAGCTACATGAAAGAAATCACTAAGTTAACTGGTAGAGAGTACAACTGTTTCGATTACTATGGAGCAGCAGATGCTGAAAGAGTTATCGTAGCTATGGGATCAGTTACTGACTTAATAGAAGAAACTGTAGACTACTTAAACGCTAAAGGAGAAAAAGTTGGTTTAATCAAAGTAAGATTATTCAGACCATTCTCAAATGAAAGATTAATAAAAGCAATGCCAAAAACTGTTAAAAAGGTTGCTGTTTTAGATAGAACTAAAGAACCAGGTGCTGCAGGAGAACCTCTATACTTAGAAGTTAAGAATGCATTCTACGGATTAGAAAATGCTCCTGTAATAGTTGGTGGTAGATTCGGATTAGGATCAAAAGATACTGTACCAGCTGATATCGTTGCTGTTTACGAAAACTTAAATAAAGAGGATGCTAAAAATGGATTCACTTTATCAATAGTTGATGACGTAACTAACACTTCATTAGAACCAGTTGGAGACATAGATACTACTCCAGAAGGAACTAAAGCTTGTAAGTTCTGGGGATTAGGATCAGACGGAACAGTTGGAGCTAACAAGAGTGCTATCAAAATCATCGGAGACCATACTGACATGTATGCTCAAGGATACTTTGCATATGACTCTAAAAAATCAGGTGGGGTTACAATTTCTCACTTAAGATTCGGTAAACAACCAATAAAATCACCTTACTTAATAAACAAAGCTGATTTCGTTGCTTGTCATAACCAATCATATGTTAACAAATACTTCGTTTTAGATGGATTAAAGAAAAACGGAACATTCTTATTAAACACTATCTGGACTCCAGAAGAAGTTGCTGAACATTTACCAGCAAGCTATAAGAGATTCTTAGCTGAAAACAACATTAAGTTCTATACTTTAAATGCTGTTAAGATAGCTCAAGAAGTTGGATTAGGTGGAAGAATCAACATGATCATGCAATCAGCATTCTTCAAACTAGCTAACATAATACCAGTAGAAGACGCAGTTAAATACTTAAAAGATGCTGTTGTAACTTCATACGGTAAAAAAGGTGAAAAAGTTGTTAACATGAACCACGCTGCTATAGACAAAGGAATCGACGCTATCGTTGAAATCACTGTTCCAGCTGAGTGGGCTAACGCTAAAGATGAAGTTGTTGAAGCTAAAGAAGTTCCAGCATTCATCAAAAACATTGTTGAACCAATGAACAGATTAGAAGGAGATAAACTTCCTGTATCAGCATTCAACGGAATGGAAGATGGTACTTTCGAACCAGGTACTGCTGCATACGAAAAGAGAGGAATCGGTATAAACATACCAGAATGGATAGCAGACAACTGTATCCAATGTAACCAATGTGCTTACGTTTGTCCTCATGCTACAATAAGACCATTCTTATTAACTGAGGAAGAAGCTAAAAATGCTCCTGCTTCAACTAAGTTAGTTGCTGCTAAAGCATTAAAAACTGAAGAGCCAATGCAATTCACTATGGCTGTAAGTACTTTAGACTGTACTGGATGTGGAAACTGTGCTCAAGTTTGTCCTGCTAAGGAAAAAGCTTTAGTTATGAAACCACAACATACTCAAGAAGATCAAATAGAAGCTTGGGATTACTGTGTAAATGATGTTGCACCTAAGAAAAACCCAATGAACAAAAACACAGTTAAAGGTAGCCAATTCGAGCAACCATTATTCGAGTTCTCAGGAGCTTGTGCTGGTTGTGGAGAAACTCCATATGCTAAACTTATAACTCAATTATTCGGAGATAGAATGATGATAGCTAACGCTACTGGATGTTCATCAATCTGGGGTGGATCAGCTCCTTCAACTCCATACACAACTAACCACAATGGTCATGGACCAGCTTGGGCTAACTCATTATTCGAGGACAACGCTGAATTCGGATTAGGTATGTTCTTAGGAGTTAAAGCTATAAGAGAAAGATTAGTTGATCTTGCTGGAAAAGCAATTGAAGCTGGTGTTAAACCAGAAGCTAAAGAAGCTTTAGAAGCTTGGATAGCTGAAGTTGACAACGGAGAAGGAACTAGAGATAGAGCTGACGCTGTTGTAGCTGCATTACAAGGTGAAACTAACGAGTTCGCTAAAGAAATATTAAAAGACCAAGACTACTTAGCTAAGAGATCACAATGGATCTTCGGTGGAGACGGATGGGCTTACGACATCGGTTACGGTGGAGTTGACCACGTTTTAGCTAGTGGAGAAGATGTAAACATACTTGTTATGGATACAGAAATCTACTCAAATACTGGTGGTCAGGCTTCTAAATCAACTCCAACTGCTGCTATCGCTAAATTCGCTGCTGCAGGTAAGAGAACTAAGAAGAAAGATTTAGGAATGATGGCTATGAGCTATGGTTATGTATATGTTGCTCAAATAGCTATGGGTGCAGATAAGAACCAAACTCTTAAAGCTATAGCTGAAGCTGAAGCATACAAAGGACCATCATTAATAATAGCTTACGCTCCATGTATCAGCCACGGATTAAAAGCTGGTATGGGTAACTCTCAATTAGAAGAGAAGAGAGCTGTTGAATGCGGATACTGGGCTATGTACAGATTCAACCCAATGTTAAAAGAAACTGGTAAGAATCCATTCTCATTAGACTCTAAAGAACCAACTGGTGATTTCAGAGAATTCATAATGGGAGAAGTTAGATACGCTGCATTAGCAAAAGCATTCCCAGAAGCTGCTGAAGCTTTATTCGAAAAGACTGAAAGAGATGCTAAAGAAAGATTAGAAAACTACAAAAAACTTGCTGCAAACTAGTAAGTAGTAGATAACTAATTACGTTTAATATATATTGATTGAAGTATAAAGTAATATAAGAGTTAGAGTATTTATGCTCTAACTCTTATTTTTTGTTTAAATTTATTTTCATATGATAAGTGTATTGGGGTTATATAATTAAGAAAGATAATTTATAAAGTAAAAATAATTAATAATCTATTTTTATAAAAGATAAAACTATAAATATCAATTTAAAATAAGAATTAAATATCTTTATATAGATATGAATATTAATAATTTTGTATAGGGATAAATATTAATAATTTTTAAATATAAAATTATTATATGATCAATTAGAAAAAATAAAATTTTAAATAAATAAATATTCTTTTTTATATTTATTCAATAAATTTTTAATAAAATGTTAATTAAATAACTCTCTTTATGATATTAAGTTAAAGAGGAAGAAAATAAAAGAAAATTGAAGCATTTTAGAGAAAAATAAAACTAATAGAATAAATTAATAATTAATACAGAAAAATGAAAGAATGAAACTTTTGAATAAATTGTTAACAAAGGTTATTATTTAAATATAGTTGGTAGCTATTATTCAAGACAAAAATTTAGAGCGTGATAAATTTTTGTCTTAGGTAATAGTTGTTAATTGTTAAAGCTTAAGTATTAAACTTAAGTTTCTAAAATTATAAATTAAACAATAACAACAGAGGAGGCGTTTATTATGCCAAGTAAATCAAGTGCAAATGCAAAAACACTTACTTTGTTTGGGTTCTTTGCTATGACAGCATCAATGGTAATGACAGTATATGAATACCCTACATTTGCAACATCAGGATTTCATTTAGTATTTTTCTTAATCGTAGGCGGACTTTTATGGTTCTTACCAGTTGCATTATGTGCAGCAGAAATGGCAACTGTAGATGGATGGGAAGAAGGCGGTATCTTTGCTTGGGTAGGTAATACTTTAGGTGAAAGATGGGGATTCGCAGCGATCTTCTTCCAATGGTTCCAAATAACAGTTGGATTTGTTACAATGATTTATTTTATATTAGGGGCTCTATCTTATGTGCTAAATTGGCCAGCATTAAATAGTAATCCATTAATAAAATTTATAGGTGTTTTAATCATATTCTGGGGATTAACTTTCTCACAATTTGGAGGAACTAAAAATACAGCTAAAATAGCTAAAGCAGGATTTGTTTTCGGAGTTGTAGTTCCAGCAATTATATTATTTATATTAGGTATAATGTACATAGCAAAAGGTAATCCAGTACACGTTGATTTAAGTGCACATGCTCTTATACCTGACTTTACAAAGGTAAATACATTAGTTGTATTCGTATCATTTATATTAGCATACATGGGAGTTGAAGCATCAGCATCACATGTTAATAAATTAGAAAATGCAAGCAAAAACTATCCATTAGCTATGTTTATACTTGTTGTATTAGCAATAGTTCTTAATACAGTAGGTGGTTTAACAGTAGCAGCAGTTATTCCTGCTGAGCAATTAAACTTAAGTGCTGGTGTTGTTCAAACATTCCATCAATTAGTAGTTGTAAACTTAGGTGAAAGTTTTGATTGGATAACAAGAATAGTAGCTTTACTATTAGCTTTAGGAGTTATGGCAGAAGTAAGTTCATGGGTTGTAGGTCCTTCAGAAGGTATGTATGCAGCAGCTAAAAAAGGATTATTACCTAAAAAATTAACTGAAGTTAATAATCATGAAGTTCCAGTTCCATTAGTATTAGTTCAAGGTTTAGTAGTTACTATATGGGCAGCTGTTTTAACATTTGGCGGTGGTGGAAATAACGTTTCATTCCTTACTGCAATATCATTAACAGTTGTTATATACTTAGTTGGATATTTATTATTCTTCATAGGATATATTATTTTAATATTAAAACATGGAGATTTAAAACGTGCTTATCATGTACCAGGTGGAAAAACATTTAAGATGATAGTAGCAATAGCAGGATTCGCTGTATCAGTATTTGCTTTAGTTATTTCATTCGTACCACCATCACAATTAACAGGAAAAAGTGTATCAGAATATTTAACTATACTATCAATAAGTTTCATAGTAACAGTTTTAATTCCATTTATAATTTATGCTTTACATGATAAATGGAATAAATAGCAGAAATAAATTAGAGTTATATTTGAAGTAGCCTAAAAGTATAGGCTACTTCAAACATTTTATAGAGAAATAATTAAAAGTTTTGAAATTTTAACTATGTAATAAAAGAGGTGAGGAGTATGAATTATTATATAAGCATATTATTTAGAGCCATACCATTATTAATGGGAATAATATGCCTTACTTATGGATCATACATATATACACTTGGAGATAAATTTGGCAATGGATATATAATAGCTAGTCATGTAATAATATTTTTTACTGCCATATGTATAGCTTTATTTACTACAGCAGCAACAATAATAAGACAATTAATAAATAAATATAATTCATTTTTTAAGTTTATTCTCCCTACCATTGGATATTTATGTGCAGCAATAAGTATGGTAGGAGGATTATATTTTGCTTTAAACAATGGAGGAAATCCTGCATATTTTGTGGCTGGAAACATAGGCTTTGGTGTGGGACTGATAGCATGTTGTGTATCTACAGTGGCATTATCATCAACAAAGTTTTTGCTTATACCAAGTAATAGTAAAAATTTAAAAGAAGGTGAAAAACCTAAGGGATGTTTTAGTAAAGAAATGTCCTATGTACTTATAGCTATTCCTATATTATGTACTTTAATAGGACTAATATTTTCATTTAATCTCTTAAGACATACAGATAAGGTACCTAGTTTGGTAGCTGGATTTGTACTATTTGGCATATCTTTAGTTTGTGGAAGTTTAATATCATTAGTAGCTAGTGTTTGTAGACAAATACAAAATACTTTTACTAATAAGGAGCGTTGGAAATGGTCCATATTAGTTATTGTATTAGGAAGTATAAACCTTATATTAGGAATATGTGTGCTTTTATTTAGTAAAAATCAAACTTTTATAGCACCGGGATATGTATTAATAGGTTTAGGGTTAGTATGCTATAGTATTTCAAGTAAGGTATTATTACTTGCTTCAGTGTGGAGAAGAAAGAGTAAGTTATCTAAGAGAATTCCTTTAATACCTGTTATAACAGCCTTAGCTTGTTTATTTTTATCAGCATATTTATCAGAGGCTGAATTAGTTAACATGGCATATTTTGTACCAGCTCATGTCATGGTTGGATTAGGAGCTATATGCTTCACATTATTCTCCATAGTGTCAATATTAGAGAGTGGTACATCAAATTAAATTTATGTATTTTATGGAAGTGAATTTTTAAGGATTCACTTCTTTTTTTATAAATATTTAATGAAAATAAAGGTTTATAAATATTGAATCTATTAAGGTGTTATTGAAAAGAAATTTTTTGCTTAAATATTTAATAAAATGTTAATGAAATATAAATTTCAAAATATATTTTATATAAGGATATATTTAATCAACATTTTGTTATATATGCATTATTTTATTAAAATATGAAATAATAAGTTTGTTTGAAATAAAATAATTAAAAATATGGAGCTTATTTTAAGTATTTATTAATAAAAATCATTCTAAAATATTTTATAGAGAAAAAAAGAGGAAATTGAAGAAATTAAGAGTATTAGAGAGAAAATTTAAATGTTAATAAATAAATAATAAAATATTAACAAAATGTAACGAATTGACGAATTTAAATATTATACCAAAAGGTGTATTATATAAATAACTTGATGAGGTAGTCATTAAGGTAATATAGATAAAATGATTTATATAACTAAAAATTACTCTTAATTTCTTGAATGTTATGAAGAGATTAAGAGTGGTTTTTAGCTAAATTAGGAGGTATTTAAAATGCTTTTTGGAAAAAATGAATTAGGTAGTCAATTTGAAACACCAATATTTGGTACTGTGGAAAGTAATGAATCTATTCCTAAATATGAATTAGCTAAAAAATCAATTGCACCACAAGTTGCATATAGATTAATTAAGGATGACTTACTAGATGAAGGTAATGCTCGTCAAAACTTATGTACTTTCTGTCAAACTTACATGGATGATGAAGCTGTAAAATTAATGGCAGAAACATTAGAAAAAAATGCTATAGATAAATCAGAATATCCTCAAACAACTGATTTAGAAAATCGTTGTGTAAATATA
>NZ_CAURTC010000061.1:0-14100 GCF_963527835.1 uncultured Clostridium sp. | reverse complement strand
TAGTATTCCTAAGTTCAATTACTCAGTCCACTTTGCTTATGCATATATCAACACGCTGCTAAAACATAGCCAAATAATAAAATGTTATTTTTTTTTCTCTAATGTTACACTAACTTCTTTTGTTAATACTTCTACATCAGGTTGTATATCCTTGCATAATATAATTTGCTCATCTATTTTTTTAAATGCAACTGAAAGCATTAGCTTAATCCTATTTAATTGATTTACATTTGATGCTCCTGGATCATAATCTATTGCAACTATATTAGATTTAGGATATTTTTCTTTAAGTGCTTTTATCATACCTTTTCCCGTAACATGATTTGGTAAACATGCAAAAGGTTGCATACATACTATATTTTCAGCATCACTTTCAATTAGTTCAATCATTTCTGCTGTCAAGAACCATCCTTCTCCAGTTTGATTTCCAAGTGATACTATTGGTGAAGCTAATTTGCCTAGTTCAGTTATATGCTTTGGTGCAGTAAATCTACTACTATTATCTAAATACTTCTTCATAGATTTTCTAAAGCTCTCTATATAAGCTATAGCAAATTTACTAATAAATTTATTTTTTAAACTTCCCGCAAGATAATCATGTTTAAAAACATCATCATATGCTGAATATAAGAAAAAGTCTAACAAATCTGGTACTACAGCTTCAGCACCCTCTCTTTCTAATATACCAACTATATTATTATTAGCAGTCGGATGGAACTTAACTAATATTTCACCAACTACTCCAACTCTTGGTTTCTTAATATCTAATAATGGTAATTTATCAAAAGCTTCTATTATTTCTTTTATATTTCTTTCAAATTCTTTTTTACTACCAGTTCTTATATTTTCTTCTGCTTTTTTATTAAATTTTTCATATAAAGCATTAGCAGAACCCTTCTCTTTTTCATATGGTCTTGTCCTATATAAAGTTCTCATAAATAAATCACCATATATCAAAGCCATAAGTGATTTATTTAAAAATTTAAAATTCACCTTAAATCCTGGTTGTTTTTCAAGCCCTACTGCATTTAAAGATATTACAGGTATATTTTCAAATCCTGCATGTTTTAAAGCCATCTTTAAAAATCCTATATAATTAGTTGCCCTACATCCACCGCCAGTTTGACTTATTATAACTGATGTATTATTCAAATCATATTTACCAGATTTTAATGCATTAATCATTTGACCAATAACTATTATAGATGGATAACATGCATCATTGTTTACGTACTTTAACCCTTCATCAATTGCTTTTGCATCTATTGAAGGTAATACTTCAACATTATATCCACTTGATCTTGCTGCCTCTTGTATCAATTTAAAATGAATTGGTGACATTTGAGGTACAAGTATTGTATGGCTTTTTCTCATTTCTTTTGTAAATACAGGATTATTGTATTCTACTTTTTCCTCTAATGGTATATAGCTCTTTCTGCTTCTTTCTTCTATTGCAGCCTTTAATGATCTAATTCTTATCTTAGCCGCTCCTAAATTGTTTCCTTCATCTATCTTAAGTAAAGTGTATATCTTTCCTTTAGAACTTAAAATTTCACAAACTTGATCACTTGTTACTGCATCTAATCCACAACCAAAGGAATTTAACTGAATTATTTCAAGATTATTATTTTCAGCTACAACTTGTGCTGCTCTATATAATCTTGAATGATAAGTCCATTGATCAACAACTCTAAGTTTATTTTTTAAAGTACCTAAATGAGATACACTATCTTCTGTTAATACAGCCATACCATAAGAATTTATTACATCAGGTATTCCATGATTTATTTCCGGATCTATATGATAAGGTCTTCCACTTAAAACTATGCCATATTTATTATTATCTTTAAGGTATCTTAAAACTTCTTCACCCTTATTTTGAATATCTTTTTTATAAGCATCTCTTTCTTTTACACCTAAAGCAATAGCACATTCTGCTTCCTTTAATGTAACATTATAATCTTTAAATTCATGAACTATTCTTTTTGCTAATTCTTTTTCATCATCTAGTGAAAAGAAAGGAGATATATATTTTATATTTTTATTTTTTAATTCATCAACATTATTCTTAATAACTTCAGGGTAAGATGTTACCATAGGGCAGTTATAATGATTATTTGAATCACTAAATTCATTCTTTTCATATGGTATACAAGGATAAAAAATAGTTTTTACTCCTGAATTTATAAGTGACATTACATGCCCATGAACTAATTTTGCTGGATAACATGCCGATTCAGATGGTATTGTTTCTATTCCCTTTTCATATATATTTTTGCTTGATGAAGGTGATAATTTCACACTAAATCCAAGAGAAGTAAGAATTTTAAACCAAAATGGATAGTTTTCATACATATTTAATACTCTTGGAATTCCTATTACTCCTCTTTTAGCTTCACTCTCTTTAAGAGGAATATAATTAAAAGTCCTCTTATACTTATATTTATATAAATTAGGAATATCATTTTTAGTTTTATCTACTCCAAGTGCTCTTTCACATCTATTACCTGAAATAAACTCTTCGTCAGTAGAGAATTTATTAACAGTTAAAAGACAATTATTCCCGCATTTTCCACATCTCTTAAATACTGATGTCATATTAAAGTTATCAATTTTATCTTTAGAAATTATACTAGATTTTTTTCCATCTATATATCTTTCTTTTGATATTATTGCACAACCGAAGGCACCCATAAGACCTGCTATATCTGGTCTAACAGCTTCTCTTCCTGAAACAAGTTCAAAGCTTCTAAGTACAGCATCATTATAGAATGTTCCACCTTGTACTATTATTTTATCGCCAATATCTTTTTCATCTCTTAATTTAATAACTTTAAATAAAGCATTTTTTATTACAGAATATGATAAACCTGCAGATATATCAGAAATTTCAGCACCTTCTTTTTGTGACTGCTTAACTCTTGAATTCATAAAAACAGTACACCTTGAACCTAAGTCCACAGGTGATTTTGCTTTAATAGCTTCTTTAGCAAAATCTTGAATTTCCATGTTTAATGATTTCGCAAATGTTTCTATAAAAGAACCACATCCAGATGAACAAGCTTCATTTAACAATATACTATCTATTGTTCCATTCTTTATCTTTAAGCATTTCATATCTTGTCCACCAATATCTAAAATAAAATTAACCCCTGGTAAAAAATATTCCGCGGCTTTATAGTGGGCAATTGTTTCTATTTCTCCAATATCAATATGTAGTGCTGATTTAATTAAAGCTTCTCCATACCCTGTCACAGTTGCATTTACAATTTCAACTTCACTTGGTAATTTTGAATATAAGTCTTTTAACATTTGTATAACTTTTTTAAGAGGATTACCTTCATTGCCTTCATATAAAGAATATATAAGTTCATCTTTATCATTTATTAATGCAATTTTAGTTGTTGTTGATCCCGCATCTATTCCTAAAAAAGCCTTGCCTTTATAACTATTTAAGTTCCCTTTTTTTACTTTTGACTTTTCATGTCTTTTTTTAAATTTTATATATTCATCTTCATTTTCAAATAACACATCTAGTCTTTCAACATCATCATCTTTTATTTGAGATAAATTTTTAACTTTTTTTACTATACTCTCAAGATCTGTAAAGTTATTTTTTGTTGATAATAATGCTGCTCCTTGTGCTACGAATAATTGTGACTTTTCAGGGAAAATCACTTGTCCTTCTTCTAATTTTAATGTTTCTATAAATCTTTGCCTTAGTTCTGATAAAAAGAATAATGGACCTCCTAGAAAAGCAACATTTCCCTTTATAGGTTTTCCACACGCTAGTCCACTTATTGTTTGATTAACTACCGCTTGAAAAATAGATGCTGAAATATCCTCTTTACTTGCACCTTCATTTATAAGAGGTTGTATATCTGTTTTAGCAAAAACTCCACATCTTGAAGCTATTGGATATATAACATTAAAACTTTTAGCATATTCATTTAGACCACTAGCATCCGTATTTAATAAAACAGCCATTTGATCTATAAATGCTCCTGTTCCACCTGCACAACTTCCATTCATTCTTTGTTCAAGACCACCTCTAAAATAAGTTATTTTAGCGTCTTCCCCACCTAATTCTATCACAACATCTGTTTCTGGAATTATTGTTTCAACTGTTTTGGAACATGCAATAACTTCTTGTACAAATTCTACATTAAGCCATTTAGATACAGAAAGTCCACCTGAACCTGTTACACTCAATGTACAACATATGTTTCCAATATCTTTATATGCTTCTTCTATTAATTCTATAATGGTACTCTTTATATCAGAGTAATGTCTTTCATATTTACTATATACTAATTGCTCCTTATGATTAAGAACAACTAGTTTAACCGTTGTTGAGCCAATATCTAATCCTATTTTATAGTTCTTCATCTTCAATTTCACCTACTCTAAATTAAAATACAAATTCTATATTAATATTTTTATTTGTATATAACATTATTATTTCAATTTTGTTTTATTTATGTATAGTAGTTATTTTACATGTCTATAATCTAAATGTATTTAATTAGTATATTATAGATCTTATCTATTTTTAATAACTTATAAAATAATATCTTTGGAGGTTAAAATGAACTATTTTAATGAAGGAAATAAATTATACAATACTCAAGATTATTTACGAGCTATTGATTGTTATAAAAAATCTGCTACTCAGAAACAAAATGAGGCTTGTTCATATTATAATGCCGGTGTTTGTTTTATTAAGTTAAAGGAATTTGATAAAGCAATAACTATGTTAAAAAATGCTCTTACTATTCAAAATGAAAGTAAATATTATTTTAATTTAGGCTATTGCTACACTATGAAAAACAAACTAAATAAAGCCTTGCAATTTTTTAATATAGCATGGGCTATTAGCAATGATGATGCTGATTGCGAAAAAGCAATAAACTTAATTCTCGCAAAATTATCAAAAAAATAATATACTTCTTATATTTTATAAGAAGTATATTATAAATATGCTTCTTAGACTACCATTCTCCTGCAATATTATCTTTTTTATGTATATCATCAAAATTATCACAGTCAAAGTAATTTCCTGCATTATAAAATGTTGAATCAACTTTAATCCACTTATTTTCATCACTTAAATATACTTCATTCCATGCATGACTTATATATTCTTCTCCATTATATGCTTCTCCAGTTATTAATCTTACATTCAGGTTAGCTGCTCTCGCCATAGCTACATAAAGACATGCATAATCAAAACATATACCATTTCTTTCTTCATATGTACATATAGCTCCACTATTCTTTACATTTTCTGAATTTAAAACTCTAGTTGCTTTGTCATAATCATAACTTATATTAGAGCCAATCCACGAGTATAATTTTTTTGCTTTTTCTCTATCATTTTTGCTTGATGAGACTATTTTTCTTGCCTTTTCATTAATGGCATCATTAGATTTTACCCCTTCATCTAAAGTAACCCCATTGTAATAAATAATTCTATTCGATGCTATATCCTTAATCAGTCCATTATTTATGATTTTAGATTTATTTTTATCTATAATATCTTCTACTTTATTAAACGCAGTAATATCGTTAAAAATATTAATCTGATAAGGATTATTAGGAATAGAATTAAACATTATTATAGGAACAAATAATATCAATATAAAAATACAAGCTCTAGCGACACCAAATATAGTTGAAAAAATAATTAGTAATGTTTTACTTTCATTTATAACTTTCTTTCCACCGCTAAAAATAGTTGATTGTATTATTGAAATTATAAATTTTATTATAAATTTTATAATTATAAATAAGGCTATAATCCCAATTATTTTGATTATTCCATTAGTTAAATATAAATCTCCTAAAATGTTTTTTATAAAGTATGATAATATACTATTAATATTCTCATATTTTAACAAAATCAGCATAAATGTCAATATGCTTGCTATTGTATCTATTATAGGAGCAATGACATAATCAATATTAGAATTCCTTAACACCTTTATTATACTAAACAGTATTGACATTCCTATTATACCAAAAATTATAATTTTGTATAAAAGAATTTTTTCCATTTATATTCTCCTTTAGTCATAAAGTTCAAAATTCATAGCTTCTTTAACTACATCTTTGATAATATCATATCCATATCCTTTAGATAATAAAAAGCGGTACAACTTATTTGATATCTTGTATGTATCAGATTCCGTTTTTCTAAGATTATTTACCTTCTTCTGTGCTAAAACAAGTGCACTTTCTTTTTCATCTTCTTTGTCTATACCGCTTAATTCCTCTTCTATAACATCTTTAGATACTCCCTTTTGCATAAGTGAATATCTAATTTTATTGCTCCCTTGAGACTTCAACTTATCTTTAACAAATTTATTAGTATAATCTTTGTCATCTAAAAAGTTATACTCTTTTAAAAAACTTATTGCTTTAGTTATAGCCTCTTCATCATACCCCTTTAAATTCAATTTATCTCTTACTTGCTTTTCTGTTTTTAAATTTCTTTCTATAGTTTTTATTGCAGCTTCTCTACATTTTATAATAGCATCTTTATTTGCTAATTCCTTAAGTTTTTCTGAATCCACACTATCTTTTACCTTAATTCCTTCTTTATATATCAATTCAGCACTTATAGAAAATGCATAATCCTCATCTAAAAACACATTGACTCTTTCTTTATTTCTTTTTTGAACTTCTAATTTTGTTATTTTAGCCATTTAAATTTCTCACTTTCATCTCTTGCGTATATCAACACATATTACATTCAATAAAAATTAATTAGATTTTAATATATGAATAGTTGGACTTTTAAAAACTTTTTTACTCACTTCATTAATTTTGACTTTATCAATATTATTTAATCTTTCCATATCTTTAACAAATTCAAATATATCTTCACCATCAAGTTCTTGATGTAACATATAGCTGCAAAGTTCTAAAGAATCCTCTAGTGTTGAAATTACTGCTGTTTTATGGACTTTTTTCATAACTTCTAAATCCCTATCACATATTTTAATTTTTCCATCAATAATATTTTTTAATGTTTCATCAATTGCACTCTTAGCTTCTTCTAAATTTTCTTCCGCCACTGACGTATATATATACAATGTTTTTATATTAGTACTTATTTCTAAGTTTGTATATATATCATAAGCAAGGCCTCTATTTTCTCTTACCTCCCTAAATAAAAGAGAATTCGCACTTTCACCCAATCTATGATTTAATATTCTAAGTGGTAATTCATCTTCTTTTTCTAGCTCATTAAAAGTATATAAATAAATTATTGTACTTTGCTCTATATCTTTTTTGTACGTAGTTTTTGTTATACTCTTATTTTTTTCTTTAATAACATCTGCTTTTTCTGTTTTTTCTCCAGCCCAATTCCCAAAATTCTCTTCTATTAATTCTATCGCTTCATCATGACTTAATGGTGAAGCCATTGTAATTAATGAATTATTAGGTGTATAATATTTTTTATAATATCTTTTAATTTCTTCTCTAGTAAATTTTTTAACATTCTTTTCAAGACCTGCTACTTCATATTTTAAAGGACTTTTACTAAATGCTATATTATTTACATTTTTAAAACTATAATCTTCTAAGTCATCCTTTCCTATCCTTATTTCAGACAAGATTACGCCTCTTTCTTTTTCTATTTCGCTCTCCTCAAATTTAGAATTTATAATCATATCACTTAATATAGATACTCCATTATTAAATTCTTCCATCAAACAACTAATTGTATACACTGTAGCGTCATAATCAGTATATGCATTATACTCTCCCCCTAAAGCTTCTAGATCACTATTAAGTTCTTCATCATTTCTTGTATATGTTCCCTTAAATAAACAATGCTCAATAAAATGACTTATACCCTTTTCCTCTAAGCATTCATTAAATGCACCAACTCTAATGCCTATATTTATTGACGCTATTTGCGTATCTTTCTTTATCGTTATTACCTCTAATCCATTCTTTAACTTATGCCTTTTTATATCGAAATTTAATTTTATCATTCACTCTTCTCCTAATAAATTCTAACTACTTAAATTATATAAAGTCTCTAAAATAAAATTATAACACATTATTTGAACTTCATTAATATATAGATACTCTTATATAGATATATTCTTAAAGTAATGCTAAAATATATAAAAAGTATATAATTCTAATTTTAAAGGAGTGAAATATAAATTATGAAGAAATCAGTGTTAATTGTGGAAGATGAACTTAAAATTAGATTTTTAATTAGAGACTATCTTTTAAAAGATGGTTTTAATATTTTTGAAGCATCCGATGGAGAAGAAGGTCTATTCCAATTTAGTAAAGAAAAAATTGATTTAATAATCTTAGATATAATGATGCCAAAAATGAATGGACTAGAGATGCTTGAAAAACTTAGAGAAGTATCAAATGTTCCTGTAATTTTCCTTACTGCAAAAGGTGAGGAAGAAGATAAACTTGAAGGATATGAATTTGGTGCAGATGATTATATGACCAAACCTTTTAGTCCTAAAGTCTTAGTTGCAAAAGTTAAGGCATTACTAAAAAGAACAAGAGAAGATTTAGATTCAAGTATTCAAAATTTCAATGGGTTAAGTGTAAATCAACTTTCTCATGAAGTTAAGGTTAATGATAACATCATACTTTTATCACCTAAAGAATATGAACTCTTAATTTATCTAATAAATAATGAGGGAATTGCATTAAGTCGTGATAACATACTAGATAATGTGTGGGGAATTGATTATTATGGTGATATTCGTACTGTAGATACTAACATTAAAAGGCTTAGAGAAAAATTATTAGATAAATCATCTTATATAATTACAGTTCGTGGTAGCGGCTATAAATTCGAGGTTAAATAATGAAACATAGTTTATCAAAAAGATTATTTGTAATAACTCTTTGTCTTGTATTCGGATTACTATTATTAGTTTACTTTACCCAATCATTCTTGTTCGAAAGATTTTATTTTTATAGAAAAACATCTCTTTTGGTTAAAGAAATAAGTAAAATTCAAACTTTATATTCTTATCAAAATACTGATGACTATGCTTTATATCAAGTGCTAAATAAATTTGAAAATGACAACAACTCAAAAGTAGCAATATTTTCTCTTAATGGAGAGCTTATGTATCTGCCAAACAAGATTGAAAACAAAGATAATATAGCTATATTAACTAAGTTCTGTGATGAACTTATAAATGATAAAACTTTAATTTTAGATGTTATAAAGTCCTCTAAAATTAAAGTAACACGATTTTATAACCAAGGAACTGAAAATCAAAAAATTGGTATCATAGCTCCTATGTCCTTAAAGTCTAACAATGATAGTGTTATAATATCAGTTTCATCCATTCAGCCAATCGAAGAAGCTTCAAAAGTAATTGATGAATTTTATATTTATGTTTTTTTAGGCTTAACAATAATAGCAGGTATTCTATCTTCTATTTACTCTAATTTAATATCTAAACCTCTTACAAATTTAAATACTGTAGCTAATAAAATGTCTAATATGGATTTTACAGTTTCTTGTGACGTCGATAGAGAAGATGAAATTGGGAACTTAGCTAGAACATTAAATTTTCTTTCTAAAAATCTTCAAAATGCTTTAACTGATTTAAAACAAAAAAATCAAAAGTTAGAGGAGGATATTGAAAAAGAAAGAAAGCTTGAAAATATGCGAAAAGAGTTTGTAGATAATGTTAGTCATGAGTTAAAAACTCCTATAGGAATAATTGAAGGCTATGCTGAAGGTCTTAAAGATGGAATAGTATCTGGAGATGATGCCTTAGCTTATTTAGAGGCTATAATTAGTGAATCTCAAAAAATGAATACCTTAGTTAAAAATATGTTAGAACTATCAAAATTAGAGTCCGGAACTATAAAGCCTAAATTAGAATCCTTTAATATAAATAGGTTAATTTCTAAAATTTTAAAAAATAATCATTTAAAATTTGAAGAAAATGATTTAAAAGTTAGCTTTACTTCCAGCAATCCTTACAGTTATGTTTATGCAGATACATTTAAAATGGATCAAGTAATAACTAATATTATAACTAATGCAATAAAATATACTCCTTCACATAATTTAATAGATGTATCAGTAAATGAAGAAAATGATCAATTTAAAATTTCAATAAAAAATATGGGTATAAACATTCCTGAATCAGAAATCAATAAATTATTTGATAAATTCTATAGAATTGATAAATCAAGACAAAGAACAAAAGACAGTACAGGTCTTGGATTATCTATAGTTAAGAATATATTAAAGCTTCATAATAGTGAATTTAACCTTAGAAACATAGATAATGGCGTTGAATTTTATTTTTATCTAAATAAAATTGTTGTTAATGATGATTGTGATTAAAGAAATAAGATAAGGTATTTACCTTATCTTATTTCTTTTATTATTCCTTTTCTATATATTAATAATAATTCCTTTAAATCTTTAATTTGAACTTGTAATTCCTTACCTATATCTGTATCTTCTACTGTTTTTCGTTTGAGTTTTTGCTCTACTACAAGAGTTGTAGATAAAATATCTTTTTCTTTCATTATGGATTCTTCTGTAGATGAGAAGTGTTCATGTGAAACTAATTGTAATCCATAAGAATTATATATCAACGTATATCCTGCTATACCAGTTTGTTTTTGATATGCCTTAGAAAAACCACCATCAATAACTATCATTTTACCATTAGCCTTTATTGGACTTTCTCCATTTTTCTTTTTTACTGGTACATGTCCATTTATAATTCTAGATTCATTTAGATCTAATCCAAATTCTCTAAGTATCATATCACACATTTCTTCTCGATCTCTTAATTTATAATATCCTGTTTTCTTTTCTATATGTGCTATTTCGTCATCTATGAAATATCTTTCAAATGTAGCCATTTGTTTTTTCCCAAATAAAGGTGATACCGGGCCTGTCCACAAATACCACATTATATCCATTCCATAAGTCTTTTCTTTACTACCAATTTTTTCAAAATAACCTTCTCTAGATAAAGAATCAAATTTTTCTAATAATCTTTTACTTTCATAGTCTTTGCCTTGTATACACATACTTTTTAAATTTCCTTCATCATCTAAAGGTATACATCCATGAAATAATAAATTAGAATTAAATTTTAAATACATATTTCCTTTAGAAAATAAAAATCTAACATGCTTTTGTAATTTATCACTATTTACAAAAGAATAAACAAGTTTATCTATAAGCACTGATTCCTCATCTGTAAGTTTATATGGATCTTTAGGATCTATTGTTGGGAAATTATTATCATTTAATTTATATTCTGTTCCATTTAATAGTATAGTTCCTTTTTCATAATCTATTTTATCTAATAACAATCTTCCTTCTAATTCAAATTCAGGCCTTCTGTCTATTATTTCTTTTTCTAATTTAAACTGTAATATTGTTATAGCTTTATGCATTTTAGATACTAAATCTACTTCTTGACTTGCAGCTGGATCATCTTCCTTTACTTTTGGAATAAATGATTCACATGGATCATCTTTATAATACTTTAATGCAAAGGTTGCTAAAGGTAAAAGATTTATTCCGTAAATTTCTTCAACCAAATCTAGGTTTGCATATCGTGTAGATATTCTTAAAACATTAGCAACACAAGTTCTTACTCCTGCTGCTGCTCCCATCCAAAGCATATCATGGTTACCCCACTGAATATCCACAGAATGATATTCCATAAGAGTGTCTATTATAATATCTGGTCTTGGGCCTCTATCATATATATCTCCTATTATATGAAGTCTATCTATAATCATTCTTTGTATTAACTTAGATAGTGCGATTATAAATTCTTTTGCTCTTCCTATATCTATAATAGTAGTTATTATCCTATCATAATATTCTTGTTTATCTATTCCATTAAATTGTTCATGCAATAACTCTTCTATTATATAAGCAAAATCAGATGGAAGTGCTTTTCTTACTTTTGATCTCGTATATTTAGATGAACAAAATCTGCATATTTCTATAAGTCTATTTAAAGTTATTTTATACCAATCATCTATATTTCTTTCTTCTTTTAAAACAATATCTAATTTTTGTTCTGGATAATATATTAAAGTTGCTAAACTTTTTATATCACTTTCTAATAAAGATTTGCCAAAAAGATCTTCGATCTTTCTTTTTACAACTCCAGATCCATTTCTTAATACATGTACAAATGGCTCATATTCACCATGTATATCACTTAAAAAATGTTCTGTACCTTTGGGTAAATTAAGAATTGCTTCTAAATTTATAATTTCTGTAGATGCTAAAGCAATGTTAGGATATTGCTTGGCTAGCAATCTAAAATACTTTAGTTTTTTACTGTCTTCCTGCCCATTATTATTCATTTTAACCTCCATAATTCACGTAAAATATATTGTTATAATTACTATATATTTAAAATCCCCTTATATAAAACATTAAATCATTTTATACAAATTTTGTCTACGAATAAATTTCTAAACGGTTTTTATTTCTTTGTTTTATGCTATACTTATTTTTTATGAATTTTCTAATTCTATAAATGTTTAAATTTTTATGAATTTCTAAATCTCTATATAATTAAAAAGCATTTTAAAATGTTTAAAACATTTTAAAATGCTTACTTCTATATAAATATTTATTAATCTATTTTAATGAATCTAAGTATGCAACAGCATTTAATACTGCAACATTCCCTTCCCCAGCTGCCTTAATATATTGATATGGCTTTCCAGTACAATCTCCTGCTGCAAAACATCCTTTTATATTAGTTTCCATATTTTTTTTAACTTCAACATGACCATTTACTATCTTTAAACCAGGCACTAATTCCTTAGGAGATATAGAATTTTTAAGAAAAAAAATACCTTCAGTTATTAAACTATTTTCTTTTAATATTAGTCTTTCTACCTTCTCATCACCTATAATTTTTACTGGTTTATCTTGTATTATAGTAATATTATCATTTATATCGTATATACCTCTATACATAGGTATATAATATACTGTTTTTGCTAACTCACTAACATAGTTGGCATCTTTTTCTCCATCTTTATTATAGGATATTATAGATACTGTTTTATCTCTATATAATGGTGCGTCACATGTAGCACAATATCCTACACCTTTTCCTAGGAATTTTTCTTCTCCATCTAGTGCCTTAGTGTACTCTACTCCTGCTGCTATTATTACAGTATTAGATTCATATACTTCTTCATTCCCCATTAAAGTAAAGTATTTTCCCATAGCATAGATGTTATTTATTCGTTCATTTTTTATATCTATTTCCATAGCCTTTATATGATTTAAAAACTTTTCTTTTAAATCTTCACCACTTATGCCATAAAAGCCTAAATAATTATTAATTTTAGGGGCTCTTTCTAACTTTGAACTTAGATTACTGGACCCAAAAATAATAAATTTCTTATTTCTTATTTTAGCATTTAGCGCCGCTGAGAGGCCTGCTGGTCCGCTTCCTATTATTGCAATATCATATCGTTCTCGCATAAGTTTAAACTCCTAAATTATAAATTATCTTTAATTAAGTCTGATAAAGCTTCTTTAGGTAAAAATCCTATTGATGTTTCTATTGGTTTGCCATTTTTAAATAATTTTATAGTTGGAATACTTCTAATTTCATTAACTCTAGATGATAATGGATTTTCATCAATGTCTATTTTGGTAAATTTAACATTTTGAAATTCACCTTCTAATTCCTCCAATACTGGAGACAACATTCTACAAGGTCCACACCAAGTTGCCCAAAAATCTACCAAAACTAATTCATTACAATTTAAAACTTCATTCTCAAAATTTGAATCGTTAATGTGCGTTATCATAAATTTCCTCCTCAATTATTTCACTACTAAATTTAATACTCTCTATATCAAAATATTCAGTTGCTTTAATATTGTTCATATAAAAAATAATTACTATATTTTTTATTAAAAATTGAAAAATATATAACAGTTATGGTTAAAAGGTACATTTTTATTAAATTTATAATATTAATTTACCCATAAATACAAATTTTTATAATTCCTAAATCGAGTAGGAGCTAAATAATTATTTTATTTAGCGTCCTCTCACACCACCGT
>NZ_CAURTC010000060.1:0-14545 GCF_963527835.1 uncultured Clostridium sp. | reverse complement strand
GGAGCAAGCTAAAATGGGACTATACTCATTTTAGTGTTCTTAAGTTCAATTACTCAGTCAAACTTTAATTATGCATATATCAACACATGATTTAATTTAATATGTTCATTACAGTTTTATAAAGTTTTGGTGTTTTGTTGAATAGTGAAAATAGTACAATCCACTTAAATTCGTTACTAGGGCTATTAGAGTATTTTTTTGATACGTTAATAGCTTTATTTTTGATTAAGTTTATTGTCTCATTATCATTTGAAATATTATTTATACATCCGAAGTAAAGATCTATGATTGACCACATATACCATTTTAAAGTTTTAGCATACAAGTTATCATCTTTTAATTTATTCATGAATTCTACTTTTTCATCAAATACATCTAACATACATAATCTTTTTTTATCAAATTTAGCATTCATTATGCTATCTGGGGTATTTCTATAGTAGTATAGCTTTTTGCTTGTATAGACTAATTTCTCAGATGTAAACAATAGTTTATACATTATAGCTTCATCTTCAAATATTCTCATATTAGGAAATCTTATTTCATTAAATAGTGATTTTTTATAAATTTTATTCCAAAGTACCACTGTTGAAACATACATTTCATTATATAAATTGTTTAATGATTCTATATTATTGAAAGATTTTATTACTTCTTTATCATCATTTGTAATTTTTTTATCTTCATTTTCTACTTTTATATAATTGCATTGTGAAATATCTGCATTGTGTTCTTTTGCTAAATTGAATAGTGTTTCAAACATGTTAGGTTCAATCCAATCATCACTATCAACAAAAGCTATAAATTCACCTTGTGCTATATCTAAACCAGCGTTTCTCGCTGTACTAGCGCCACCATTTTTTTTATGAATGACTTTTATTCTATTATCATTTAGAGCTAGCTCATCGCAAATTTTTCCACTATTGTCAGGGGAACCATCATCTACTAATATTAATTCAAAGTTTTCTAAAGTTTGATTTAATATACTTATAATAGATTTATTTAAGTAATCTTCAGCTTTATATATTGGCATAATAATACTTATTAAAACTTCAGAGTTTTTAATATCATTATTTAAGGTTTTATTGTTTTTATTCATATTTTATTATCTCCATTATTTCTTAAGTATTGATTCTTAAACTATTTTATCATTATATACATTATTATGTTAGTATAAAATTCACTTTTTATTGCTCTTATGTTCTCATTTTGTTGACATAAGTCAATTTTGATAATAACATTAAAATGAATGCTGAAATAGGCATTATATTTTATTCTTTAGGAATTTATAAAAATCTTAAATCTGATGATAATTTCTAGAATACAGTGTTTTAAAGGTATGATGAGTACCTCTAAAGAATAAAAAATAATCATATGCCGCACCATTATTCCTGCACTGCGTTTGGAAAGGGTGCATGGCTAAAAAAATCGATGGCTCTAAAGTCGCCTTGGCGATTTTGTTCTTAAGTACATCGAGAAGGTGGCAAAAATGAGTAATATAGATGATATATCAAAAGAAAATTATCAAAATAAAGATAACGATGAAGAATATGAAAATTTAAGTTTAAAAGATGCTCAAATGTTGATGGTTAGTATTTTAAAGGATGTTCATAAGATATGTGAAAAACATGGACTTAAATATTTTTTAGATGCAGGAACTTTATTAGGAGCAGTTAGGCATAAAGGATTTATTCCATGGGATGATGATATGGATATTGGAATGCTTAGAGCTGATTATGAAAAATTTCTTAAAATAGCTAAGGAAGAATTACCTGACCATTTATTTTTACAAACATTTGAAAGTGATAAATATTATGATATTTACCAAGTACCCTGTAAAGTTAGATATAATGGTACAATGCTTATTGAAGAAGCAATTGGTGAAAATGAAAAAATGCATAATGGTGTATATATAGATGTATTCCCTTATGATGGTTTACCAAAGCATAATTTTGTTTATAAACTTCAACGAGCAATAAGTGGAAATATATTAAAAAGTTTTGTTAGGTTAAGAGATATCCCTGAAAAATTAACTTTCAAAAATAAGATTACATTTTCTTTTTATAGAGTAATAACAAAAATATTTACAGCTAAAAGAAGAAGAAAGTTCTTTGGAGCTTTAGTTAAATGGAATGATAAAAATTCAAAACATATGGGATATGGTGTTGATACTGCATGGAGTGAATATGTCTATAAAAAAGATGATTATTTTGATTTGATTAAATTAGAATTTGAAGGTGAACGTTTTTATGGACCTAAAAATGCAGATGCAATTTTGACTGAGCTTTATGGTGATTATATGACATTACCTAAAGAAGAAGAGCGCGTATGGCATGCAAAAGAAATAAAAAAGCTTAAGAATATTTAAGTAAAAGTATTTAAATTTGCAATTTGAATTATACTATTATTATAAAGTTTATTGGTGGACTTTATAGTAGATAGCTATAGGGTAAACATTGCATATAATCCTCAATATTAGTATAATTCAAATAGTAAAAAATAAGAATATTTAAAAAGTAAGAAAAAAGTAAGAAATTTTAAATAAAAGATTCTAAAAAGTCATGTAGAATCTATTATAATAAATAAAGGGAGAGAATAATTTTGTTTAAAGTATCTATAATTACTCCTGTTTATAATGTAGAAGAGTGTATTGAAAAAAGTATAAAGTCTGTTATAAATCAAACTTGTAAGGAGTTTGAATTTTTGCTTATAGATGATGGATCAAAAGATAAAAGTATTGAAATAGCAAAATCATTATTAGAAAGCTCAGATATAAACTTTAAGATTATAACTCAAGAAAATGCAGGAGTCAGTTGTGCTAGAAATAGGGGAATAAACATAGCTAGTGGAGAGTATATAACATTTTTAGATAGTGATGATTATATTGATTCTAGATTTGTTGAGCTTATGTATGAAAAAGCAAAGGAAACTGGATGTGATGTTGTATTTTGTGACTATAGTGAAGTAGATAGCAATGGAAATGTATTAGTTAAGAATAGAACTAATTATTTAGATAATTTCATATCTGGTAAAGAGGCAGCACTTTTGCAGTTGAAGGATGAAATAACCATTGGTATGAGAAGTGCTATATATAAAAATTCTGTTATTCAAAATAATAATTTATTATTTGATACGAATAGAAAATATGGAGAAGATATGGTTTTTGTTGTAAAGGCATTAATATATTCAAATAAAGTTATAAGTGTGAATGAAATACTAGCTTTTTATGTAATATGGGGAAATTCTGTAACGCAAAATGTATCTTTAAAGCATCTTGATTGCTATTATTCATATATAGATTTATTAAATTATGTGAAAAAAGATAATAACTTAAAAGAAATAGAAAATTTCTTATCAGAATTTAAAATACAATACTCAATATCGCATGTTTTTTCAATTTTAGGTAAAGATGCAAATTTTCATGAGGATTTATTTAAATTTTTAAATGAAAATGATGTTAAGTCATATCTAAAACATTATAAAATTCAAAAGTTTGATAAAAATAATATAAGATACTTAATTCAATGTAGTGGCATGAGATTTTGTCCAAAGCTACTAATAAATGTATTAAATAAAATGAGGTAATCAAAATAGAGTCTTACTTGCTATAAAGTGTAGCAAGAATCTCTCCAGGTAGGAGGAAACTATAATGAGAAATTGGAAGACATTGATAATTATGATAATTGATATATTTATGGTAAATATGGCGTACCTTTTTGCTATAAATATAACTTTAAGTGAAAGGTTCACGGAAATTGCTAAGATATATACACAAGATGTTATAGCTGTAAGCTTAATATATCTAGTATGTTTTTATTTATTTAAGATGTATGAAAGTTTGTGGCATTTAACAGGAACAGATGAATTTCTATTAGGTGTTGGAGGATCGATTTTAGCGGGAATATTATCAATTGGATATACTAGATTTTGGGGTTCTGTTATCCCATTAAATGTTTCAGTTGTAGGGATTCTTTTAAGTATTTTCTTTGTGTTAGGCTATAGAATTTTATACAGAGTATATAGAAGAACGCTTTTGTACATACCATTTAAATATTCATCAGATCAAAGAAGAGTAATGATTGTTGGTGCTGGCTCAGCAGGAACTATGATTATTAATGAAATGATGGCAAGAAGAGAATTAAAATATAATCCTATAGTTCTTATTGATGATGATAAAGAAAAACTTGGAAGAAGAATTTCAGGTGTAAAGATAGTAGGAAATAGATATGATATACCATGTGTAGCAGGAGAACAGGAAATAGATATGATATTAATAGCAATTCCTTCTCTTGATTCAAAAAATAAAGCAGAAATTATTGATATCTGTAAAAAAACTAATTGCAAGCTTCAAATAATACCAGGTATGTATGAAATATTAAGTGGTGAAGCCAATGTTAGTAGAATTAAAGATGTGGATTTAGAAGATTTATTAGGAAGAGATCCTATAGTATTAGACAATAAAGGTATTTCAGATTATATACAAGAAAAAACAATATTAGTTACTGGAGCAGGTGGATCAATAGGCTCTGAACTTTGCAGACAAATAGCAGTATATAATCCTAAAAGACTTATATTATTTGATATATATGAAAATAATATATATGATATTCAAAATGAATTAAAAGAAGAGTTCCCGGATATGAATCTTACTGTTTTAATTGGTTCAATAAGAGACAGACAAAGATTACATGAGGTGTTTAATAAACATAAAATAAATGTTGTATTCCATGCAGCAGCGCATAAGCATGTACCATTAATGGAAGACAGTCCTAAAGAAGCCGTTAAGAATAATGTTTTTGGAACATTAAATTTAGCTACTGAAGCAAGTAAAGCTAATATAGATAGATTTGTAATGATTTCCACTGATAAAGCTGTTAATCCAACCAATATAATGGGAGCAACTAAAAGATTATGTGAAATGATTGTTCAAGCTATGGATAAACAATCGAAAACTGAATTTGTTGCTGTTAGATTTGGAAATGTTCTTGGCAGTAATGGATCAGTAATTCCATTATTTAAAAAACAAATAGCTAATGGTGGTCCAGTTACTCTTACTCATAAAAAAATAGTTAGATATTTTATGTTGATTCCAGAAGCAGCTCAATTAGTACTTCAAGCTGGTGCATTTGCTAAGGGGGGAGAAGTATTTGTACTAGACATGGGGAAACCTGTTAAAATTTATGATTTAGCTTGCGATCTTATAAGACTTTCAGGTTTTGAACCTAATAGAGACATTAAAATAGTTGTCACTGGACTTAGACCAGGGGAAAAATTATATGAAGAACTTTTAATGAGTGAAGAAGGCTTAAAGGATACTGAGCATAAAAAGATATATGTTGGAAAACCAACTTTTGAAGATATGGACACATTAAATTATAAACTTGAACAATTACGTAAGTTGTTGGAATTAAACGATATAAATGAAATTAAACATCAAATGCAGACTATTGTTCCAACATATCATTACAAAAACGAGGATGAAGTTGCAGCAGAAAATGCTGATAAGGAGTAATTATGAGTAGAGAAGATAAGACTAGAATTATATTTATAACACTGATATCGATAATTGCTATTATTTTTGGAGTAGCTAATGGAAATTATATAATACCTATTATGTATATAATAACTTTAGTTATATCATCATACATAGTGCAAGAAAAAGATATATATAATCAAATGTATGCAGTACTTTTAGTGTCGGCATTCTATGATTATTCACTTTATGTACCAGGCATTGAAAGTGTATATATGTTTCATGTAGTATTAGGTGTGTTTACCCTAATGTCACTATATAAACTAATAAAAGATAGAGATGTTATAAGACATATAGATAAGAAAATTTTAAGCATATATGTTATATGGTTTGTTTATATGTGTGCAACTGTTTTTTGGGCAATGAGTAAAAGCCTATCTATTAAATATATAGCAATATATTTAATGATGTTTGCATTTATATTTAACATGATGGTTTATAATATTAATAAAGATAGACTTAAGAAAACGGTAAATTTATTATTATTTTTGATATCATTAATTGCTGTAATAGCATTTATAGAAGTAATATTAGGAAAGCAATTACCAATTAAGCATTATGCTGATGCTTTTATGGAAGCATTACCTCAAAAAGATCAAAACCAAATAAATGCAAGACCAATGGCGTTTTCATTTAATCCTAATAATTTAGCTGCTACTCTTGCTATATTATCACCACTTTCCTTTTACGCAATTTATAGATGTAAAAATGTTCTGAGTAAAATATGGTATGTGGCAATATCAACTATAGTATTTATATTAATAGGTACAACAACATCAAGAACTGGATTTTTTTCAGCGGTATTTGGAGTGGGAGTTTTCTTAATTTACTCAATATTTAATATTAAGAAAATTGGATTTAAGAATATAATTTATCCTATTATATTATGTATTACTCTTGTGTTATCGTATAATTATAGTTATCTTGTTATGAATATTAAGCCAGTTGATGGAGAAGAAATAGTAGAGAATGGACTTAATAATAAGATGCAAAGTTTAGAAGATATAGAAATACAGCAAGGTGGAGAAGGATCTCTAAATGTAAGATTCACAATAATAAATGATGTATTAAGAGATACTATAATAGAAAAAAATTACCTAGGATATGGTGTGGGAAATGTAGAACAGTTTATTAAAAATCAAGGTAATACCGGAAACATATATAGTCCACACTGTTATGCTATTGAAATATTAGGTGACTTCGGATTACCTGGAGTAGCATTATATGGAATATACTATTTATATCTTCTTATTGGAAATATAATTGTTGGAATAAAAAAGAAAAGTATGGCATGTTTTGCAGCAGTAACTGGACTTATTGCATTTGCTCCAGCAAGCTTTGGACCAAGCTCAATAACTTATGTATTTTCATATTGGATACTTATAGGTTTTGCAGTATCATGTATGCAAGTTTATAAAAGAAGTAATAATGAATATACTCCTACATCAGAGATGAAGGAATTTCATTTTTAGAATATATGAAAAAAGGACTGCTATAGGCAGTCTTTTTTAGTTCTACAGGGATTTATAGAAAAAATACTAATAAAATCTAAGTTAAGTAAATATTAGTTGAGAATTGATAGTTGAAAGTTGAAAGTTTAGGAAAAAAAATTTTAATAGAATTTAAAAAATACATATTTTTTAGAAAGTCTTTAAGACTTTTAACCAAAACTCTCAACTCTTCACTTTCAACTAAAAAACGTGGCATAAAGCCACGTTTTCATTATTTCTTATAGTTTTGAATTATATCTGTTATTTTTGAAGAAGTATCTCCATCACCAAATGCAGATGCAGGAGTACCAGTTGGATTAAACTTTTCAATAGCATTTAAAATTTTGTTAGAATCACTTCCAACAATAACATTCCAACCATTTTCTACAGTTTCAATCCATTCAGTTTCATCCCTCATAGTTATACAAGGTTTCTTTAAGAAATAAGCTTCTTTTTGAACTCCACCACTATCAGTTACAATCTTAGCAGAATTTTCTTGAAGAGAAATCATTTCTAAATATCCTACTGGATCAATTATTTTAATATTGTCTCCTACATGTAGATTGTATTCACTAATGAATTTCTTTGTTCTTGGATGAAGAGGTAATATTATTTTTTTACCACATTCACTTAATGCTTTTATTATTGAAGTAAGTCTTTCTAGACTATTTGTATTTTCAGCACGATGTATTGTTGAAAGTATGTAGCTATTTGGTGCTAAATCTAAAGTTTCAGTAATATTAGATATTTCTTTAGCTTTTTCTTTAAATAAGTTTATAGCATCATACATTACATCACCAGCATTATAAACACCCTTTGTAATATTTTCTGTAGCTAAATTTTTAACTGCAGTTAATGTAGGTGCAAATAATAAATCAGAGATATGATCTGTTAAGATTCTATTTTGTTCTTCTGGCATTGCTTTATTAAAACTTCTAAGTCCAGCTTCAACATGTGCTACTGGAATTAATAATTTACTAGCGCATAATGAACCAGCAAGAGTTGAATTAGTATCTCCATATACTAAAACCATATCAGGCTTTTCTTTTAGGTATATATCTTCAAGTGCACATAACATGCTTCCAGTTTGATTTCCATGATTTGAAGAACCAATATTTAAATTATAATCAGGTTTTGGAATACCTAATTCTTCAAAAAATATATCAGACATATTATTATCATAATGTTGACCAGTATGTACTAATATTTCACTATTTCCATTTTTTCTAATTTTATTTGAGACTGTTGCGGCTTTTATAAACTGTGGTCTAGCTCCGATTACAGTTAGTACTTTCATATAGTACGCCTCCTTAAGATTTAAATAATTGTTTTCATGAGTATTATTTTAGCATATTGGTACTATTAATCAAACTTAAATTATAATTAATTATAGATGATTGTAGAAAACTGAGAGTAGAGAATAGATGAAAAAATTTTTTTGTGAAATCTAGAATATATATTTTAATAAAGTCAGTGGCTTTTAACTATATTTTTCAAAAAATATATCCGACATATTATTATCATAGTGTTGACCAGTATGTATTAATATTTCACTGATTGCTCAGTGTCAATTAGCAACTATCAATGTGAACAAGCGTGAGTTGAAATGAATAATTTGCTATGTTATTCTTAAACTATTACAACGATGGAGGGAAAATAATGAAAAACTGTTTAGTTCTTTTAACTAAAGTCTTTCCTTTTGATAAAGGAGAAGAATTTATTGAAGATGAAATACCAATGCTTTCAAAAGCTTTTGATAAAATAATTCTTATAGCTACTAGTACTGCAGATAATGCAATACAAACTAGGGAGGTTCCTGAAAATTTTGAAGTACATAGAATTAAAGCATCAGGAATAAAGCGTAAGTTACCCATGAATGCAATGAAATTTTTCCCGTTTTCAAAGTATAAAGGATATGTTTTAAAAGAGGAAAGCAACGAAGTTAAGGGATCATTAAAAAGAAGAGGTTACTTAACATACTTTTTGGCTAAGGCAGAGAGTGTATACAAAGAATGTGAGAATATTCTTATGAGTTCTGATATAAAGAGTTATGATAAAAAGACATTTTATAGTTACTGGTTATATGATATAGCATATGTAGTTATAAAATTAAAAGAAAAGTTTGGAAATAAAACTAGTAAAGTAGTGAGCCGTACACATAGATATGATCTTTATGCTGATAAAAATTCATTGAATTATTTACCACTTAGATATCATTTGCTTGAAAATTTAGATAAGGTATATCCATGTTCTGATGATGGTAGTAATTATTTGAAAGATTTATATCCAGCTTATAAGGAGAAAATAAAAACAGCTTATCTTGGAACTAGAAATTATGGTATATCTAATTCATCAAACGATGGTATATATAGAATAGTTAGTTGTTGCCATGTGTCACCTGTTAAAAGAATTGATTTATTAGCAAAATCATTAGCTACATTAAAAGACTCTGGATTAAAATTAAAATGGATACATTTTGGTGCAGGGGATGGACTAGAGGAAGTAAAAGAGTATTCAAAAGAAAACTTAAGTTTTATGGATGTAGATTTTAAAGGCTCAGTAAAGAATGAGGAATTGATGAATTATTATTCAAATAATCCAGTTGATTTATTTGTAAATACAAGTAGTTCAGAAGGTTTACCTGTAAGTATTATGGAAGCTTGTTCATTTGGAATTCCAACTATAGCTACTGATGTTGGAGGAACTAGCGAGATAGTAAGAAATGAAGAAACAGGATTTTTATTAGATGTTAATTTTAAACTAGAGGAATGTGGAAATAAGATTAGAGCAATGGCAGAACTTTCTGATGAAGAAAAGCAAGAATTTAGAGAGAAATGTCGTGAAATATGGTTAGAAAATTTCTGTGGTGAGAAGAATTTCGAAAATTTTTCGAGAGAGATACAACCATAATAAGACAAGTAGATTTGTAGATGTATTAAAATATATAGGTTATAACATGGTTATTTTATATTTTGGTAGGATAAAAATATGAATAACCATGTTTCGTTTTCTTTATTAAGAAAGCCGGTAGCTTTAAAACACAATTGTTTATTGTCAACTGTAAATTATTAATTTAACATATCTAATCTACTTTTATTATTTAACTTAAAAAGCTTATAAAAACTATTGACTTTAGTATCGGATAGAACTACAATGGTTACAACGGGAGTGATAAAAATGAAAATAAGCAGTAGATTTTCTGTAGCAGTTCATATTTTATCTATATTATCTATGGAAGATAGCAATTTATGTACTTCTGAATGGATAGCAGGTAGTGTAAATACTAATCCAGTTGTTATACGAAGAGTAATGGGAATGTTAAAGAGAGCTGGTTTAGTTAATGTTATAGCAGGTGCTGGTGGAGCTTATTTATTAAAGGAGTTAGACAAAATAACATTGCTAGATGTATACAGAGCTGTGGAGGTCGTGAAAGAAGGAGAATTATTTCAATTTCATGAATCACCAAATATAAATTGTCCTATTGGTGCAAATATTCAAGGTGTGCTTGAAGGTGTACTATTAAGTGCTCAAGAAGCTATGGAACAAGTATTAGGAAATGTAACAATGGAATATATAGTTAAAGGCATAAGAAAAAAAATTGAAAAGTAAATCAATTTTTTTACAATAGATGTAACTTTGATGGTTACAACTATTAATAATTTTATAAATTGTTGCAAATTAATACTTACTATAGAAAACAAATTTTTTTGAAAATGTTGTAACTATATCAATTACAACGAAAATAAGGAGGTTATTAAAATGACATTAAATATTAAAGTATATTCTGATTTTGTTTGTCCATTTTGTTTTTTAGGAGAGGAGACTTTAAGCCAGGCTGTAAAAAGAAAGGATGTAAATATTCAATGGATGCCATTTGAATTAAGACCCGAGCCATCACCTAGAATTGATCCTTGGAAGGATTCTTCAAAATTAAATTCATGGAATAATTTTATTGAACCAATGGCAAAAAAATTAGGGATAGATATGAAATTACCAAAGCTTTCACCTCACCCATATACTAATTTAGCTTTTGAAGGATATCATTATGCAGTTGAGTTTGGAAAAGGAAATGAATATGTTGAAAGAGTTTTTAAGGGTTTCTTTGAGGAAGAACTAGATATTGGAAAAGTTGAAATATTATCTAAGTTAGCTGAAGAAATAGGTTTAAATAAAGAAAAATTTAGTGAAATTTTAAACACTAGAAAATATAAAGATAAGCAGGAAGAAGTATTGAAGCAGGCTTATGAAGAAAGTAATATTACAGCAGTGCCTACAATGTTTATAGGTGACGAAGTAGTACAAGGTATTACATCAAAAGAAAATTTAGAAGAAATAATAAAAAGACAATTGTTAAAAAATAATTAATTTTATAAATGGAAGGAAGATATATTATGAAAATTGCTTTAATTGGTTCAACAGGAAATGCGGGAAAGGTAATCTTAAAGGAGGCTCTAAATAGGGGGCATGAGGTTATTGCTATTGCAAGAGACAAATCAAAGATAAAAGATACTAATGAAAAATTAACTGTTTTACAAGGGGATATTTTAAAATTAGATACATTAGAAAATAAATTAGATGGAGTAGATGTTTTAGTTAGCGCTTTTGGGCCTAAATTTGGACAAGAGAATACACTAATAGAAGCAACTAATAATTTAATAAGTTTGGTTAAAAAGTCAGGTGTTAATAGACTTGTAGCAATGGGTGGAGCTGGAAGTTTAAAAGTTGAAAGTGGTATTGAATTAGTTCAGACAGAAGGATTCCCTGAAGATTGGAAACCAATAGCATTAGCTCATTCAAAGTCTTTAGATATATATAGAAATGAAAAGGAAATAAATTGGACATATTTAAGTCCAGCCGCATTAATAGGATCAGGAATAAGAACTGGAAAATACTCAGTTGGAGATGAATATTTGGTTGTAGATGAAAAAGGAAAAAGTGAAATTTCTTTTGAAGATTTTGCAGTCGCTATTATTGATGAAATTGAAACTCCTAAACATATAAAAAATAGATTTACAGTAGCATATAAGTAAAATAAAAATACTATGATTCAAATACTATAAGCAGAAATTTATATAAAAAAATTTGGTTTATATGATTCTAACAACATATTATTAATAACAGATACTTCTTTACTATAAAAGATTATAAATGTGTTAACTTAATTAAAAAATATATTATATGTTGCAAATTAAAATCTATAATAATAGAGTAAATATCTACTTGATTTATTCAAGATTTCTTATTGCAACATATAATATATATAATTTTTTATTTTATACTTAAGTGTAAATAGTATAATTCGATAATTTATATAAATAGGTTTGTTAATTTTAGGGGAGTTTTGCGAAAAATATATATGTTACAAATAGGATTACGGGAGTGATAAGAATGTTGAAAAAGCTATCTTTTAAAATGAAATTATTAATTACGATTTTACCTGTTGTGATAATTGGAATGTCAATTTTGAGTTTTACAACATTTTATCAATTTAGGAAAAATATTGAGAATGAACTTATCAATAATAAATTAGAGGAGGGAAAAAAACTAACTGAGAATATAAACACTTGGCTAGAAGGCAAACTATTAGAAGTAAGAAGTTCTGCTAATACACCTACAGCAAAACTAATAGAAACAGATATTTCGGCTGTAGATAATTTTAATGCAGAAAGAATTAAATTTTTAGAAAAAAATTATCCAGGAGAATATGATAATGCAGCAGCAACTTTATTTAATAATGATGGTAAATCAAGGGCTCAATATTCAAATGGAAATTTTGTAAATGGTGATGTGTCAGAAAAAGTATGGTACAAGAATTTAATGAGTGGAGTGCCATATAATATATCTAATCCAGTAGTATCAAAGGGAACTGGTAAAACTTTGGTTGTAATAGGTGTCCCAATTAATAATGAATCAGAGCAAACAATAGGAACAATGATATCTGCTGTCAATCTTTTGCATATTCAAGAAAAGGTTAAGGAATTTAAATTTGGTGAAAAAGGATATAGTTTGTTAATAGGAAATGATGGAACTATTCTTGGACATCCAGATGAGTCATTAGTAATGAAAACAAAAATATCAGAAATACAAGATGAAAATATACAATCATTAGGAAAAGAAATGATGGAAAAAGAATCTGGTGTATTTAGATTTGGAAATGGAGATAATAAATCAATTGTATTTTACAATAAAGTTCCATTATCAGGCTGGAGTGTAGCAAGTGTTGTATCTGAAAAAGAATTATTTGCTTCTTCAAATAGGTTAATGACAATTTTGCTTTTTATAACAATAGCAATTGTATTTATTATTGCACTTGTAATTGCATTTGTAGCAAAACAAATGACATTGCCATTAACTAAATTGTCTGATTTCGCAGAAGAAATTGCATTAGGAAATCTTACAAATGAATTAGAAATTCATGGACAAGATGAAATTTCTAAGGTAACAAAAGGATTAAACAATACAGTTTCAAAGCTTAAGGAAATGATAGGTGACATAAGTAGTTCAGCTGATGAGGTTATGGTAGTATCTAATAGTTTAGCGTCAGCAACAAGTGAATCATTAAAGGGAAGTGAAGATGTTTCACGAAGTATGCAAGAAATAGCAACAGGTGCTGTATCTCAAGCAGAAGGAGCAAGTAAAGCATCTATTGTAACAGGAGAATTAGTTGAAGATATAAATGAAGTATTTAAAAAGTGTAACTATATGATAAACATAGTAGAAAAATCAAGTGATATGAGTATCACAGTTTCACAGGGAGTTAAAGAAGCTGTAGATAGTATAAAGAATATAGCTACAACTAATAAACATAATGTTGAAGAAATACAAAATTTATTAGAGCAATCTAGAGAAATTGGACAAATTGTAGATGTAATAAGTGGTATAGCTGAACAAACTAATCTTTTATCACTTAATGCAGCCATTGAAGCAGCTAGAGCAGGTGAACAAGGTAGAGGATTTGCTATAGTTGCAGATGAAGTAAGAAAACTAGCAGAACAATCAAGTAATTCTTCAAAAAGAATAGCAGAACTTATTAGCGGGGTTCAAAAACAAATTGAAATCATATCAAGTAAAATGGATGCTGGAACAAGTGAAGTTATGCATGGAGTTAAAATGGCAACATTAGTTGGTAATGATTTTGAAGAAATAGAAAAAGCATTTAATGAAGTTAATAGTATTGTATCAGATGTATCACAGGCCACTAATAGAATGGAAAAGAAAGTGAATGTAACAGCTGATATTATAAATAATGTTGCAGCCGTAACTGAAGAGAATGCAGCATCTACAGAAGAGGTTACTGCATCAAATGAAGAGCAAACTGCTTTTATGCATCAAATTGTAGAATCAACTTATACATTGGAAGAATTAGTTAAAAAACTTAACAATACAGTAGAAAAGTTTAAATTATCATAGACTTAAAAGTGAATCATATGTTAAAAGCTTATAATCTTATAAAATAAAGATTGTAAGCTTTTTATTGTGTGCCCAGCATGGGCACGTACTAATCGGTGAAAGTCCGTAATGG
>NZ_CAURTC010000059.1:0-14813 GCF_963527835.1 uncultured Clostridium sp. | reverse complement strand
GAAGAACTGTAGGATCAGGAGTTGTTACTAAGATTAACGCTTAATCTTAATAATATATTAAAAAGAATAAAACGGACTGGGTGCTAAACCTAGTCCTTTCAAAGGAAGTTGACATTTTACATATTATATGATATTGTGTAAAAAGTAACGCTTAAATAAGAGACTGAATCTTTTGAACTATTATATATAAAAATTGGAGGTGCAGTTATGAGAACTAAAATAACTTTAGCATGCACAGAGTGTAAACAAAGAAATTACGATTCTATGAAAAATAAAAAGAACAACCCAGATAGATTAGAAATGAACAAATATTGCAGATTCTGTAAAAAACACACACTTCATAGAGAAACAAAATAAGAAGTAATAAAGTGTGACATATACTTAATTACGATTAAGGAAGTGAAGTTATGTCAGTAAAAGATATTGCAAAAACTAAAGATGCTCCTAAAAATAGCGGCTTACTTAGTTTTTTTAGAGAGGTTAAGGCCGAATTTAAAATAATAACTTGGCCTTCAAAGGATGAGACAAAAAAAGCATTTGTTGCAGTAGGTGTATTCGCTATAATATATATAATATTAGTTGGCGGATTAGATTTTATTTTCAAGAACCTCTTTGAAATGATTTTTAATTTTAAGTAAAGGGAGGTTTGGGTGATATTTTATTCACCTGAAAAGTATGAGTGATATAGCAAGATGGTATGTAGTGCATACATACTCAGGATACGAAAATAAGGTTAAAGCAAACCTAGAAAAAGCAATTGAAAACAGAAGCCTTGAATCACTAATCTATGACATGCAAGTGCCTATGGAAGAAGTGATTGAAGAAAAAGATGGAAAACAAAAAGTCTCATTAAAAAAGAAATTTCCTGGTTATGTATTAATAAAAATGCTGATGACTGATGAATCTTGGTATGTTGTAAGAAACACAAGAGGAGTCACAGGATTTGTAGGACCAGGATCAAAGCCTGTTCCTCTTTCTGATGAAGAAGTGGAAGCAATGGGAGTTTTAGAAATGCCTGTTGAGATTGACTTAGAAGTAGGGGAAAGTATAAAAATTATCTCAGGACCTTTAAGGGATTCAGTAGCAAAAATACAAGAGATAATTTTAGACAAGAAAAAGATAAAGGCTTTGGTAGATATGTTTGGCAGGGAAACACTTGCTGAACTAGACTTTAATCAAGTTGAAAAATTAGTTTAATTTTAATATAAGCTAATTTTAAATAAGTGGGAGGACAAAAAAGTCCGTATATACCACAGTGTAGGAGGAATAACGAAAATGGCTAAAAAAGTAACTGGAATGATTAAACTTCAACTTCAAGCAGGTAAGGCAACACCAGCACCACCAGTTGGTCCAGCATTAGGTCAACATGGTGTAAACATAATGGGATTCTGTAAGGAGTTTAACGCAAAAACAGCAAATCAAGCTGGGTTAATAATACCAGTAGTTATAACTGTTTACCAAGATAGATCTTTTAGTTTCATATTAAAGACTCCTCCAGCTGCTGTTCTAATCAAGAAAGAATTAGGATTAGAAAGTGGATCAGGAGTACCTAACAGAACAAAAGTAGGAAGTTTAACTAAAGAACAAGTTAAAAAGATTGCTGAAACTAAAATGCCAGACTTAAATGCTGCTAGCATCGAAACAGCTATGAAAATGATCGAAGGTACAGCAAGAAGTATGGGCGTAACAATTCAAGAGTAATTCGTAAAAATAAGTGGGAGGTAAAAACCGATAATACCACAGAGGAGGCTTATAATGGGAAAGAAATATATTGAAAGTTCAAAGTTAATAGATAAAAGTGCTTTATACAACTCAACTGAAGCATTAGATTTAACTGTAAAAACTGCAAAAGCAAACTTTGATGAAACAATTGAACTACATGTAAGACTTGGAGTAGATCCAAGACATGCAGATCAACAAGTTAGAGGAGCAGTTGTATTACCTAATGGAACTGGCAAAACAGTTAGAGTTCTTGTTTTCGCTAAGGGAGATAAGGCTACTGAAGCTCAAGAAGCTGGAGCAGATTTCGTTGGAGCTGAAGATTTAGTTCAAAAGATCCAATCAGAAAACTGGTTCGATTATGATGTAGTTGTTGCAACTCCAGATATGATGGGTGTAGTTGGTAGAATTGGTAGAGTATTAGGACCTAAGGGTTTAATGCCTAATCCTAAATCAGGTACAGTAACATTTGATGTTGCTAAAGCAATTGCTGAAATTAAAGCTGGTAAAGTAGAATATAGAGTTGATAAAACTTCTATAGTACATTGCCCAATTGGAAAGAAATCTTTTGGAACTGAAAAGTTAAAAGAAAACTTTACAACATTAATGGAAGCTTTAGTTAAAGCTAAACCAGCTGCTGCTAAGGGACAATATTTAAAATCAATTACTGTTTCTAGCACAATGGGACCAGGAGCAAAAATTAATCCAACAAAAGCTTTAGATTAATATTGACATAATGAATTAATTGTGATATATTTTAATTCGTTGTGAAAGTTAAAAATATATTTTCCATAGACAGTAGGTGCGAAAGCATAAAGTTGAAACTACCTACCGAGGTATATAATAAGTAAGTTTATTATAGATCTTCTCTGTCTATGGGAAGATCTTTTTTAATAGAATTAAGCAGTTTAAAACTGTGAGGAGGTGGATCATAGCATGAACAAGAACAGACAACTTAAAGAAGCAAAAGTTGCTGAAATCAAAGAAAAGTTACAAAAAGCAAAAGCAGTTGTGTTCGCTAAGTATCAAGGCTTAACAGTTGAAGAAGATACAGCTCTTAGAAAAAACTTAAGAGAAGCTGGTGTAGAATACAAAGTATATAAAAATACTTTAGTAAGTATAGCAGCTAAAGAATTAGGTTTAGACGGTGCTGTTGAATACTTAGAAGGACCAGTAGCTATTGCATTTGGATATGAAGATGTTACTGTAGGAGCTAGAGTCCTAAATGATTTTGCAAAAGATCATAAAAAATTAGAATTAAAAGCTGGTATTGTAGAAGGAGAAGTTTACGATTCAGAAAAAATCACACAACTTGCTACAATTCCTTCAAAAGAAGTTCTTATTGCAAAACTTCTTGGAAGTATCAAGTCTCCACTATCAAACTTTGCATACTTATTAAGTGCAATTAAAGATAGTAAGGAAGCAGAATCAGCAGAATAATGCTGAATAAAAAACAATTATAAATTTTATGAAAAAATTTCGGAGGTGCTATTTAAAATGACAAGAGAAGATATTATTCAAGCTATAAAAGAAATGAGCGTTTTAGAATTAAATGAATTAGTAAAAGCTTGCGAAGAAGAATTTGGAGTAAGCGCAGCTGCTCCAGTTGCTGTAGCAGGAGCTGTAGCAGGTGCTGCAGAAGAAAAAACTGAATTTGATGTAATACTAGCTAGTGCTGGTGCAAACAAAATCAAAGTTATAAAAGCAGTTAGAGAAATTACTGGATTAGGATTAAAAGAAGCTAAAGAAATAGTTGATGGAGCTCCTAAGACATTAAAAGAAGCTGTATCTAAAGAAGAAGCAGAAGACATGAAAGCTAAATTAGCTGAAGTTGGAGCAGAAGTAGAAGTTAAATAATTTAATTTCTTATATATAAAAAAGGTGCTTATATAGCACCTTTTTTAAACTCATTTTATAAAGCTATATAAAATGTTCATTTATATAGTAAATATTTTATATAGCTTTATAGCTATTAGAGTGTTAAAATATCTAAATTTTTCCCGAAAAAATTACGTCATTAATATATTGACAATGAAAATTTTATATGATAGTATCATATAATGTACTTAACCATGATAGTGGGTAAGTGTATATAAGTGGGAAAAATAAGTATAATCTGACCAAAAATGGTTATACTGAAAGAAGACGCTATCCGAGAGCATAAGTCCTTAGGGGAAGTATGTTTTTTGGTTATTTTACTTTATACAAGGGGTGAAAGTTGATGGTACATCCTGTCCAAGTTGGAAAAAGAACGAGAATGAGTTTTGGTAAAGTCAAAGACGTTACAGAAATGCCAAATCTAATTGAAGTGCAATTAGATTCGTATCAGTGGTTTTTAAGAGAAGGACTGCATGAAGTTTTTGAAGATATCAATCCTATTACAAATTTTACAGGAAATTTAGTGCTAGAATTTGTAGATTACAAGCTTGATATGGATAATATCAAGTATTCTGTTGAAGAGTGTAAAGAAAGAGATGCAACTTATGCGGCACCGTTAAAAGTTTCAGTAAGATTGCAAAACAATGAAACTGGTGAAATTAAAGAACAAGAAGTATTTATGGGAGATTTTCCATTAATGACTGAACAAGGTACTTTTATAATTAATGGTGCAGAAAGAGTTATTGTAAGCCAATTAGTTAGATCACCAGGTGTATATTACAATTATTCAATTGATAAAACTGGTAAAAAGCTATATTCAGCTACGGTAATTCCAAACAGAGGTGCTTGGTTAGAGTATGAAACAGACTCTAATGATATTATCTATGTAAGAATTGATAAAACAAGAAAACTTCCAATTACTATTTTAGCAAGAGCTATGGGATTTGGAAGCGATCAAGAATTATTAGACTTCTTTGGTGAAGATGAAAGATTCAGAGCAAGTATTGAAAAAGATAATACTAAGACTAGAGAAGAAGGATTACTAGAAATATATAAAAGATTAAGACCAGGTGAACCACCAACGGTAGATAGTGCAATATCATTAATAGACTCATTATTTTTTGATGCTAAAAGATATGATTTATCTAGAGTTGGAAGATATAAGTTCAATAAAAAGCTTGCATTAAATTTAAGAATTGCTAATCAAATAGCAGCAATGGACGTAATTAATCCATCTACTGGAGAAATTATGGTTGAAAAAGGCCAAAAAATCAGTAGATTATTAGCAGAAGACATTCAAAATGCAGGAATAAAATCAGTAGACATATTAGTTGATGATAAACTTGTTAGAGTTATTAGCAATAATTTTGTAGATATAACAAAACAAGTGCCTTTTGACGTAAGTGACTTACAAATAAAGGAATTAGTACATTATCCAACTTTAAGAGAAATATTAGATAATTATTCTGATGAAACAACTATAAAAGAAGAAATCAAGAAAAACTTAAGCAGACTTATTCCAAAACATATCATAAAAGATGATATATTTGCAACTATTAGTTATGAACTAGGATTGCCTTATGGAATAGGTTATGTTGACGATATAGATCATTTAGGAAATAGAAGATTAAGATCAGTAGGAGAATTATTACAAAATCAATTTAGAATTGGTTTATCTAGAATGGAAAGAGTAGTTAAAGAAAGAATGACTATTCAAGACCAAGAATCAATAACTCCTCAAATGTTAATCAATATAAGACCAGTAGCAGCAGCTATTAAAGAATTCTTTGGTAGTTCACAATTATCTCAATTCATGGATCAAACAAATCCATTATCAGAATTAACACATAAGAGAAGATTATCAGCATTAGGACCAGGGGGTCTTTCAAGAGAAAGAGCTGGGTTCGAAGTTAGAGACGTTCACCATTCTCATTATGGTAGAATGTGTCCTATAGAAACACCGGAAGGTCCAAATATAGGTCTTATAAACTCATTAGCTACTTTTGCTAGAGTTAATGAATATGGATTTATAGAAACACCATATAGAATTATAGATAAAGAAAATGCTAGAGCAACTGAAGAAATAAGATATTTTACAGCAGATGAAGAAGATCAATGCTTAATTGCTCAAGCAAAAGAACCATTAGATGAAAATGGTTATTTTGTAGACAAAAAAGTAACTGTTAGATACTTAGAAGATGTATTAGTAGTTCCAGCAACAGATGTTGATTTAATGGACGTATCAGCAAGACAAATCGTATCAGTAGCAACAGCTATGATACCTTTCCTTGAAAATGATGACGCATCAAGAGCACTTATGGGATCTAACATGCAACGTCAAGCAGTTCCATTATTAAAACCTCAAGCACCAATCGTTGGTACTGGAATAGAATTTAAAGCAGCAGTAGACTCTGGAGTTCTTCCAAAGGCTAAAAATGCTGGTATTGTTACATTTGTATCTGCTAATGAAATTAGAGTTAAAAGAGATTCAGATGGAGGAACTGATAATTATAGACTACTAAAGTTTAAGAGAAGTAACCAAAGTAGTTGTATAAATCAAAGACCTATAGTAAATAAAGGTGAAATAGTCTTCAAGAATCAAGTTCTTGCTGACGGTCCTTCAACTGACTTAGGAGAAATTGCATTAGGTAAGAACATAAGAATGGGCTTTATAACTTGGGAAGGTTATAACTACGAAGATGCCATGCTTATTTCAGAAGAACTAGTTAGAGAAGATGTATTCACATCTATGCATATTGAAGAATATGAATGTGAAGCAAGAGATACTAAGCTAGGACCAGAAGAAATAACTAGAGATATACCTAATGTAAGTGAAGATGCACTTAAAGATATAGATGATAGAGGTATAATTAGAATAGGTGCTGAAGTAAGATCAGGAGATATCTTAGTTGGTAAAGTTACACCTAAGGGAGAAACTGAACTTACAGCAGAAGAAAGATTATTAAGAGCAATATTCGGAGAAAAAGCAAGAGAAGTTAGAGATACTTCTTTAAGAGTTCCTCATGGAGAAGCTGGAATAATCGTTGATATTAAAGTATTTACAAGAGAAAATGGAGATGAATTAAATCCAGGAGTAAATGAACTTGTAAGATGCTATATAGTTCAAAAGAGAAAAATATCAGTAGGAGATAAGATGGCTGGACGTCATGGTAATAAGGGTGTTATTTCAAGAATATTACCAGAAGAAGATATGCCATTCTTACCGGACGGTAGACCGTTACAAATATGCTTAAATCCGCTAGGGGTACCTTCACGTATGAACATCGGTCAGGTACTAGAAGTTCATTTAGGTTGGGCAGCTAGTAAATTAGGTTGGCATATATCAACACCTGTATTTGATGGTGCTACTGAAAATGAGATAGAAGAATGCTTAGAAAAAGCTGGATATAATGCAAATGGAAAAACTGTATTATATGATGGTAGAACTGGAGAACCATTTGATAATCCAGTAACAGTAGGTATAATGTATATCTTAAAACTTGCCCATCTAGTTGATGATAAGATTCATGCTAGATCAACTGGTCCATATTCTTTAGTTACACAACAACCACTAGGGGGTAAAGCTCAATTTGGTGGTCAAAGATTTGGAGAAATGGAAGTTTGGGCTCTTGAAGCTTATGGAGCAGCTCATACATTACAAGAAATATTAACTGTTAAATCAGATGATGTTGTAGGTAGAGTAAAAACATATGAAGCTATTGTTAAGGGTGAAAATATACCTGAACCAGGAGTTCCAGAATCATTTAAAGTACTTATAAAAGAACTTCAGGCATTATGCTTAGATGTTAAAGTCTTAAATGAAAATCATCAAGAAGTTAGTTTAAAAGAATATACTGATGATGAAATAGCAGATTTAGAAGTTAATATAGAAGGTTCAGAAGAAAGTGCTCCAGTAGTACCGGCAGTAGCGAGCAACATCGAAGAAGTTCAAGTTGAAGCTGAAGTTGAAGCTGAAGATGGATATAGAGAAGATCTTGATGAAATTGAATATGATGAAAATTTTGAAATAGAAACACTTGAAACTGATCTAGAATTAGATGATTTTAATGATGAACATTAATTTTGAAGGGAGGATTTACCCTTGTTTGAGTTAAATAATTTTGATGCCATACAAATTGGTTTAGCATCTCCAGAGCAAATAAGAGAGTGGTCAAGAGGAGAAGTAAAAAAACCTGAAACTATTAATTACAGAACATTAAAGCCAGAAAAAGATGGTCTTTTCTGTGAAAGAATATTTGGACCTATGAAAGACTGGGAATGTCATTGTGGAAAATATAAGAGAGTAAGATATAAAGGTATAGTTTGTGACAGATGTGGAGTTGAAGTTACAAAAGCTAAAGTAAGAAGAGAAAGAATGGGGCACATTGAACTGGCTGCTCCAGTTTCTCACATTTGGTACTTTAAAGGGATTCCATCAAGAATGGGATTATTAATGGATATGTCACCAAGAGCTTTAGAAAAAGTTTTATATTTTGCATCTTATATAGTAATAGATCCAAAAGAAACACCATTATTAAAGAAACAATTGCTTAATGAAAAAGAATATAGAGAAGCAATAGATAAATATGGTGATGATAGCTTTGTTGCCGGAATGGGTGCTGAAGCAATTCAAGAATTACTTGGAGAAATAGATTTAGTAACTGGAGCTAAAGAGCTTAAAGAAGACTTAAAGCAAAGCACAGGTCAAAAAAGAGTAAGAATTATAAGAAGATTAGAAGTTGTAGAATCTTTTGCTAAGTCAGGAAATGATCCTAAATGGATGATTATAAATGTAATTCCTGTAATTCCACCAGATTTAAGACCTATGGTTCAATTAGATGGAGGAAGATTTGCAACATCTGATTTAAATGACTTATATAGAAGAGTTATTAATAGAAACAATAGATTAAAAAAATTATTAGACTTAGGAGCACCAGACATCATTGTAAGAAATGAAAAAAGAATGCTTCAAGAAGCAGTAGATGCTCTTATTGATAATGGTAGAAGAGGTAGACCTGTAACAGGTCCAGGAAATAGACCTTTAAAATCTCTTTCAGATATGTTAAAAGGTAAGCAAGGTAGATTTAGACAAAACTTACTTGGTAAGAGAGTTGACTATTCTGGTAGATCAGTTATCGTTGTTGGACCAGAATTAAAAATGTATCAATGTGGACTTCCAAAAGAAATGGCTTTAGAGTTATTTAAACCATTTGTTATGAAGAAATTAGTTCAAGATGGAATTGCACATAATATAAAGAGTGCTAAGAGAATGGTAGAAAGAGTTTTACCACAAGTATGGGATGTGTTAGAAGAAGTTATCACTGATCATCCAGTATTACTTAACCGTGCTCCTACGCTACATAGATTAGGAATTCAAGCATTCCAACCTGTATTAGTAGAAGGAAGAGCAATTAAATTACATCCATTAGCATGTACAGCGTATAATGCTGATTTCGATGGAGACCAAATGGCTGTCCATGTACCGCTATCAGTAGAAGCTCAAGCGGAAGCGAGATTCTTAATGTTAGCAGCAGGAAACATTTTAAAACCATCTGATGGTAAACCAGTTTGTGTACCAACACAAGATATGGTTCTTGGTTCTTATTACCTAACAATGGATAGAACTGGCGCTAAAGGAGAAGGTATGACTTTCTCTAATAAAGATGAGGCTGTTATGGCTTATGAATCTAAATATATAGATATTCATGCGCAAATCAATGTTAGAGTATACAAAGAAATAGATGGAGTAGTGAAATCAGGAATAATAAAAACTACAGTAGGAAAACTTATTTTTAATGAATCAATTCCTCAAGATTTAGGATTTGTTAATAGAGAAGATGAAAAAGAAAAATTTAATTTAGAAATAGATTTCCTAGTAACTAAGAAGTCATTAGGAAAAGTAATAGATCAAAGCTATATGCTACATGGTCCTACAAAAACATCAATAATGCTTGATAATATTAAAGCATTAGGATATCATTATTCATCAATTGGTGCAGTAACAGTTGCAGCATCAGATATGATAGTACCTCCAGTTAAATACGATTTACTACATGAAGCAGATGAAACAATAGATAAAATCGAAAAGATGTATAAAAGAGGATTTATATCTGAAGATGAAAGATATGAAAGAGTTATAGAAAAATGGACTAAGACAACAGAGGAAGTTGCAGATGCATTAATGGATAGTTTGGATAAATTTAATCCAATCTACATGATGGCCGATTCAGGAGCCAGAGGATCTAAATCTCAAATTAAGCAATTAGCGGGTATGAGAGGACTTATGGCAAGTCCATCAGGAAAAATCCTTGAATTACCTATCAGAGCATCATTTAGAGAAGGTCTTGATGTATTAGAATACTTTATATCTACTCATGGAGCTAGAAAAGGTAATGCAGATACAGCATTAAAAACAGCCGATTCAGGTTACTTAACAAGAAGACTTGTTGATGTTTGTCAAGATGTAATTGTAAGAGAAGAAGACTGTGGAACAGATGATGGAATATATGTATCTGAAATAAAAGAAGGTTCTGAAGTAATCGAAGAATTAAAAGAAAGATTAATTGGTAGATATACTGCAGAAGATATAGTTGATCCTAATAGTGGAGAAATAATAGTAGCAAAAAATGAATATATGAATCCAGTAATAGCTGATAAAGTTGTTTCTGCTGGAATCAAAAAAGTTAAGATTAGATCTGCATTTACGTGTGATTGTAAAATCGGTGTATGCGCTAAGTGTTATGGAATGAATATGGCAACAGCTAAAAAGATTGATATAGGAGAAGCAGTTGGTATAATAGCAGCTCAATCAATCGGAGAACCAGGAACACAGCTTACAATGAGAACATTCCATACAGGTGGAGTTGCAGGATCAGATATTACTCAAGGTTTACCTAGAGTTGAAGAATTATTTGAAGCTAGAAAACCAAAGGGTCTTGCTATAGTAAGTGAAATACATGGTAATGTAAGAATTGAAGAAACTAAGAAAAAGAGAGCTGTATTTGTTATGGGTGCAGACGGAGAAGAACGTAGTTATGATATTCCATTTGGATCAAGATTAAAAGTATCTGATGGAGACTATATTGAAGCTGGAGATGAAATAACAGAAGGATCAGTAAATCCTCATGATATTATGAATATCAAAGGTGTAGATGGAGCTAGAAGATATTTACTTTCAGAAGTTCAAAAAGTATATAGACTACAAGGGGTTGATATCAATGATAAGCACCTTGAAGTAGTTGTAAAACAAATGACTAGAAAAGTAAAAGTTCTTGAATCAGGTGATACTGAGTTATTACCAGGAACAATGATAGATATTTTTGATTTCCAAGGAGCAAATGCTAAAATTAGAGAGTTTGGTGGAGAAGAAGCTAAAGGTGAACAATCTTTATTAGGTATCACTAAAGCAGCATTAGCTACAGATAGTTTCTTATCAGCAGCTTCATTCCAAGAAACTACTAGAGTTCTTACAGAAGCAGCTATAAAAGGAAAAGTTGATCCATTAATAGGATTAAAGGAAAATGTAATCATCGGTAAATTAATACCAGCCGGAACAGGCATGATGAGATACAGAGGTTTGAATTTAAATACAAAAAATGAAAAAATAGAAGAAAATGAGACAGAAATAGTTGAATAATTAATTTTATTGACATGCGTATATTAAAATGATAAAATACAGTTTGTGTGGCTGTTAAAAGCCACACAAACATATTTGTTAATAGTACATCATGAAGATAGATTAAGTTTTATTTTCATGAGTTTTTATTAAAAGAAATATATGTAAAATTTGTATTTAAGTATAAGCTATAATTAATTTTATAGTGATATGTTAATTATTAAGTAAATAATTAACTTTTATAAAAGCTAATTATTTATATGATGTAGTGTTTATCTTAATTTAAATAGATAAATAAATTTCGGGAGGTGAAAAGATGCCAACTATTAGCCAATTAGTAAGAAAAGGCAGAAAGTCAACAGCAGTAAAATCAACTGCACCAGCACTTAAAGAATGCCCTCAAAAAAGAGGAGTATGTACTGTAGTAAAAACTACAACTCCAAAGAAGCCTAACTCAGCGTTAAGAAAAATTGCAAGAGTAAGACTTACAAATGGATTTGAAGTAACTGCATACATTGGTGGTGTAGGCCATAACTTACAAGAACATAGTGTTGTTCTTATAAGAGGTGGTAGAGTTAAGGACCTTCCTGGTGTAAGATACCATATTGTAAGAGGTGCGTTAGACTGCGCAGGCGTAGCTAACAGAATGCAAGGAAGATCAAAATACGGTGCTAAGAAACCTAAACAAAAATAAGGTTAACTTAGTTTAGTGCTAATCTTCGCATTTACATAGATTTGTAATTTTAGTTTATATAGATGTATGAGGAGAACACTTTGCGGTATTGAAAAATACCGAGTACCGATGAACTTAAATTTAAATTGTTAAGGAGGGAAGAAAAGTGCCAAGAAAAGGACATATAGCAAAAAGAGATGTATTACCAGATCCAGTATACAATTCAAAAGTTGTTACAAAATTCATAAACAGCATAATGGAAGATGGTAAAAAAGGTGTAGCTCAAAAAATCTGTTACGAAGCATTTGAATTAATGGCTCAAAGAAGTGGTAAGGATGCTTTAGAAGTTTTTGAAGAAGCTATGAATAATGTAATGCCATTACTAGAAGTTAAAGCCAGAAGAATAGGTGGTGCGACATACCAAGTTCCTATGGAAGTTAGAACAGAAAGAAGACAGACTTTAGGAATAAGATGGATGTTAATAGCCGCTAGAAAAAGAGGCGAAAAGTTAATGTACGAAAGAGTTGCAGGAGAATTATTAGATGCATCTAATAATACTGGAGCAGCTGTTAAAAAGAGAGAAGATACTCATAAAATGGCAGAAGCTAATAAAGCATTTGCTCATTACAGATACTAATATATATAAAAACTGTTTTGGTTTACGCCAAGACAGTTTTGTCAAATTTATACTTACTATTTGAGAGGAGGACAATTAATGGCTAGAAAATATCCTTTAGGTAAATTTCGTAATTTCGGTATAATGGCTCATATTGATGCTGGTAAAACAACAACAACTGAGCGTATATTATTTTATACAGGAATCAATCACAAAATAGGTGAAACTCATGATGGAGCTTCTACAATGGACTGGATGGTTCAAGAACAAGAAAGAGGTATAACAATTACTTCTGCAGCTACTACATGTGCATGGAAAGAACATGAACTTAATATAATTGATACTCCTGGACACGTAGACTTCACAGTAGAAGTTGAAAGATCATTAAGAGTACTTGATGGTGCTGTTACAGTTTTAGATGCAAAGAGTGGGGTTGAACCTCAAACTGAAACTGTTTGGAGACAGGCGGATAAATATGGTGTTCCAAGAATGATTTATGTTAATAAGATGGATGCAACAGGTGCAGACTTCTTTAGATGTATAAGTACTGTAAGAGATAGATTAAAAGGAAATGCAGTTCCAATTCAAATTCCAATAGGAAGCGAAGAAAATTTCCAAGGAATGATTGACCTTATAAGAAATGTTGCAATATTATTCTATGATGATCTTGGAAAAGACATGAGAGAAGAAGCTATACCAGCTGAATATGCTGAAAAGGCTGAAGAATATAGAGCAGCAATGATCGAAGCAATTGCTGAATCTGATGAAGAATTAATGATGAAATACTTAGATGGAGAAGAAATTACAGAGGAAGAATTAAAAGCTGGCTTAAGAAAAGCTACTATAGCTAATGAAATTTACCCTTGTATTTGTGGTTCTTCATATAAGAATAAAGGTGTTCAACAAATGATAGATGGTGTTGTTGATTACTTACCATCACCATTAGATATCCCAGCAGTAAAAGGTACTAACTTAGAAGGAGAAGAAGCTGAAAGAAATGCTGCAGATGGAGAACCATTATCAGCTCTAGCATTCAAAATAGCTACAGATCCATTCGTAGGAAAGTTAGCATATACAAGAATTTATTCTGGTATAATGGAAAGTGGTTCATACGTTCTTAACTCAACTAAGGGTAAGAAAGAAAGAATTGGTAGACTTGTTAAGATGCATTCTAACTCAAGACAAGAAGTTGAATCATTAGAAGCAGGGGAATTAGGAGCAGTAATCGGACTAAAGAACACAAGTACTGGTGATACTTTATGTTCAGAAAAAGATCCTATAATCCTTGAATCAATGGAATTCCCAGAACCAGTTATTTCTGTAGCTATCGAACCAAAAACTAAGGCAGCTCAAGAAAAAATGGGTATGGCTTTAGCTAAATTAGCTGAAGAAGATCCAACTTTCAAAACTTGGACTAATGAAGAAACTGGTCAAACAATCATCGCTGGTATGGGTGAATTACACTTAGATATCATCGTTGATAGACTTAAGAGAGAATTCAAGGTTGAATGTAACGTTGGAGCTCCACAAGTTGCTTATAAAGAAACAATTAGAAAAGCTGTTAAAGCAGAAGCTAAATATGCTAAACAATCAGGTGGTAAAGGTCAATACGGTCATGCTGTAATTGAAATGGAACCAACTGAAGGAGAATACGTATTTGAAAATGCAATCGTTGGAGGAGCTATTCCTAGAGAATATATCCCAGCTGTTGACAATGGTATTCAAGAAGCATGTTTAAATGGTATAATTGCTGGATACAACGTTATTAACTTCAAAGTTAGGTTAGTACACGGTTCATACCATGAAGTTGACTCATCAGAAATGGCATTTAAGATTGCTGGATCTATGGCATTTAAGAATGCTATGGCAAAAGCAGATCCAGTACTTCTTGAACCAATGATGAAAGTTGAAATAACAGTTCCTGAAGAATATATGGGAGATGTTATTGGAGACGTTAACTCAAGAAGAGGTAGAATGGAAGGAATGGAAGCTGTTAATGGTGCTCAAGTTATAAGAGCGTTCGTACCATTATCAGAAATGTTCGGATATGCTACATCTTTAAGATCAAGAACTCAAGGTAGAGGAGTTTACTCAATGGTATTCGACCACTATGAAGAAGTTCCAAAGAGTATTCAAGAACAAGTTGCTGGAAACAAAACTAAATAATATAGATTATATTTTGAAATCTAATATAAATGATATCTAATATAAATAATATAAGATTTTAAATCATTTCATAATAAGGGAGGAATTTTACAATGTCAAAAGAAAAATTTGAGAGAAGTAAACCACACGTAAATATCGGAACAATT
>NZ_CAURTC010000058.1:0-14986 GCF_963527835.1 uncultured Clostridium sp. | reverse complement strand
GGTTGAAACTTATGCATTATTAGGATTCGTTGTATCATTCTTATTAGTAAATGGTATATTTTAATAATAGCTTATTATAGAATTAGGATGTGAAGATTATGTCTAACATAAATAATTTAACTTCTAGAATCGTAAAAGATGCAGAAGATAAAAAGAGAATAATCTTATCAGAAGCTGAAGAGAAGAAAAGTAAAATAATTGCTAAAAAGCAAGAAAAGGCTGCTTCAGAAGAAAAGATTATTATGCAAAAAGCTGAAACAGAAGCTGTAGCAAGAGAAGAAAGAATCATTTCTAGTGCACAATTACAAGCAAGAAACGAAAAGTTAAAATCAAAACAAGCAGTTATTAGTGAAGTTTTTAAAACTACTACAGAAGAACTTTGCAATGTATCAAGTGATGATTTTAAAAGCTTTGTAAAAACTATAATATTAAATAGTAATCTTTCAGGAGATGAAAATTTAATACTAAATGAACAAGGTAAGAAAATGATTGATTCTGATTTTGTAGCAGAATTAAATAGAGAAATTGGTTCAAAAGGAAATATAACTCTAATTGATAAAACTGGAAACTTTAAGGGTGGATTCATATTAGAGAAAGATGGCATAGAAATAAATAATACTTTTGAAGCTTTAGTAAATTCATTAAAAGATGAAATGGGTCTTGAAGTAGCAAGAGTATTGTTTAGTTAAGGAGGTTAACTAATGGAGATAATGCAATTTAGTCAAGTTATACCTAGACTAAGAGTATACGAGACAAAACTCCTTGATAAATCAAAGATTGACAGAATGATCGATTCCAATTCTGCCAATGAAGCATTAAAAGTGCTTCAAGAAACAGAGTATGCCAATGTTATGACAAATGTTAAGAGAGCAGAAGATTATGAATTTATATTAAGTGAAGAATTAAAAAGATTATTCAACTTAATGTACGAAATAAGTCCAATGAAATGTCTTGTTGACTTAATGAGTATTAAATATGATTATCAAAATATAAAAGTAATCTTAAAAGGTATCTTTCTAAAAAAAGATTTATCTTATCTATTAATTCATGTTGGAACAATTGAAGCTTCAAGATTAAAGCATTTAATAGAAAACAATGAATTAAGAGACTTACCTCAAATTATGAGAGAAGCAGTTGAAGAGTCAAAAGATAAATTTGAAACTACTAAAGATCCTCAAGTACTTGACATTATTTTAGATAAGTATATGTTTAAACAATTAGTACAAATTAAGAATGAAATAAAAGATAACTTTGTTAATAAATATGTAGGAGCTATTATAGACTCTACAAATTTGAAAACTCTTTTAAGAGTTAAAAAGCAAAACAAAGGCAGGGAATTCTTTGCTTCAGTTATTATTGAAGGAGGCTCTTTAGATAAAGATAAGCTATTAGGAATGTTAAATGATGCAGTTGAAAACATATCTAATAAACTTTCGTTCACTGATTATAATGATTTAATAAAATCAGGTATAGAGCACTATACAAAGACAGGTTCAGTGAGCTTATTAGAAAAGTTAGTTGATAACTATATCATGGATATGATGAAAGACGCCAAAATAATACCTTTTGGAGTTGAGCCTTTATTAGCTTATATTTATGCAAAAGAAACAGAAATAAAGATTATAAGAATTGTAATGGTTGGCAAACTCAATAATATTTCTACGGAAGTAATTAGAGAAAGGCTGCGTGATATTTATGTTTAAAAAAATAGGTGTAGTTGGTGATAAGGATTCAGTTTTAGCTTTTAAAGCTTTAGGTATCGACGTTTTCCCAGTAGTTGGAAACGAAGAAGCGAAAAAAACTGTTGATAGATTAGCAAAGAATGATTACGCAGTTGTTTTTGTAACAGAACATGTTGCACAAGGTATCGAAGAAACGATTGAAAGATACAATAAAGAAGTACTTCCTGCTGTAATATTAATTCCAAGCAATCAAGGAACATTAAATATAGGTATGCAAAGAATAAGCGATAACGTAGAAAAAGCTGTAGGCGTTAATATTTTATAGAAAGGTAGGTTGGTAAGGTGAAGACCGGAAAGATAATTAAAGTTTCAGGACCTTTAGTAGTTGCTGAAGGTATGGATGAAGCTAATATATATGACGTTTGTAAGGTTGGAGAAAAGGGTCTTATCGGAGAAATCATCGAAATGAGAGGCGATAAGGCATCAATCCAAGTATATGAAGAAACTTCAGGAATAGGACCTGGGGATCCAGTTGTTACAACTGGAGAACCTTTAAGTGTTGAACTTGGACCAGGACTTATTGAATCAATGTTTGATGGAATACAAAGACCACTAGATGCATTTATGGAGGCAGCTAAGTCAAGCTTCTTAACTAGAGGAGTATCAGTTCCTTCATTAAATAGAGACAAGAAGTGGGACTTTAAACCAACAGCAAAAGTTGGTGATGAAGTTAAATCTGGAGATGTAATAGGTACAGTACAAGAAACTCCAGTTGTTGAACAAAGAATAATGATTCCAATTGGAATTGAAGGTAAAATAAAAGAAATCAAAGCTGGTAGCTTCACAATTACTGAAACAATTGCTATAGTTGAAACTGAAAAAGGCGATAGAGAAGTTCAATTAATGCAAAAATGGCCAGTAAGAAAAGGAAGACCATATTCAGCAAAGATTAACCCAATTGAGCCAATGCTTACAGGACAAAGAGTTATAGATACATTTTTCCCTGTTGCTAAAGGTGGAGCTGCTGCTATTCCAGGACCATTCGGAGCTGGAAAAACAGTAACACAACATCAAATTGCTAAATGGGGAGATGCAGAAATAGTTGTTTACGTTGGATGTGGAGAACGTGGTAACGAAATGACAGACGTTGTTAATGAGTTCCCAGAACTTATTGACCCTAAGACTGGCGAAAGTTTAATGAAGAGAACAGTTCTTATAGCTAATACTTCAAACATGCCAGTTGCAGCTAGAGAAGCTTCAATATATACAGGTATCACAATAGCTGAATATTTCAGAGATATGGGATACGCAGTATCAATAATGGCTGACTCAACTTCAAGATGGGCTGAGGCATTAAGAGAAATGTCTGGTAGACTTGAAGAAATGCCTGGTGATGAAGGATATCCAGCTTACCTTGGATCAAGACTTGCTGACTACTATGAAAGAGCTGGTAAAGTTGAATGTTTAGGTAATGATGGAAGAATTGGTTCTATAACAGCAATCGGTGCAGTATCACCTCCAGGAGGAGATATTTCAGAACCAGTATCACAATCAACACTTAGAATAGTTAAAGTGTTCTGGGGTCTAGATGCACAACTTGCATATCAAAGACATTTCCCAACTATTAACTGGTTAACATCATATTCATTATATGCTGATACAATAGATAAATGGATGAATGGTAATGTTGCTGATAATTGGGGCGCATTAAGATTAGAAGCTATGACTATACTTCAAGATGAAGCTCAATTACAAGAAATCGTAAGACTTGTTGGTATTGATGCATTATCTGAAAAAGATAGATTAAAATTAGATGTTGCTAAATCAATTAGAGAGGATTATTTACAACAAAATGGTTTCCATGAAATTGATACTTATACATCATTAAAGAAACAATATAAGATGTTAAGTCTTATATTAGGATATAGAAAAGAAGCAGAAAGAGCTTTAGAAGCTGGAGTATACTTAAATGATATCTTAGCTATGGAAGACTTAAAAGATAGAATTGCTAGAAGTAAGTACATACACGAAGATGATTTAGATAAAATTGATCAAATCGCTGTAGACTTAAAAACTGCAATTGATAACCTAATAAACAAAGGAGGGGTAGCAAATGCTTAAAGAGTATAGAACAGTTACTGAAGTTGTTGGCCCTTTGATGGTTGTTGAAGGTGTTGAAGGCGTTAAGTATGATGAACTAGTTGAAATTGAACTTCATACTGGTGAAAAAAGAAGAGGTAAGGTTCTAGAAGTTAATGGATCAAAAGCAATGGTTCAAATATTCGAAGGATCTTCAGGAATAAATTTAAAAGGTACTAAAGCTAAATTCTTAGGTAGACCACTTGAACTTGGTGTATCTGAAGATATGTTAGGAAGAGTATTTGATGGTATGGGTAGACCTAATGATAATGGTCCAGACATAATACCAGAAAAAAGAGTAGATATAAATGGTGAAGCTATTAACCCTATGGCTAGAGACTTCCCATCAGAATTTATTCAAACTGGAGTTTCTGCAATTGATGGACTTAACACTCTAGTTAGAGGACAAAAGTTACCTGTTTTCTCAGCATCAGGACTTCCGCATGCAGAACTTGCAGCACAAATTGCAAGACAAGCGAAAGTTTTAAATTCAGATTCTAAGTTTGCGATTGTATTTGCAGCTATAGGTATCACTTTCGAAGAAGCTCAATTCTTCCAAGATGAATTTAAGAGAACAGGTGCCATTGACAGATCAGTTCTATTTATGAACTTAGCATCTGACCCCGCTATCGAAAGAATAGCTACACCAAGAATGGCTCTTACTTGTGCTGAATACTTAGCTTATGAAAAAGGAATGCAAGTTCTAGTTATAATGACTGATATTACAAATTATGCAGAAGCATTAAGAGAAATTTCAGCAGCTAGAAAAGAAGTTCCAGGTAGAAGAGGATATCCAGGATACCTATATACTGACCTTTCTACATTATATGAAAGAGCAGGAAGATTAAGAGGTAAAGAGGGTTCAATCACTCAAATTCCAATACTTACAATGCCTGAAGATGATAAAACTCATCCAATTCCAGATTTAACTGGATATATTACTGAAGGCCAAATTATCCTTTCAAGAGAATTATATAAGAAGGGTATAATGCCTCCAATAGATGTTTTACCATCACTTTCAAGACTTAAAGATAAGGGTATTGGTAAAGGAAAGACTAGAGAAGACCATGCAGATACTATGAACCAATTATTTGCGGCATATTCACAAGGTAAGCAAGCAAAAGAATTATCAGCTATCTTAGGAGAATCTGCTTTATCAGATACTGATAAGAAACTTGCTAAATTTGCAGAAGCTTTTGAAGACGAGTATATATCTCAAGGCTTTAATACAAATAGAACAATTGAAGAAACTCTAAACTTAGGATGGAAGTTATTAAAGATGCTTCCTAGAACTGAGCTTAAGAGAATTAGAGACGAATACCTTGAAAAATATATGCCAAGAGAGGAAGAGTAGTCTATGGCAAAGCTAAATGTTAATCCTACTAGAATGGAACTCTCTAAGCTTAAAAAAAGATTAACTACCTCAACAAGAAGTCATAAGCTTTTAAAAGATAAACAAGATGAATTAATGAGACAATTCATTAACCTTGTTAAATATAATAATAAGCTAAGAAAAGAAGTGGAAGATAATCTACAAGGTTCCCTTAAGGATTTCGTTATGGCTAGAGCCGTTATGAGCTCTGAATTCCTAGAAGAAGCTATTGTATATCCTAAGGAACATATTTCTGTTGAAGTTGGCGAAAAGAACGTAATGAGTGTATCTGTTCCTGTTATGAACTTTAAGAGACAACTTGAAGGCGATGAAGGAAGTATATATCCATACGGATTTGCCAATACATCATCAGAACTTGATGATACACTTTCTAAGCTTTATGAAATTCTTCCACAATTACTAGAACTTGCAGAAGTAGAAAAGTCATGTCAATTAATGGCTAACGAAATTGAAAGTACTAGAAGAAGAGTTAATGCTCTTGAATATATGACAATTCCTCAACTTCAAGAGACTATAAAGTATATTAGAATGAGACTTGATGAAAATGAAAGATCTGCTACAACTAGATTAATGAAAGTTAAGAGCATGATTGAACAAAGAGCATAATAAAAAGGAGCGCGTAAGCGTTCCTTTTTTTATTCTTTAGGAATTTATAAAAATATTAAATCTGTGGAGAATTTCTAGAATATCGTGTTTTAAAGGTATGATGAGCATCTCTAAAGAATAAAAAATAATCATATGCTGCACCATTATTCCTGCACTGCGTTTGGAAAGGATGCATGGCTAAAAAAATCGACGGCTCTAAAGTCGCCTTGGCGATTTTGTTCTTCTTTAGGAATTTATATTACTAAAGAATCTGTGAATAACTTCTAGAATACTGTATTTTAAAGGTATGATGAGAACCCCTAAAGAATAAAAATATTATACAAAAATATAATTATAGATAAAATAAAATTGCTAAAATATAATAAGTCCTTGAAAAAAATTCGAATATATACCATAATTAAGTATATAACTTATAATTAATCAGGGGGAATTAAATGTGAAAAAGAAGATTTTAAGCGCTATGTTATCGCTTACATTAATTTTTAGTTTAAATACTACTGTTGTGTGGGCATCTAGCAAAGATGACACTACCAAAATAACAATACTTCATACAAATGATACACATTGCAGAGTACTTTCAGAAGATGGAGGGTTTGGATTTGCAAAAATAGCAACTATAGCTAATGAAACTAGAAAGGAAAATCCAAACACATTATTAGTAGATGCAGGAGATACTTTACATGGAAAACCAATAGTTAATGTTAGTAAAGGGGAAAATGCTGTTAAAATATTAGATGCGGTAGGATATGATTTCATGGTTCCAGGCAATCATGATTTTAATTATGGGAATGAAAGACTTATAGAATTAAGTAAACTTGCTAAAAATTTTAAGATGTTAGATGCTAATGTAAAAAAGAATGGAAAAGATATGTTAACACCTTATGAGATTATAGAAAAAGGAAATGTTAAAATTGGTGTTTTTGGAATATCAACTCCAGAAACAGCTTACAAAACTAATCCTGTTAATGTAAAGGACGTAACATTTGAAAATCCGATAACTGTATCAAAGGAAATGGTTAAAGAATTAGAAGATAAGACAGATGTTATTGTAGCATTAGCGCATGTGGGATTAGATGATAGTTCAGTTGTTACATCTAAGGATATTGCTGAACAAGTTAAAGGTATTGATGTTATAATAGATGGACATAGTCATACAACTTTAAATGATGGTTTAGTAGTTAATAATACTTTAATAGCACAAACTGGTGAATATGATCAAAATCTTGGGATTGTAGAATTAGAAGTTAAAGATAATAAGGTTACAAATAAAAAAGCTAAATTATTAAATTCAAAAGATTATAAAGAGTTAAAAGAAGATGAAAAAGTAACAACTTTATTAAATGATATTAAGGCTGAAAACGATAAAACTTTTTCAGAAGTTGTTGCAAGTACAGATGTATTATTAGATGGAGCTAGAGGAAATGTAAGAACTAAAGAAACAAACTTAGGCAATATAGCTGCTGATGCAACTAGAGAGATTACTAAAGCTGATATTGCATTTTTAAATGGAGGAACTTTAAGAACTTCAATTGAACCAGGAGAAATAAATAAAGGAAAACTTGCTGAATTGTTCCCATTTGGTAGTATAGCACAAACTATAAAATTATCAGGTGGTGATATAGTTAAAGCATTAGAAGTATCAGTAGGGGCATATCCAACAGAACAAGGTGGATTTTTACAAGCAAGTGGAATAACATTTTCATTTGATCCAACTAAGGAAAAAGGAAATAGAGTTTTTGATGTAAAAGTTGGAGAAAATCCAATTGATTTAAATAAGGAATACACTGTAGCTATAAATGATTTCTTATCTCAAGGTGGAGATGGATATACAATGTTTAAAACTACTGTTGTAGGAGAATTTGAAACATATGACGATATTTTTACAAAATATTTAAATAATAATGGAACTAAGGATGCTACTACTTTAGGTAGAATACAAATTAAAGAAAATGCTAAAGAAATAGGAAAAAATCAAGAAAATGTAGTGGTTACTCAAACTGTTCAAGCACCTCAAGCACCTGTTCAAAATGAAACTGTATATACTGTAATTGCAGGTGATAATCTTTCTAAAATAGCTAGAAGAAGTAACACTACATGGCAAGTATTAGCACAATATAATAATCTACAAAATCCTGATTTAATATTTGTTGGAGATCAAATTAAAATTCCAGCATAATTTGTGTTAGTTATATAAAAGCAGAAACATGATGAAAAATGTTTCTGCTTTTTTACTATAGAAAAATATAAAAAATAAAGATGATTTTAATACGCTTTTTTCTATAATTAGAAAACCTTAATAATTTTGTAATTGATAAGATATGGCTTTAATAGTATAATCAAACGTGGATAACTTTAACTAATAGTATTTTTATTTAGCTAAGGAGTAGATAATAAAATGCAATATATATTAGCTATGATAGTTACATTATTGTTATCGCTATTAATTATGCCAATAGTAATGAAACTAGCAATTAAATTGAAATTTACAGATAAACCAACAAAAAGAAAACAACATAAAAAAGAAACCCCATTATGTGGTGGAATAGTATTATACATATGTTTTTTTATTTCTTTTTTCTTATTTGTAAAAGATGATATAAAACAACAAATAGTTGTATTTATAGCAGCGACAGCAATATTATTAATAGGACTTATAGATGATTATTATAAAACAAGATTTAAAGAATTTGCTATACTTCCAAGATTGATTATTCAATTGTTATCAGCTGTACTTGTTTTTAAGGCAGGAATAGCATTTATGGGATTTACTAATCCATTTACTGGAGAATTTATAGAGTTAAGTAAAACCATACAATTTTTATTAACAATTACTTGGATATTTGGAGTTACAACTGTAATTAATTGGTCTGATGGTATGGATGGATTAGCAGGTGGAATTTCACTTATTTCAGCAATAACTTTTTTACTTGCAGCAATAATATTAAGACAACAAGTGTCAGCAGAAACATCAATAATATTAATAGGATCTATATTGGGATTTTTATATTATAATAAGTTTCCTGCAAAAGTATTTATGGGAGATTCGGGTGCTAATTTTTTAGGATTTATATTAAGTGTTATAGCATTAGATGGTGCATTTAAACAAGCTACTGTATTGAGTTTATTTATACCTATTTTGGCTTTAGCAGTTCCTATATTTGATAATTTATTTGTTATATTTAAAAGATTTTCAGAAGGAAAACCTGTTTATCAAGCAGATAGAAGTCAAATACATTTTAGACTTGAAGAAAAAGGATTTACTCCTAAACAAGTGGTAAATTACATAATGATAATAAGTTCTGTTTTTAGTGCAATTTCTATTATACTTTTACTTATTAAAGTTTAATAAGTAAAAGCATATGTGGGTTATTTGCTATTTAAAATAAAAACTTTACAAATTAAATATAGTAATATATAATTAGAAATAATTTCTTATCAAGAGTGGTGGAGGGACTGGCCCGATGAAACCCAGCAACCAATATACAATGTGTATAAGGTGCTAAATCCTGCAGTGAATGACTGATAGATAAGGGGAATTTTATTTTAGTGTAGAAGTTTATTATGCCTAAAGGAATACCCTTTAGGCATTTTTTTTATTCTTTAAACCAGTTATACAAAAGTTTGTGGATAGCTGGAATATAAATTTAGTTAAAGATTAAGAAATGAATCCTAAAGAATAAAAAAATAATCATATTCCGCACCATTATTCCTGCACTGTGTTTGGAAAGGGTGCATGGCTAAAAAATCGACACTCCAAAGTCGCTTAGCAATTTTTTATTTAAAAAAGGGGGCAAAAAAATGAATATTAAAAATTTATTCAGAGACAAAAAGGTGGTTTTTTCATTTGAAATTTTTCCACCAAAAACAACATCATCCATACAAACTATATATGATACTTTAGAGGAGTTAAAAGGATTAAATCCAGATTATATAAGTGTTACCTACGGGGCAGGTGGCAGTGTTAAAAACAATAAGACTATTGAGCTAACTTCTCTTATAAAGAATAAATATGGAATTGAAGCAGTATCACATTTAACTTGTATTAGTTCAACTAAGAGTGATATAGAATATTATTTAAGAGAATTTGAAAAGAATAATATAGAAAATATACTTGCATTAAGAGGAGACATTCCTATAGGGAGTAAGATTACAGGAGATTTAAATCATGCTAATGAATTAATTAAGCATATAAGCGATAATGGAAATTTTAATATAGCCGCAGCATGTTATCCAGAAGGCCATATAGAGCATAAAGGATTATATAGAGAAATTGAGAGTATGAAGAGAAAAGAAGAGGCAGGAGCATCTTATTTTATATCTCAGTTGTTTTTTGATAACAATTTATATTATAATTTTCAAGACGAGGTTCGTGCTGCTAATATAAATCTACCTATTGAAGCTGGAATTATGCCTGTAACAAATAAAAAACAAATTGAAAGAATTTTATCTTTGAGTGGAGCATCACTTCCAGATAAATTTAAAAGAATAATGGAAAGATATGAGCACAATCCAGAAGCTTTAAGAGATGCTGGAATTGCTTATGCAGTTGAACAAATCGTAGACCTAATTTCTACAGGTGTGGATGGAATACATTTATATGTTATGAATAATCCATATGTAGCTAAAAGAATAAGCCAAAGTATAGAAAGCATTCTATTAACAGTAAATCAAATTTAATAATAGTAAATCAAAATTAATTCGTTTAGGAGGATACAATGATGGAAAAAGTAGAAAGTTTTGAATTAGATCACAGAAAGGTTAAAGCACCATACATAAGAAAATGTTGTTTACTTGATGGTAAGCTTGGAGATAAGGTAACAAAGTTTGATATAAGATTTCTTCAACCTAATAAAGAAGAATTTGGTACAGCAGCAATGCATGGACTTGAACATTTATTAGCACATGAACTTAGAGCAAAATTAGAAGGGATAATTGATTTATCACCTATGGGCTGTAGAACAGGATTCTATTTAAGCATATGGGGAGATAGAGAAGCATCAGAAATAAAAGAAGCACTAGAATATTCATTAGAAAAAGTTTTAGAAGCAAAAGAAATACCAGCAGCTAATGACATTCAATGTGGAAATTATAGAGACTTATCTTTATTTGGTGCTAAGGAATATGCTAAAGAAGCATTAGAAAGAGGATTCTCTCTTAGCATATACGGAGAATAAAATGTGTAATACAAAACAACTTAAAATACCTAAGGATGAAGTCCTTAGGTATTTAGGTTATAAAAAGCAAAAATTAACAGAATCAATAGATGAATTAATAGAAAAAACCATAGATGAAAGTAGAAATTTAATTATTCCTAAATGTGTCTATTGTAAATACAAAAAACATACTGAAAATGATGGGGTACATGTTGCTAAAACAAATCTAATTTTAAAAGGAGAAGATATTAAAAATCATCTTCTTTATGCAAAGGAAATGTTTGTTATAGCAGCTACTGTTGGAAATAAAATAGAACAAAAAATTAGATTATATGAAAAAGTAAATTTAACAAAAGCTCTAATTTTAGATGCTTGTGCAACAGTAGCAATAGAAGAATTTTTAGATGAACTAGAAGAAAAAATAAGGTTAGATGCAAGAAAAGAAAACCTTGCGATAACATTTAGATATAGTCCAGGATATGGAGATTTACCACTGAATATTCAAAAAGATATAGTAAATACATTAAATGCAGATAAAGCAATAGGACTTACTGTATCATCACATCATTTGTTATTTCCTAGGAAATCAGTTACAGCAATAATTGGACTTATTCCTATAGAAAAAGAAGAAAAGCAAAGAGGGTGTGAAATATGTAAGAATTATAATAATTGTAGTTTTAGAAAAGAGGGGACTAATTGTGGGGCTTAAAGAATTTATAAAAGATAATATACTTGTATTTGATGGAGCAATGGGGACAATGCTTCAAAAGGAAGGATTAAAACTTGGTGAAAATCCAGAAATATTCAATATTGAGGAAAGTGAAAAAGTAAAAAATGTTCATAAACAATATATAGAAAATGGAGCAATGGTTATAACATCAAACACTTTTGGAGCTAATGAGTTAAAGCTTAACAAGACAGATTATACAGTAGAAGAAATCATAGATGCAGCAATTTCTATAGCAAAAGATGCTAGAAAAAATAATAATGTATATGTTGCATTAAATATAGGACCAATAGGTGAATTGTTGGAACCTATGGGCACTTTAAGTTTTGAAAGAGCTTATGAGATATTTAAAAGACAAATGATACAAGGGGAAAAATCCGGTGCAGATTTAATATTAATTGAAACTATGACGGATTTATATGAGGCTAAGGCGGCGCTTTTAGCAGCAAAAGAAAATACTAAATTGCCTGTTTTTTGCACTATGTCCTTTGATGAAAGTGGAAGAACTTTTACAGGTTGCACGCCAGAAAGTATGGCAATTACTTTAGGCGGAATGGGAGCAGATGCTATAGGAATAAATTGTTCATTAGGGCCTAAAGAATTACTTCCAATAGTAAAAAGAATAAAGAAAGCAACTAATATACCTATAATGACACAACCTAATGCAGGATTACCTAAATTATCTTTTGGAGAGGCTATATATGATATTATGCCAGAAGAATTTAAATATTGGGTAAATGAATTTATTAAGGAAGGTGTAAGCATAATTGGGGGATGCTGTGGAACCAATCCAGAATTCGTTAAAGAATTACGTTTACTTGCTGATACTAATAGAAGATTGAAAAAAGAAAAAGTTGAGTTTTCAGCTGTATGTACACCATCAAAGGTAGTGAAAATTGAAGGGGTAAAAATAATTGGAGAGAGAATAAATCCAACAGGCAAAAAGTTATTTAAAGAGGCTCTTAAAAACAATGATATTGATTATATATTAAAGCAGGCAATAGAGCAGGTTGAAGCAGGAGCAGAGATACTTGATGTGAATGTAGGATTACCAGAAATAAATGAAAAAGAAATGATGGTAAAGGTTGTAAAAGAAATTCAAGGTATTATAGATACACCGCTGCAAATAGATTCATCAAATGTAGAGGTAATTGAAGCTGGATTAAGGCATTATAATGGAACGTGTATTGTTAATTCTGTCAATGGAGACGATGATGTTTTAGAAAAAATATTACCACTAGTAAAAAAATACGGTGCAAGTATAGTTGGACTTACTTTAGATAAAAAAGGTATACCTAAAACAGCAGAGGAAAGAGTTGAAATTGCAGAAAAAATAATAGAGAAAGCTAAAAAGTATGGAATAGATAAAAGCAATGTGTTTATTGATTGCTTAGTGCTAACAGCTTCTGCGCAACAAGCTGAGGTTAAAGAAACCTTAAAAGCTTTAAGAATAGTTAAGGAAGAATTAGGAGTAAAAACATTACTTGGAGTTTCAAATATATCTTTTGGATTACCTTGCAGAGAACTTATTAATGAAACATTTTTAGCCATGGCAATAGCTAATGGATTAGATCTTCCTATAATGAATCCTAATAGTACTGGGATGATGGATGTAATAAATTCATATAACGTACTAGCTAATATAGATAAAAGCTCAGAAAAATATATTTCTATATATGGAAATAGGGAAATCCATAGTGCATTGAGATATAATTCTAAAGGAATAAATGAATCAATTAAAAACAAAGAAACTGAAAGTGCTAATATTGATTTAAAATACATAGTTATAAAAGGATTAAAAGATGAAGCAGAAGAGGCTACTAAAAATATTCTAAAAAGCATGAATGAATTAAGTGTTGTTAATGAAATATTAATACCAGCACTTGATGAGGTAGGTCTAAAATATGAGAAGGGTGAAATATTTTTACCTCAATTAATACAATGTGCAGAAACTGTTAAAAAGGCTTTTGATGTTATAAAACAGAGGTTGATTCTTAATAAATCAAATAATATATCAAAAGGGAAGATAGTATTAGCAACTGTAAAAGGTGATATTCATGATATAGGTAAAAATATAGTTAAAGTAATTCTTGAGAATTATGGATATGAAATAATAGATTTAGGTAAGGATGTTCCAATAGAAACAGTTGTAGATATTTCTTTGAAAAATGAGGTTAAATTAGTTGGTCTTAGTGCTTTAATGACAACAACATTAAAAAGCATGGAAGAAACAATTAAAGCATTAAAGAATAATGGATATAATGGCAAGGTATTTGTTGGTGGAGCGGTATTAACTTCAGAATATGCTAAACAAATAGGTGCCGATTATTATGCCAAAGATGCTAGAGAATCAGTTGAGATAGCTAAAGGTGTATTGAATAATTAGCGAAAATATAAGTTTTCTTAAATTGAGAAAGATATTTCTTAATTTAAGAAAACTTTTTTTATTTGGTTGTGTTTTAATAAAGTGTTAACATAAATTACTTTATAATAAACGCTTATTTTAAATATAGAATTTTATTTAAAGCCAGATTATAAATAAAAATGATTATTAAAAAATATTTATAGAAAAATATTTAAGTATTTACTAAAGAACCTTAATCATGTATACTGATGTATATACAGCAAAAGGGGGATTTGCCATGAATAATAAAATTAAACAAATGGTTTATGCAGCATTATTAACTGCATTAGCAATAATAATACCGATACAATTTGGGTTCTTAAAGGTAGTAATACCACCATTTACGGCTACGTTAGCTTCTCATGTACCAATGATGTTAGCTATGCTTATATCACCAGCAGTATCTATAGTAGTAGGAATTGGTTCAACACTAGGCTTTTTAATGTCAGGTATGCCAATGGTAGTAGTGTTTAGAGCAGCAACTCATATACTAGTAGGATATGTTGGGGCTAAAGTTCTTATAAAAAATAGAAATTATATGAAAGCTACAATAGTTACAGCACCTATTCACGGTATAGCAGAAATGATAGTTGTAATTCCATTTATAGGATTTGATCTTTTTCAATTATTAATAGTCACAGCAGTAGGTACTATTATACATCACTTTATAGACGGAACAATTGCGTATTCATTAGCAAAAGCTATGTCAAAAGCAAGAAATACAGATATATATCATGTTTTTGGAGATTTCTTTGAAGATAAAGATGTACAATCACAAATTTAAAAAATAATAAACAAATAAGGAGGTATTCTAATTTTTTAGAATACCTTTTTATTGTGTGCCCAGCATGGGCACGTACTAATCGGTGAAAGTCCGTAATG
>NZ_CAURTC010000057.1:0-15340 GCF_963527835.1 uncultured Clostridium sp. | reverse complement strand
GGTGGTGTGAGAGGACGCTAAATAAAATAATTATTTAGCTCCTACTCGATTTTATTGAATAATAAACACTCATAAAGCATATCCTTTAGTATAAGTAATTGAGGGGGAGGGCGACTTTATGATTGATAAAAGAGACAAGACAATTTATTATGTATCAAACTTAGGCACAGGCATGGTGTCTATTATTGATGGAGATAATTATTGTATTATAAATGAGGTTGAAATAGGTCCAAGACCACAAAATATCATCGTAGATGAAAAAAACAATGTGTATATAGCCAGTGATAGAAATGGTAAAGTCACACTCATTAATGACTTATATGATTCTAATAAAACATGGCATATGCCTAATAATGGTAATATACAAGTGGATTCCATCACTCAGAATATCTATGTTTGTGATACTGAAGAAGTATGTATTTATAGTTTAAAAACTGGTGAAAAGATTGGATGCTTAACAGGTTTTGTTGCTGCAGATAGTTTAAAACTTGATAAGGACAAGAAAAAATTATTTGTATTGGATATTTTACAAAATGAAATAAAAGTTTATGATACATCAGATTTCCATTTAATTAAGTTATATAAAGATGTTGGGACTTCACCGAACTACATTCTCATAGCAGAAAATGAAAAGGATGTTTATATTTCCAATAAAGGAGTTAATAGATCGAATTATACAAGTAATATTTCCGTATTAGATCTTGAAAGCGGAAATATTTCATATATATATTTAGAAAAGGGATCTGTTATTACTGCCTTGGAGCAAAATGAAAATTTTTTATATGCAGCAAATAGTGGATTACATAGAATTGATGTTATAAATATATTAAAAAGAGAATGTGTAGCAACAATAAAAACAACTCTAACAGAATTGCAAAGACTTCGATTATCTCCTGATAAAAAAACATTACTTGTAACTAGTAGGAGTAATGATGGAAAGGGGGTAATTGATAGAATAGATACTTCTAGTAATACTATTTTAGGTACATTTAAATTTAAACAAAATAATAGTCTTCCATATGATATTGGAGTGATTAGTCAGAGTAAATTTGAAGTACAAGATGAATCTTTTATTTTGACGAATTCAGAAGATAAATTGAAACAAGAAAATGGAACTACAATACTTGCTAAGAAGGTTTTATCAAATTATCAAGAAAAAATGATTTTTCCTGAAGTGTCAGTTAAGGCATGTTTAGAAGAGGGAGAAATTATAAACATAGAAGAAATCGTATTTAAAAAGTGTGAAATTATAAATGAAACAAAAAATAGAAGGATTATAGATAGTCGGAAAGATTATTCAATACTACAATATAATTTTTATATTCCATATTGCATAGGATGTACTGATGAACAGCAGCGAAAATATATTATTGAAGGAAGACTCGAGGGAACTCAGAAAGCTACATTATATATACCTGTTTATGCAGAACAACAGGGAGTAGAATTTGTAATCAATTCTTTTGCCAAATTAACAAGTACTCCGATTATTATGAATAAGAATTTGAAGTTTGATGTTAGCGCTTTGATTTCAACAAAAGCAATTGTGGATGAAATAGTATTTATTCCATTTTGTAAGGACTGTGAGATGCGGCAAAGGAGAGGTGAAAAAATGAGGGAAAATAATGGTTAACGAAAAATATGATTGTTATTTGATCAAGCAGAAAGATGATACACTTCTAAAATTTTCTTATGATAGTGAAAAAGGGGTATATTATCAAATATTTATGAAACAGAACTGGTCAGATAAGAAGAGTATTTACAAAGAAAGTTTTAAATACTTCTATGTATTAGAGGAGTGCAATGGGAAAATTAATGTTTTCTGCCAGGATATTTGTGGTAATATTATTTTATGCACATTAGAAGGAATAAAATGGAATTATAAAACACTCCTCCATATGAAGTATGATTCAATTATGCCTGTATATATTAGAGCATTCTTTCATTTAGACCATATTCATTTGTTATATAACATAGTAGATAAACATACTTATTCAGAAGTATTAGTTCACCAAATTACTGAAAATGGGGTGAAATTTGGTAGTCCACAAATAATTAGTAAATTAGATTATTATAATAAAATTCCATATTGTATTTATAAAGATCCTAAATCAAATCTAGTAGTATTAAACACTATGTTAGCAGGGGGGTATCAATTAACTTCTAGAAATTTTCATATTATTGAAGGGCGATGGGGAAAGCAAGAAGTCATATATACATCAATCTTACCTTACATAGATTTTACTTTTTGCTTAGATGAAAACAGACATCATTATTTGTTTGTTACTCAAGATGATCAGATTAATAGAGTAATTTATCAGTATAAAGAAATCGGATTACAAAAAAATATTATACTGTTTCAATGTGAAAAGATTGATTCTTGTTTATTAATACTATTGAAGAGTGCATTATGGGCTTTGTGGATTTGTGGTGATAATCTTTACGGATGTTTTTCTAAAAATCATGGTCAAAATTTTAGTAGTCCAAGGATATATAAGCACTTTGATAAGGGAGTGCCTATAAAAGTATTTTACCAAGAATATTTAGAAGATAAGCAAGATAAACATTATTGCTATGAGATATATGTAATTAGTATAAATGGAGAAGAACAAATGTTTTTACAAGAGCTCTTAGAAAATTCAATGAGCGCACAAGAGGATGATAAAGGTGATTTAAAAGCTAATTTAGAGGATTCGGATTATAAAATGGAAGAGCCAAAAGATTATTTCACAAAAATAAAAATACTTAAAATGGAAAAAGAAGAATCTCAAGCAAAACTTAAAATTGCAGAAGAAGAACTGGAAAGATTGAATGAAGCTATGAAGTATGAAAAAAATCAAGTAATAAAGTTTCAATATCAATTTTATAAGGAAAAAGAGAAAATCAAGTTATATACAAATGAAAAGGATAGATTAAAAGAAAAAAATAGATATTTAGAGAAGAAGCTGCTACTAAAGGATAAAGAAAAAATATCTATTGAAGAAAAATTAGTTGAAAAAGAAAAAGAAAACGAGAGTTTAAAAAAGCAAATAAATCTTATGGGAATTCAAAATTTATCTAATTCAGAAAAGGTTATAAAGGAAAGTAATAATGGTAGATCTAAACAAGAAAAATTTTCTTTGGTTAAATGGTTATTTGAGGATTAAATAAAAAATAGACGAAAATAAAGGGCTACAGCATATATTTTATATAAGAAGAAATTCTATGTCATGAGAATTTTTAGTGTAGTTTAATAATTTATATGAGGTTATCTTAAAATACTATATAAGCGTAGTGATTTTTTCAGATAACCTTTATTAGTTACGTTTTAATTATGTAAGCCATATGTAACTAAATCTTTTTTAGTACATATAGTATATTAGTGAGTTTATATAAGGAATGAAGAAATTAAAAATATACATAGTTACTCTCTAGTGTTGTATAAAGTAAATATATATTTGTTGACACGAACAAAATATATATTGGAAAAAATTAAAACTAAAAAATAAACCTCCTATGATTAAATAGTTATTACAAAACAAACTATCATAAGGAGGTTTTTTAAATTTGCACTAAATATAATAAAATAGTTTTTGAAAAAATAACAGAAGGTATTAATGGAAATTATTCAAAGGGAAGTTAATATTAAATTTATAGAGTAACTAATCTACTTATTTCGACATAAATTAAAGTAGCAAATAAATTATGCTAAAAAGTTATATATTAAGGAGATTATAAGTATGGCAAAAGTGAATTATGTTAACCAAGCTAGTTTTAAGTATCAAGATACAAATTGTTTAAGTTTAACACAACCAATATATATAAAATCTGAAACAAAAGTCTTTTCATATAAGCATGTATTTTCAGAAGCAGATTGCAATTGCCAAAAAGATTGTTATCCAGGAAAAGGCGATGATATAGGCTTTACATTAATATTTGGAAATTATGGAGAAGAAACCTATACTCCAACAGGCACAACTGGACCAACAGTAATAGATACTTTAGACCTTTCTAATATTTATAATGCATCATTAAAAGTTATGGATCTTTGTATAGGAAAGAATTTTAAAGTATTTGATGTAACAGTACCAGGACAAGCAAAAGAAGTTATTCCAGGACAAACTGAATTTGCGGGCGGAACTAAATATACTCTTGAAATAAGAGAATGCCATAAAAATACTGCAGGAACTGTAGAAACATGTACATCAGAATTTTGTTTACCTTGTCACTCAGTATTTTGTGTAACAATGTTATTCCAAGTAGAATTTTCACCTTGTAGTAAATTAAAAAATGGTGGATTCTGTGATGGAAAAAATCCTAGTTTAGAAAATTGGATTGCAATACCAGCAAGTGGAGGAGGAACAGTAGAAGCAGTATCTTCTTACAAACCTAGTAAAGGCGGCAATATAAAGCCACAGGATGGAGATTGTGGATTTGCATTGTTAAAAACTGGAGATGCAGACGTTAAGAGTATATTAAAACAAACCTTCAAAGCTGAAGCAGGAGATAAATTAAGCTTCTATGCATTCTTTGATTTACCAGATTCTAGTCATAAAGATGAAGCTCAAGCAATACTAATTAAGAGCTCTACTGGAAGTGTAATAGCTACTATTGCAACAAAGTCTGCACCATATGTTAGTAATAACTGGGAACTTCAGTCTTATACTTTTACAGAATGTGGAACAATCACTTTTGAAGCAACTGTTAAAAATACAATAGATAATAAAATTGATGGGCATTTAGCTATAGATGCTGTAACAATAACTCATCCTTAATTTTTAATAGTATTAGGGAAAATAAAAAAGAATAATTATTTAAATTAATAATTTATATGAGGTTATCTTAAAATACTATATAAGCGTAGTAATTTTTTCAGATAACCTCTTATATCTATGTTTTGATTATGTAAGCCATATGTAACTAAATCTTTTTCAGTACATATAGTGTATTAGTGAGTTTATAAAAGAAATGAGGAAATTACAAATATCCATAATTACTACACATTTATAAAAAACAAAAAAGGAGGATTAATTTTATGGCCCTAATAACTTTTTCAACGCCTGTAAATGATAATAGAAATGAAATATATTATAAATCAACGTCAGCAGGAAATGAAAAAGATAAACAAGAGAAGAGAATTGAGCAGGAATCTTATAGAGAAGCAGATTGTGAATTGATGAATAAATTAAAGGAAAAAGAGTTAGAATTAAAAGAAAGAGAACTGGATATAAAAGAAGAAAAAATCAAAATAAAAGAAAAAGAAATTTATATTAATCAAAGGGAAGTTAATATTAAAGAAAATGAGGGAAAATTAAATAATCTATCAATTATGGTTAATAAAAAAGAAAATAACTTAAAAGAAAAGGAAGATAACTTAAAACAAAGTGAAGCTAAGCTTAAAGAAAAGGAAAATAACTTAAAACAAAGTGAAATTAAGTTTAAAGAAAAAGAAATTGAATTAAGTGAAAAAGAACAATACTTAAATAAAGTGGAAGATAATTTAAAGCAAGTTGAAATTAAGCTTAAAGAAAAAGAAGCTGAATTAAGTGAAAAAGAACAATATTTTAATAAAGTGGAAATGAACTTAAAGCAAATTGAAAATAAAAATAACTACAATAATAATTATAAACAAGGAAGATACAATAGAAGAGATTATTATAGAAATAATTATTATAACAACTTTTAAATTATAATAATAAAGATATGAAGGTATAAGCGGTATCTTCTTACAACAGCAGTACACACGTATATTTAATTCCATAGGATGGAGATTGTGGATTTGCATTATTAAAAACTGGAGATGCAGGGGTTAAGAGTATATTAAAATAAACCTTTGAAGCTGGAGATGTATTAAGCTTCTATGCATTCTTTGATTTACCAGATTTGTCTCATCTAGATGAAGCTCAGCAATAGTAATTAAGAACTCTAGTGGAAATGTAATAGATACTATTGTAACAAAGAATGCACACTATGTTAGTACTGGATGGGAACAGTACTAACATAGTGTTAAAGAATGTGGAAGAATACCTTTTGAAGCAACTGTTAAAAATACAATAGATAATAAAAATGATGGGCATTTAGCTATAAGTACTGTATCAATAATTCATCCTTAATTTTAAAGGTATTTGTAGTTAAAGTATTAATAACTCTCAATATACTTTGTATTTAATCATTATATATTTATAAGTTAATTATTATATTACTAGGGTTTTAATTAGTCCTAGTAATATTTTTATATTTATAAAAATAAATACATAAATTTAGTAACAAAGTATAAATAAAAGATTTATATTTATAAACAATTAAATAATGAATTAAATTTTAATTTGATTAGATTTAATACATATAAAATATAATTATACATGTTACTTTACTAAAAAATATATGGTAATATATAATCATGAAGTAATACAATGTATTATATTTTAGAAAATTTTATTTATTGGGAATAAAAAGTACCGAAAATACTAATATTTTTTGTATATAATAATGAACAGGAAGGGAGCTTAAATATGCTCGAATGTGTTTTAGAAGATTTAAATATTGGACAAGACCTTGATGTGAACCAATTAATAGAACAACATATGCCTTTTATAATTAAAAGCATATCTGATGTTACTGGTAAATATGTGTCTTGTGAAAATGATGAAGAACTAAGTATTGCATTACTTGCATTTTGTGAGGCTGTTGAAAGATATGAGAAAGATAAAGGTTATTTCTTACCATTTGCAAAGCTTGTTATATCAAGCAGAATTAAAAATTATTTAAAAAGCCAAAATAAACATTCATGTTCATCTCTTGAAGAACTAGTTGAAAAAGGAATAGAAATTCAAGATGAATATTTAGAAGAAGAAGACAATGGATTATTAGTTGATGACATAAATATATTAAAATCAGAAATAATGCTATATGGCTTTACATTTGAAGATTTAGTGGAAGAAGCACCTAAGCAAAGAGCAACACGAGAAAATGCTATGAATTTAGCAAAGCAAATAAGTGAAGTAGAAGAACTAACAACTTTTATGGAGATTAAAAAAAGATTACCAATTAAGAAAATTGTACTTAGATTTTCTGTTACTGAAAAAGTAGTAAAACGAAGTAAAAAATTTATAATTTCAGTAGTGATTATATTTAAGAAAAATCTTAAGACACTAAAAAATTGGATCAGAAAGTAGGTGATAATGATGAGTAAGGGAATAATAATGGAAATAAAAAAAGAATATGCAATAGTAATGAATGATACGGGTAGCATAGAGAGTATTAAAGTAAAAGATGAAATGAAATTAGGACAAAAAATATTTTATTTTGAAGAGGATTTAGTGAATATTAATCAAAATAAAAGTGTTAATAAAATTAGTTTATTCAAAACATTTGGAACATTTGCAGCATTATTCTTACTTATATTTACGTTCTTTCAACCATTAGCATTTAACAAAGCATATGCTGTAGTAAGCTTAGATATAAATCCAAGTATTCAAATACATGTTAATAATAAGAAGAAAATAGTAGCGGTTGAAGGCATTAATGAGGACGGTAAAAATATTGATTTTTCAAGTGTAAATGGTTTGGAAATAGATAAAGGAATAGATGGAATAAAGGCTATTCTAGTTGAAAAAGACTATTTAAATCAAATGGGAGAAGTATTAGTTGCTTTTGCATTGTTAGATAACGAAGAAGATGAGAATTACGAAAATCAAATAAAAGATGCCATTCAAACAACTTTTAAAACTGAAAATGTAACTTATGTAAAGGGCAGTAAAGAAGCAGTGGAAGAAGCAAAAACTAAAGGCATAAGTTTAGGTAGATATGAAGTTTCTCTTTCAGCTGATGAAACTGTAAAATCTAAAATTGACAATATTCCTGTTAAAGAAATTACTTCTTTAATAAAGGATAAAGAAAATTGTATTTATTGGAAAGCTGATAATGCACAAAATTCAGAAAAGCCAGAAACAAATAATAATTTATCAGATGATAAATACAGTGATAAGCCAAAAAATACTTTAGAAAATAACACAGTACCTAAAAAAGATAAGGTTGAGGAACCAATAAAAGAAATAACTCCAGAAGTACAAAAGCCAATACAAGATAATAAAGATTCTGAAATAAATAAAGATCCAGAGGAAGTTCCAGAAACAAAGCCAGAAATAGTATTACCTCCAATCGAAGAAATTAAACCAGAGGGTAATACACCAGATAATGGAGAATCAGAAGATAAAAACAATGAAATAACAGAAGATAAAAATAATGATTCTGAAAATAATGTTACAGATACTGGGAATATAGAACAAAATTTAAAAAAATGACTAAAAAAGTACTCAAAAATAAAAAACTAAGTGTATTGTATTATGTATAAGCTAATTAAATTTTATATTATTTTGTATAAAATCTAATGAAAAAATAAAATAACTCAAATACTTAGTGTAATCTATATGTTTGTTAGATCGTAAAGAACAAACATATAGATTTTTTTATTCTTTAGGAATTTATATTACTAAAGAATCTGTGGATACCTTCTAGAATATTGTATTTTAAAGGTATGATGAGGATCCCTAAAGAAAAAATAATCATATGCCACATCATTATTTCCTAGAAAATTTATCAATCAGAAATCACAGTAAATTTTACAGTTGCATAAAATAGTAATTAATAGAATATTTGTTAATGAATATATTTATTATATATAATAAATATATTTAGTATTATTGCAGAAACTAAAGATAACAAATATATTTCTATGAATCTAGAAATATAAAAAATTTCGGAGGTGATACTATATGTTTTTAACTATTATAATAGTAGCAGCAATAGGTATAGGAATAGCATATTATGCTGCTGTAAATAAAAAACAGTAGTTTGATCTATAATATAAAATTTAATTATAATAATTTAAATGTAGAAATATAAGAAGTTCAAAATATCAAGAAATATAATTAAATACTAATTTATATGATATACAAATTGTCAATATAAGTAGTGATAAATTAAGATTAGCTATCTATTAGAATAACAAATTAATGTTTTAATAGATAGCTTTGTTTTACTTGAAACATTTTACACAATATACAAAAATACAAAAAATATAAATAAAATATATAAAAAAGTATAAAATTACAATGTAATATCTAAAAAAAGATTATTTTAACAAATAGATGATGTAAACATTAACATAATAAGAAAGTGCAAAGTAAAACATCGCATTTGTTTATCATATAATTACAGTATCATAAATAAACATAATAGTATTTCTTAAATACTAAGATAATATTGTTAATACACAACTTAGGGGGGATTATTTTGTATAAAAATAATAAAATGAAAAAAAACAGTGAAGAATTAATAAGTCCAGTATTTGCGATAGAAGAATCTTCAAGATGTTTACTATGCTATGATGCACCGTGCTCACAAGCATGTCCAATAGGAACGAATCCAGCTAAATTTATTCGTTCACTTCGTTTTAGAAATCTAAAGGGAGCTGTTGAGACAATAAGAGAAAATAATATACTTGGAGGAGTGTGCGCAAGAGTATGTCCTACTAAGAAATATTGTGAAGGGGCTTGTAGCAGAACAAGTATAGACAAGCCTATAGAAATTGCAAAGCTTCAAAAGTATTTAACTGATTATGAAAACGTATTAGGTTTAGAAATATTAAACAAAGTAGAAATTAATAAAGAAAAAATTGCTATAGTTGGCTCAGGTCCAAGTGCATTAGCAGCAGCAACTAAATTAGCACAATTAGGATATAATGTAACAGTGTTTGAAAAAAGAGGAAAATTAGGTGGTTGGTTAACTTATGGAATACCAGAAGAAAGACTACCTCAAGCAGTTGTAGATAATGAAATTGAATATATAAGAAAGATAGGTGTAGAGTTCAAAACTAATGTAAACATAGGAAAAGATGTTACGATAGACTCTTTAAGTAAAGAGGGCTACAAAGCATTTTTAATTGCATGTGGAATGCAAAAGAGTAAAGAAGTTAAAATAGCTGGTTCTGATTTAAATGGTGTAATTAATGGTACAGACTTCTTGGCAGAAGTAAAGTCAACTGGAGAGTATAAATTAGGAAATAAAATTATAGTTATTGGTGGTGGAGATGTTGCAATAGATTGTGCAATGACAGCTAAGAACCTAGGATCAGAAGATGTTAAAATAGTCTATAGAAGAACTATAGAAAAAATGCCAGCTGAAAGAAAGAGTATTCAAGAAGTAATAGACTTAAATATACCAATCTTTACAGGAATTAAACCTGAAGAAATTATCGGAGAAAATGGTAATGCTTCAAGATTCAAAGGAACTGGAATGTTTGATGATTCAAACCTAGATATACCTGCAGAAAATATTATATTTGCAATTGGACAAGAACAAGAAGGAGTAAATTCAATAGCTAATATAGAGATTAATAATAAGGGAATCATATCAACTAAAGAATATGAAACTAATATTGATGGAGTATTTGCTTGTGGAGATATAGTTGAAGGGGATAAAACAGTTGTTTATGCACTTAAATTAGGAAAAGAAGCAGCAGAAAAAGTAGATCAATATTTAAACGAGAAAGAAGGTGCTAGATAATGAGTATTATCAAAGACTTATCAATAGAATTCTGTGGAGTAAAATGTGAAAATCCATTTTTCTTATCATCATCACCAGTAGGAAATTGCTATGAAATGTGTGCTAAGGCGTTTGAAGCAGGCTGGGCAGGCGTAATGTTTAAAACTATAGGTTTCTTTATGCCTAATGAAGTTTCTCCACGCTTTGATAGTTTAAGAAAAGAAGCAACTTCATTTGTTGGTTTTAAAAATATGGAACAAATATCAGATCATCCATTACAACAAAATTTAGATGATTTAAGAAGATTAAAAGAAAATTATCCTACTAAAGTTGTAGTAGCATCAATAATGGGAGAAAATGAAAAGGAATGGGAAGACCTAGCAAAGCTTGTAACAGAGGCTGGCACTGACATGATAGAATGTAACTTCTCATGTCCTCAAATGACAAGTCATGAAATGGGTTCAGATGTTGGTCAAAATCCAGAACTTGTTAAAAAATATTGTGAAGCAACTAGAAGAGGTACTCATTTACCAATACTAGCTAAAATGACTCCTAACATAGGGGATATGTCAGTACCAGCTATTGCATCTATGGAAGGTGGAGCAACAGGACTTGCAACAATTAATACTATAAAAAGTATAACTGGTATTGATATAAATTCAATGACTGCGAAACCAGTAGTTAATGCTAAATCATCTGTTTCAGGTTATTCAGGAAAGGCTGTAAAACCAATAGCTTTAAGATTTATTTATGAACTTGCTAAGAATGAAAAATTAAAAGGTGTTCCTATAAGTGGAATTGGTGGAATTGAAACATGGGAAGATGCTTTAGAATTTATATTATTAGGTTCAAGTAATCTTCAAGTTACTACTTCAGTAATGCAATACGGATATAGAGTAGTAGAAGATATGATAAATGGATTATCTCACTTTATGGATGAAAATGGATTTGAAAAGTTGGAAGATATAGTTGGAATAGCTGTTAAAAATATTATTCCAGCTGAAGATTTAGATAGAGAATATATAGTTTATCCAGAAGTTGACGAAGAAAAATGTTTAGGTTGTGGTAGATGTTACATTTCATGCTATGATGGTGCTCATCAAGCTATAAAATGGAACGAAGAAGAAAGAAAGCCAGAAGTAAATAAAGATAGATGTGTTGGATGTCATTTATGTGCACTTGTATGTCCAGTTACAGCTATAGGTAAAGGTGAAATAAAATTCAAAAATAACGGGAAAGAAAGAGAAATAATTCTATAAATTTCTTAATTATTCATTTATAATAATAGCTGTGTTAAAAATCCTTAAGATTAAACACAGCTATTTTTATAATTAAGTCATGTTTTAAATATGCAATAGGTAAAGTTCAGTTACTCAGTCGACTTCGCTTATGCATATATAAACACTTTGATAAAAAATAACCTTAAATTAATATTATAGGAGGGAATAATAATGAGTTCATTATTTTCATTATCATTAACTACAGCAATACTTTGTGGTGTTTGGATGATAGGCGCTGATGCTGCTGGATTAATTGCTTGGGCTGGTTTTGCTGGCTGTACTACTTTTTTTGCAGCAGGTGGTAAAAAACATGGATTTAAAAGTGCTATATGTACAAATCTAAGTGGAGTATTCTGGGCAATGCTAAGTATAAAGGTATCAACTATGTTAGGTTTTCCACAGGCAGGAGTAATCATGACAATAGTAACTACATTTTTCTTATGCATACAATCTAAAATTAGTTTACTTGCATTTATACCAGGTGCTTTTGTCGGATCATTTTCAACATTTGCAGCTAATGGAGATTGGATGAATCTTATACCATCATTACTTGTTGGTGCAATATTAGGATTTTTATGCGAATGGACAGGCAATTTTTTATATGAGAAGTGTGGAAAAAAGGAAGAAGCTTAGTTAAATTATTTTGAAATGTAGTATATAAATTTATAATAAAGAGAAATTTATAAATTTATTATATATTAATCAATTTATAAATTGAAATATTATAAAATTATACTTTGTAAACAGAAGTTTTGATAATATTAAATTATGTAACTGTATGTAAACATTAAACAATGCATTGACAAATGATGAGAAGCTGATAAAATTATGATGTTAAAGGTTAAATTTTATATTGTAATTTCAGTCCAACATTAGGAGGAAAAAATGGAGAATAACAACTTGAAGAAAGAAATCAGTCTATTTATGGCTACTATGCTTGTATGTGGAAATATGATTGGTTCAGGAGTATTTATGTTGCCAGCAACTCTTGCCCAATTATCAGGACCGCTTGCAACAATAATAGCATGGATTATAACGACCATAGGTTCTATATTAATAGCAATTTCATTTGCAAACTTAGGATCTAGATATCCAGCTACTGGAGGGGCATATCAATATACAAAAGAAGCATTTGGAGAATTTACAGGTTTTTTAAGTGCATGGTTATATTGGAATGGGTCTTGGATTGGAAATGCTGCAATTATTGTCGCTTTATCTAGTTATAGTGCATCCATAATACCTGCACTTCAAAATCCATTAGCATCAATAATATATACTAGTTCATTGTTATGGATTTTTACTATATTAAATATAGTGGGAGTTAAAGAAGCAGGAAAGATTCAAACTTTTGTTACTGTGTTTAAGATTGCATTTTTTGGAATATTTATAATAGCGGCTTTCTTAAACTTTGATAAAATTAATTTAATGCCACTTATGCCACAAGGTAAGGGATTATCTACAATTCCTTTGGCAGCAACATCAACATTATGGGCATTTGTAGGTTTGGAAAGTTCTACAGTTACAGCAGGAGAAATAAGAGATCCAGAAAAAAATGTTAGAAAGAGCACAATATATGGACTTATAATAGCATCTATTATTTACATATTAATAAGCGTTGGAAGTATGGGAGCTATGTCAAATTTAAAGCTTTCAAATAGTTCAGCACCACTTACAGATATATTAACTAACATATTTGGGCATTCAATTGGAAAAGGATTAACTATTGCAGTTGTGATCTGTATTTTAGGAACAACAATTGGATGGTTATTATCAACTGCTAGAGTTTCATATGCAGCAGGAATTGATGGGGTATTTCCTAAATTTTTTGGAAAGTTACATCCGAAGTATGGAACTCCAATAAATTCATTGATAGCTGGTTCTGTATTAGTAAATATACTACTTATAATGAATTATCAAAAAAGCATGGTATCTGCATTTACTTTTATAACTATATTAGCAACATTATCATTTTTACCTGTTTACTTATTAACAGTGTCAGCAGAAATGATGCTTATATTTAGAGATGAAAAGAAATTTAATTTTAAAATATTTATAAAAAAATCAATGATTCCTCTTTTAGCATTTGCATATTCTATATGGACTATTTATGGTTCAGGAGCGGAAACTGTAATGTGGGGATTCATATTAATGCTTATAGGGATACCATTTTATATTTATAATCATTATAATAGCAAACAAATAGCTTAAGTTTTAGATATAATTTGTTTTATGTCTTTATTATGTAATTAAATTAAATTTATAATATGAAACTATAAAAGCTTATATGCTGAAGGCGTATAAGCTTTTAAATATATATTAGTTAATTATGAAAAATTATATAGGATTAAATTTATAAAAAATAGGAACCTAGTATACAGTGGTAATGAAATGAAAAATCAAAACTTTGTAATAAAATCATTTTTAAAGTATAATTAAAAGTGGTTTTATTTAAGAATTGTTTAAATACGTGTTAATATATGAAATAGGTGAAGTGGCATTGTAATTGGACTTTAAGAATCATTAATGAGTATTGTCATATTTACTGGAGGAGAAATTTATGTTTAAGAATTTAGAAAAAATTGAAAAGGATGATTTTGAGAGCTTTTTTAATTTATTAGAAAAGTCTTTTCCTAATATAGAAAGACGAAGCAAAGAAGGTCAAAAAGAAATTTTTGATGAAACTTTATATAATGTATATGGAATAAAAGATGAAAATAAAAAAGTTATAGGATTTATAGCGACATGGGAATTTGATAAGTTTAATTTTATAGAACATTTTGCTGTAGATACTAGTTTAAGAGGCAAAGGTATGGGAACGGATTTGCTAAAAGAATATATACATAACTCTAACAAGCCTATTTATTTAGAAGTAGAATTGCCTAATGATGATATATGTATACGTAGAATTGATTTTTATAAAAGATTAGGATTTAATTTAAACGAGTTTGATTATCTACAATTACCATTACAAATAGGAAATGAATTATTACCATTAAAGATAATGACACATCCATATAAAGTAAGTAATGATGAATTTATCTATTTTAGAAAAAATGTTTATGACAAGGTATATAAACAAAGCCCATGTTCTGATTTTAAATTTTAATTATAGATAAAATTATATAAATTAGAACAATAGTAATATTAACTTAGATTCTCTGCAAAAAAATTAAAAAACAATTGCTATTTTTACTATGATGATGTTAATGACTATATGTTTTGAATTACCATATCAACAGGTTTTTGCTTTTGATAAAGCTTCATTAGAAAGCATTTATGTATCAGAAGAAAACTATGAAGAAGAAATGAAGGATCTAAGCACGGACTTTTTAGAGAGAATGATGAAATATTAAAAGAATATTTAAATGACCTATTCACATTTTATGAAGAAAATTTATAATAAAAATTCTATCTGTTTTAAGATGTAGTTGATAGTATAGAATAAAGAAAAAAAGATATCTAGAAAATCTAAGATATCTTTTTTCTATTGTGTGCCCAGCATGGGCACGTACTAATCGGTGAAAGTCCGTAATGGGGGC
>NZ_CAURTC010000056.1:0-16629 GCF_963527835.1 uncultured Clostridium sp. | reverse complement strand
AATTCAAGCATTCTTACACGAGGTGTCGCACTTAACTTGACAATTCATCATATAATAGAATTTTTTCTGACTTTAACTACTAAATTGGCTAATATACTTATTAAATGTTATTAAGTATTTTGTTTCCTTTTCTAATAATTCATTTTCAATAAATCCTACTTTTTTAAACACCTTACTTGATCTATAATTTTCTTTATGAATTTTAGCTACCACTTTATTAACTCTGTATTTTAAGAACGCCTCACTTAAAGCTTTTTTTACTGCTATCGTACCTATTCCCTGACCCCATTTTTTCTTGTCACCAATAGCAACAACTATTTCTGCACTGTTATTATTACCTTTAGTAACAATCTTTAAATAACCAATCGATTTATTTTTATGTTCTATCATATAAAATGGACCATTATTATTAAAATATTGAGTCATTACAGGTAATGTTGAATTGTTTGCTAAATTATCTAAACTATTGGTTATTCCATCTTTTTCATTTAAAAATTTAGATACGTCTTCATCCTTTAACCATTTTGCAATATTAAAAACATCTTCTCTATAAACCTCATGTTGGAGATTTATATCTGAATATAACATTGTACTATCCCTCCAAATAATCTAATAATCTTAGTCGATTGTACCAATTATATAGGCCAATAGTAAAATGCTGTAATTTTTGTAATATGTTATTATATGAAAATAATCTATCTTTTCTCAATTTACATAAGTTTTCTTCCAATTTATTGGTAGCTGTAATTAAATTCAATTTAATTCTATTAAAAGTAATTTAATTGAATTTAATTACATTTCTATTATAAAATTAAGTTTTTCAGCTTAAAAATCTTAGTTTTGAAATTCGAAAAATAAAGTACCACTATGAATTTAATGTGGACAAATTTCTCTTTTTAACATTACTCTTTAAATCTTATTTCATCTGTACTAAATAATACAATTGCAGAAATCCAAACTGACTTAACTCCAATTTTTAGGGTTGATACTCCACCTAAACATGCACCCACTAAAAAAGAAATTATAATTATGCAAAAACTCCTCCTCTACATACAAAGGTATAGGCATCAAGGAATCCTCCCACAATAGCTAAAAGTATTCCTAAATGTACTGATTCTGAAGTAGTAACATGCTTATTTTTACACATATTAATATTTATATCTTTAATATTTATATCTTTAGTAAACAATATTAAAATTCCTCTTTTATATAACGCAAAAAATATATCATCAAAACTTAAAAGCAATGATGATATATTAATAAATAATTTTCTATTTTTTATTTGGCTCATTATACTCTACGCCTTTACTGTCTACAGTAATTGACTCAATGATTACATCATCTTTAGGCATATCTTGTGATTTAGTTTTTACACTTCCTATTTTATCTAACACATCAAAACCTGATACGACCTTACCAAAAGCAGCATATTCTCCATCAAGATGTGGTGCGTCTCCAGTCATTATAAAAAACTGACTACCTGCACTATTAGGATTTTGTGATCTTGCCATAGACAGTACACCTTTTGTATGCTTTAATCCATTTGCAATACCGTTTGATGCAAATTCTCCTTCTATTGAATGACCTGGACCTCCAGTTCCATCACCATTTGGATCTCCACCTTGAATCATAAAGTCTTTAATTATTCGATGAAATTTAAGGTTATTGTAAAAACCTTTATTAGCTAAATCTATAAAATTATTTACAGTATTAGGAGCAGTTTCTGGATACAACACGGCTTCAATAACTCCATAATCCTTAACATTTATAGTTGCTAATGGTAGATTTCCAATTACCTCTGGTGAATTACTGTAAGTATCTTCTGTTGTAGAATTTGACTCAGCATTTTGTTTAGTATTATTGTCTTTAAAATTTCCACAACCAACTAATCCTAAAGAGCTAACAAAAACTAATAATAAAATCAACCTAGTATACTTCTTTATACTTTTTATACTCATCAAATTCCTCCACCATACAATTAAAATTTTAATAATATAAGTATAACATAACTTACTTATTTTTATATACAACAAAGGTAGACATTATTCTAAATATATAACATCTACCTCTATCATTAATATAGATTATCTTTTTAAATTAGTTTGTGTTTTAAATGTGCATACATTAACACACTGCTAAAACACAACCTTAAATTAAACATATTTTAAATCTTAAACTTAGAAATTTCTTCTTTTAACTTTTTAGCATTTTCTTGTGATTTTAATGCATTGTCTAAAACACTATTAGACTTATCATTAACTTGTAAAATGCTACTTGCAATATATGTAGTACCTCCAGCCCCTTCATTTGCAGCTTGTGAAACTCCATCTATTGTTTTAAGCACTTCTTGTAAAGATGCTAAAAGTTCCTCTGAACTTGAACTAAAATTAGTTACAAGACTGTCAATGAATTCAGCATCTTCACTATATTTATCTGTTACATCTAACATTCTCTTATAGTCATTATAAACATCTATAGACATGAATTTTAATAATTTATCTGAGCTACTAGAAAGATTTCCAACTGCACTGGTTACTTTTCCTGTTATACTTTGAATTTCTATCACTGTATCTTTTGATTGCTCTGCAAGCTTTCTTATCTCTTCAGCAACAACTGAAAATCCTTTTCCTGCTTCTCCTGCTCTTGCTGCTTCTATAGCTGCATTTAAAGCAAGAAGATTAGTTTGTGAAGTTATTTGCATTATTGATTCTGAAAGTACATTTATTTCTTCAACAACTTTTGATGCTTGTATTGCTTCTTCTAATTCTACTTTTGTACTTTTAAATAATTCAGTTGATTTCTTCTCTGAAGCTTGTACATTTATTTTAGTATCCTCTGCTCTATTACTTATCTCTCCTGCTTTAATAGCTCCCTCTTGAGATTTTTGCGAAATAGATTTAACCACTTCTTCAATTTCCTGTGATGTTGCTAACATTTCTTCAGAGGAAGCTGCTGTTTCTTCCATATTTGCAGCAAGTTCTTCTGTAGTTGCTGATACTTCCTCTATGTCTGAATTTAACTTTGTAACATTATCCTTTATAAGCTCTGTAACATCTTCTATGCTATTAGAACTTTCATTAACTTGTTTTATAATGTGCCTTAAATTTTGTATAAATTTGTTCAAACTCACCGAAAGATCTTTTATTTCATCTTCTGAATTTATTTGTATTTCTTGAGTTAAATCTCCGCCTCTTTCTGCTAATAAATCTAACTCTACTTTTAAAATATTTAATGGTTTTCTAATAGAATTAATGATTATTATACCAAAAACTATGCTTAACGCTCCTAATACTGCTATTATTATTATATTTATTTTAAAAGATTCTTTAAATTGCATATCTCCTTCTAGGCTAGCATCTCCTGTCAGTTTTTGATTAAGATTTGCTAATTTTATTAAAGATAAAGATGCTGTATCAAAAGCTTTTTTTGATTCACCATTCATTATATTCATTATGTCTTCAGTTTTTAGTTCTCTACTTAACATAATAACTGTTTTATTTAATTCTAAGTACTTATTCCATTCATCTTTAGCAGTTTCAAATAATGCTTTGTCCTCTTCAGCTTGTATGGTTGTAGCATAGAATTCTAAGCTTTTTTGTATTTCTTTCTTCTTTTCTTCCATTGCTTTTTCTTTTTCTTGCATCGCTTCTGAAGTACTCGAAATAATATGATCATATTCAAGTAATCTAAAATCTGATGTCATAACATTTAATTCTTCTGAACATATTATTGCTGGTATAAAATCTTGTACTATGATTGTTGATTCCTTATTTACACTGCTTAAAGTTTTTGTTGAATATATTCCCAAGAATACAATTGTAATTACAAATATAGTTACGAGAAAAACCAACTTACTTTTTATTGTTTTTAACATATTTTTATCTCCTTGCTGTTATATCTGCATAATTTTAACATTATACATAATTTTCGACTATATTTTTATTAAACTTTAATATTGTTATTTACAAAAAAACTATGTTTTTAATTATATTAATAGTTTTCTTTTATTTACTAGTTTTTTATCTTTTTATTTATGTATCTGTTAATTTTCAAAGCAATTTTTTGTGAATAATAATTTTCACTATATGATACTACATATAAAGAAATTATTAATTTATATTTAAAGTTGTTTAAATATAAAAAAGGCCATTACTAAAAATTTATTAGCAATGGGCTTTTTTGAGTGTGTGCGTTATCAAAATATATCTATTATTTAGTTAAGTATTCGTCAATTGCTTGAGCTGCTTTTTTTCCTGCTCCCATAGCAAGAATTACTGTTGCAGCACCAGTTACTGCATCTCCTCCAGCATAAACACCTTCTTTTGATGTTAAGCCAGTTTCCTCTTCAGTAATTATACATCTTCTCTTATTTATTTCTAATCCTTTAGTTGTTGAAGATATTAATGGATTTGGTGATGTTCCAAGTGACATTATTACAGTATCTACATCAATAATAAATTCTGATCCTGCAATTTCAACTGGACTTCTTCTTCCAGATTCATCTGGCTCTCCAAGTTCCATCTTAATGCATTTCATTCCTTTAACCCATCCATTTTCATCTACTAATATTTCTTTTGGATTAGTTAAAACATCAAAGATTACACCTTCTTCTTTAGCATGATGTACTTCTTCAACTCTTGCCGGAAGCTCTGATTCACCTCTTCTGTATACTATATGACTTTCTGCTCCAAGTCTTAATGCAGTTCTTGCTGCATCCATAGCAACATTTCCGCCACCAACTATAGCAACCTTTTTACCAGCTCTAACAGGTGTATCATATCCATCAACTGCTGCTTTCATTAAGTTTACTCTTGTTAAAAATTCATTTGCAGAACATACTCCATTTGCATTTTCTCCTTCTATTCCCATGAATTTAGGAAGACCTGCTCCTGAACCTATAAATACTGCTTTGAAACCTTCTTCTTCAAAAAGTTCATCAATTGTTATTGTTCTTCCTACAATAACATTAGTTTCAATCTTAACTCCAAGTTTTCTTATATTATCAACTTCATTTTTAACTACTTTTTCTTTTGGAAGTCTAAATTCTGGTATACCATATTCTAAAACTCCACCAGCTTTGTGAAGTGCTTCAAATATAGTAACATCATATCCTTTTTTAGCTAAATCTCCTGCACAAGTTAGTCCTGATGGGCCACTTCCTATAACAGCTACTTTTATTCCGTTCTTAGATTCTGTTTCACTTAAATCAACGTTATTAGTACTTGCCCAATCAGCCGTAAATCTTTCAAGCTTACCAATTGATACTGAGTCACCTTTTATTCCTAGAACACATTTTCCTTCACATTGGCTTTCTTGAGGACATACTCTACCACATACTGCTGGTAGTGCGCTATACTTTGAAACTTCTTTTGCAGCTTCTTCAAAGTTACCTTCTTTAACATGTGAAATAAATCCTGGAATATTAATAGATACTGGACAGCCTTCTACACATTTAGGATTTTTACAATTTAAACATCTTGAAGCCTCTTTAACTGCTTCATCTTCATTGTATCCTAAACAAACTTCTTCAAAATTTGTTGCTCTAACTTTTGGATTTTGTTCTCTAACAGGTACTCTTACCATTCTCTCTTTCATATCCATTATTACTTATCACCTCTGCAACCACAGCCACCATGACTATGAGTATTACCTTCTTCTAATGCTAATTTAGCTTTACCTTCTTCTGTTTTGTACATAGATTGTCTTCTCATTGATTCATCATAATTTATTAAGTGGCCATCAAATTCTGGTCCATCAACACAAGCAAATTTAATTTCACCACCAACAGTTACTCTGCAAGCTCCACACATTCCTGTTCCATCTACCATTATAGGATTTAAGCTTACTGTAGTTGGTATTTCTAATTTCTTAGTTAAATCTGCCATAAATTTCATCATTATCATAGGTCCTATAACAATTGCATGATCATACTTGTTTCCTTCGTTAACTAGACCCTGTAAACAATCAGTAACTCTTCCATTAAATCCATAACTTCCGTCATCTGTTGCTACATAAAGAGTTCCAGCTACTTCTTTCATCTCTTCTTCTAATATTAATAAATCTTTTGTTCTAGATCCAACTATAACATCTACATCTATTCCGTTATCATGCATCCATTTAACTTGAGGATAAACAGGTGCTGCACCTACTCCCCCAGCAACGAATATTAGCTTTTTCTTCTTTAAGCTTTCTAAATTTTCATGAATAAACTCACTTGGCTTACCTAATGGTCCAACAAAGTCTGCTACATATTCTCCAACTTCATATTGAGCTAGTTCTTGTGTACTTTTTCCAACTGTTTGAAATACTATAGTTACAGTTCCTTCTTCTCTATTATAACCTGCAATAGTTAAAGGTACTCTTTCACCTTTTTCATCATTCTTAATAATAATAAATTGACCTGGCTGTGCTGATTTTGCTACTCTTGGAGCTTCTATATCCATTAAAAATATATTATTTGTAAGCTCTCTTTTACTAACTATCTTGTACATTTATGTTCCCCCTGATTCTTTTATAAAAGACCTTTATCTGGTGTTACTAATATCTTAACGTGTTTCTTCTTTTCTGGACCTGTTAATGCTCCAAATCCTTCTTCTACTATGTCATCTAAGTGTATTTTCTTAGTTACATATCCTTCTGCTTTTATTCTGCCATCATTCATTTGAGCCATAGTTGCTGGGAATTCATGTCTATATGCTAATGTTCCAACTATCTTCTTTTCTGTAAACACTAAAGCATTAGGATTAAATGTAACTCCATCTTCCCATATGCTTGTTATAACCATAGTTCCTTCGAATTTTAAGCTATTAATACCTGTGTCAAAACCTATTTGAGCTCCTGTAGTTTCAAATGCTACATCTACTCCTAGTCCATTTGTAAGCTTTTTAACTTCTTCTGCTATATCTACTTCATTAGGATCTAGAACAACATCAGCTCCTGCTCTTTTAGCATATTCTTGTCTTATAGATTTTCTTTGTAATACTACTACTAATTTTGCACCTGCTGCTTTTAAACATTCTATAGTTGCTAAACCTATTGGGCCAGAACCTAATACTAATGCTGTATCTCCAATTTTAAAGTTTCCTACTCTAATTGAATGTAATGCTACTGCCATTGGTTCAACTAAAGCTGCTTGTTCATAAGACATTTCATCTGGTATTTTATGTATAAATTCTTCTGGGAAAACTGTATATTCTGCAAGTCCTCCACCACTTCCACAAAGTCCATGGAATCCTAAAGATGAACATAAATTATATTTTCCTTCTAGACATGCTGGACATTTTCCACATGCAACTATAGGTTCAACAATTACTCTGTCTCCTACTTTAAACTTCGTTACATTTTCACCAACTTCTACAATATCACCTGAAAATTCATGACCTAAAACTACTGGTGCAGTTGTTCCACTTAATGGATGTGGCTGTCCTACTGGAATAAATATAGGTCCTCCTAAATATTCATGTAAGTCTGATCCACATATTCCACACCATTTTACTTTTATTTTCACACCATTGCTTGTAACCTTTGGTTCTTTAATTTCTTCTACTCTAACATCTTTCTTTGCATACCATAATGCTGCTTTCATATTAAAATTCCTCCCTAAATATCTAACATATATTGTTAATTAATTCACATACATATTTATATAGCAATATCCGTGCCAAAATTTTAATATAATTATTAAATTATAAAGTTACTTAAAATAAACTTGCATGTTTACATGTTTTTAACTAATTAAAAATATTAAACTTAATTTTAATTATATCTATATATAAAAATAAATGTATCAAAATGACACATTTTCTCTTCTCATTTTGATACACCTATTGTTTAAATTATCATTTTGATACAATGATATTATATTTCTTAATTTTTCTGTATAATGTAGCTCTTCCTATATTTAATAATTTTGATGCCATTTGAAGATTTCCATTACATTTTTTTATAGCATCATCTATAGCATCTTTTTCTAAACAATTCAAAGGAATTATTCTTATATCTTCTTCCGTATATTTTTCTTCTATTATGTTTTCAGTTACTTCTATATAATTCATATTATTTATATTTATGAGCTCATCATCACTTAGATAATAATCTCTTTCCACTACATTTCTAAGCTCTCTTATGTTTCCTGGCCAATTATACTTTTTTAATTCATCTACGTAATAATCATTTATTTTTGTAATCTTATCTCTATTTTTTGAATTTAATTTTTCTATAAAATACTTTATAAGTACGTCTATATCATCTATTCTATCTCTTAAAGGAATAGTCTTTATCTCCATTACACTTAGTCTATAATATAAATCTTCTCTAAAATTTTGTTTACTTATTTCATTTTTTAATATTCTATTTGTAGCACCAATAACCCTAACATCTAATTGTTTTTCATAAGTTCCTCCAATTCTTATAACCTTCCCATTATCTAAAACTCTAAGAAGCTTACTTTGAGTATCTAAAGGAAGTTCTCCTATTTCATCTAAAAATATTGTTCCTCCATCTGCTAGTTCAAATTTTCCTGGATGACCTTCTTTTGAAGCTCCTGTAAAAGCACCTTTTTCATATCCAAACAATTCACTTTCAACTAATTCTCTCGGAATCGATGCACAATTTACAGCAACAAATGGTCCTTTATGTCGCTCACTATAATTATGTATTGATTGTGCAATTAATTCTTTTCCAGTTCCACTTTCTCCTTGAATTAATATATTACAATCACTTGCAGCAGCTTTTTTTGCAAAAGCTATCATCTTTTTCATATCTTTATATGTTGTCATAATATCATCAAATTTATATTGAGCTTTATATCCTACAAATTTATTTACTAATTTATGTACTCTTTTAACTTCTGTAAAAGTTATTACCATTCCATTGTTCTTACCACTTATATTTAATGGTACTACATTTATAACACACTTCACTATGCTATTATTTATATGAAAATCCCATTCTATGTTATTTAACGAGCTATTGTTCTGATTCAATAATTTATGAAAATGAACTCCTTTTAAAACATTATTAATATGAATTTTTTTAGCTTCTTCTAATGATATATTTAATATTTCTAATGCTCTTCCATTCACCCTTTTCACTTTCATATCTTCACTAATTACTATCATGCCTTCAGATATAGAATCAAATGTTACATTTAATAATTTATATGAAATAGTTAAAGCCATTTGTTTTTGAATTGACTGAGCTGCCGCAGTTACTATCCCCATAGTATGGGAATGAGCATTATAATAATTCCCAGACATGTTTATACAACCTATTAAATTTCCATCTTCATCATGAATAGGTGAAGCTGAACAAGTCCATGAATGCTGATTTACTCCATAATGCTCTGCCCCTATAGTTTGAACTGGTTTATTAAGATATAAGGCAGTTCCTATAGCATTAGTTCCAACTATATTTTCAGTCCATAGTTCTCCTTTTAAAAAGTTTAATTCATTAACTCTCTCCATTATATCTTGATCACCTATTATCTCTAATAGATATCCATCTTTATCTGATAAAAATAAGGCAAATCCTGATCCTGAAACCATACTATAAATGCTTTCCATAATAGGTCTAGCTACTGAAATAAGTTCAATATTACTTTTAATTAATTCATCTATATTGTGATGTTTAATACTACCTCTTCCATTTCTTGGATCAACTCCATATTTTCTACATCTTATCCATGATTCTGCTATTTCACTTCTAACTTTAGGGTCTACTTCTCCAGTTTTTATAAATCTCTTCCATGCATTATCAATAAAACTCATGTAATTTTCCATATATATATTCTCCAATACTCATATAACTATTTTATTACATGCTATTATTATACTTAATTTATTTATTAACTACCACTTAAGAAAGTAATATAAAACTTTGTTTTAAGTAACATTCATATATTTGTGAACATTATAATCTTCTTTAATAATAAAATATCAAGATAAGCTTAAAATATAAAAAATATAAAAAGTCTAAAGTAAAAATTTTAAAAATAAAACTTCTACCTTAGACTAATGTTTCTTAATATATTTATTTTTAAGTTTACTCTAATAAATATAATATACTTAAATATTAATAAATTAATATAATTTTTATATCTCATATCTAAGAATTCTTATCAATATAAATTTTCAATGCTTTAATTCCCAAAAATAGTGCATAAACTTCTAATCCCCATAAAATTAATTTTGGAATCATACCAAATACTAAAGCTCCACTCATAATACTCATATTTTCCATAAATACTTCCCCCAATAAGTAATTTCATTAAATATTAAGCTATTTTTAATAATAACTTAACATAATCATTTCTATAATTTCTTTAAAACATCATCCATTTTCTTATCTAGTTTTTCAAATTTATTAACAAAGTTCTTTATCTTTTTAATACCTTTAACCACTGCTATTGAAATTCCTATTATTAATAAAACATTTACAACTGTACTTATAATAACCATATAATTTGTCTCCATTATTATCACTCCTCTTTATGTTTATTATAACATTTATGTAAATATAATTTATTTATATGGCTATGTTTTAAGTGAATGTTGATATTGTAGTATAAACAAAGTTCTAACCCTCAGGTGAAACTTGTTTTTAACTGAGGGTTAGAAATTGTTATCCCGGAGCGTTCAGTTGTTATGAAATTACAGATGCTAGCTATCGGATAAAGCTCATGGGCAGAAGAATTCATTTAAAAACATGTCCAAATATGAATATAAAATTAATTGCATAATAAGTAACATATAGGATATAATTTAGGTATATTATATAGATATGTAGTAAATTTATATAGATTAAAACTTTGGATGAGATAGTTCCAATTAAGGAACTATCTCGAGATGTAATTAACAATTTTATTTGGTTAAGGTCTTTGTATAGTTTTTCTTGGGAGAGATGCGCTATACAAAGGTCTTTTTGCTATATTCAAAGATATTTAAGCAATATAAGAACAATCCCAAATAAAAATATAAGAACACCAAAGAACCTCTCATTTTCTTTAGAAATAAAAACCTTAAACCAATTATTTCCATTGTGTCCTTCGACTTTCATATATATTTCCTCTCTTTCTAGTCCAACATTATCTATATAAAACCGAAATACTCTACCTTAACATTTCTATTAAACCCTGTAAGGACTATTACATAAAGTTTACAGCTAAGAATACAGATATATTTCAGTAAATAGACATATGAAAAAGAGTTTAGAAGAACAATAAAGAGGTTTTTATTTATGGGAATCTATTTCCATTTTGATAAAATACATTGAAACATAATTATTAATTCTAGACCAATAATTACATAATATTAATCATATTTGCGTTTCCCATTAATGTGTGATTTTCAGTTTTAATCCCTCTCCCTCTTATATTGTAGCATAATCTAATTAGGAAATATATGTTAATTTTAAAATTTTAAAAGAATATTATAGTGTGTTGAGATCTAGATTAAAATTAGTGTATGGCTTTAAAAAACTTGTAATATGACTTAATTATATATAATTAAAGAACCCTATTTCTAGGGTTCTCTTCATCTTGTTTATTTACTTTTTATAGGAAAACAAACTTCTGTAATCCAATTATCAGAATTGCTCTCCATTACTGGACTAATATGATAAATATTAAATAAATTACTTTAGATAAATCAAATAATATCAATGCTTTAAATATTTAGTTTATAATAGTCATCTCCCCACTTGCACATCATACCAATAATAGGCATTAAACTCTTACCTAGATCAGTTAATGAATATTCAACCTTTGGAGGAACTTGAGGATAAACTTTTCTAGTAACTAAATTATCTGCTTCTAATTCTCTTAGTTGTTGAGTTAGCATTTTTTGAGTTATTTTAGGAAGTGATTTTTTTAATTCATTAAATCGCTGTATTCCCTTAGTACCTAGATTCCAAATAATAATCATTTTCCATTTTCCACCAATTAAATCCATTGTAATTTCAAAGGTACATGTATAATTTTTATTTTTAAATTCTAAAGTATTGCAGTTAGGGCTCATATTTCTAATCCTTTCAATAGTATCCTTTTGGATACTATAATACAAAATAGTGCGTACTTGTTATATTTAAACTTATTTTTTATAATAATATCATTGATTATAAAAAGTATCAATTAGGAGGTATATGTAAATGGATGCAATATTAAACAGAAAAAGTATAAGAAAGTATAAGGACATAAATGTAAGTGATGAGATTGTTCAAGAATTATTAAAAGCAGGTATGGCAGCACCTTCTGCTGGAAATGAACAACCTTGGGAATTTATAGTTTTAAGAGATAAAGAGATTATGAGAAAAATAACTGAAGTACATCCATATTCAAAAATGCTATTAAATACAGATGTAGCAATTATAATTTGTGGAGATGAATCAAAAGAAATATTTGAAGGTCTTTGGGTGCAGGATTGTTCAGCTGCCACAGAAAATATATTAGTAGCTGCTGAAGATAAGGGGTTAGGTGCAGTATGGTTAGGTGTTTACCCAATAGCAGATAGGGTGGATGCAATTAAAGAACTTCTAAATTTACCATCTAGTGTAATTCCTTTATCAATAGTACCTGTTGGATACCCAGATGAAGAAAGAGAACCAGCTGATAGATTTAATAAAACAAGAATACATTATGACAAATGGTAAAGGTAATAAATTAAAAATTTAAGCAAATTCTTAATTCAGAGGAGGTAATATATATGAAAGTTGTTGCATTTAATGGAAGTCCTAAAAAGGAAGGCAATACGTACCATGCTATAAAAATGGTAGCAGAAGAATTAGAAAATGAAGGTATAGAAGTTGAAATTATCCATGTAGGAAATAAGACTATAAGAGGATGTCTTGCATGTAATGGTTGCGTTAGAAACCAAAATGAAAAATGTGTTATTGATAATGATGGAGTGAATGAATGGATTAAGAAAATGAAAGAGGCAGATGGTATAATACTAGGTTCTCCGGTTCATTATTCAGCTATAGGTGGAACTATGAAATCATTTTTAGATAGAGCATTTTATATTGCTGGGAATGGAATGTTAAGGCATAAGGTAGGAGCAACTGTGGTTGCTGTTAGACGTTCAGGAGGAGTTGCAACTTTTAATCAATTAAATAATTACATTAATTATTCTGAAATGCTTATGCCAACTTCAAATTACTGGAATGTAATACATGGAACATCACCAGGAGAAATTACAGGAGATGAAGAAGGAAGACAAATAATGAGAGTTCTTGGAAAAAATATGGCATGGCTTATGAAATTGGTTGAAAACGGAAAAGGGACTGTTAAAGAACCCGAAAGAGAAAATAAAATATTTACGAACTTTATTCGCTAATTTAGAAAATTGAATAATGAAAAATATTAAAAAAGGTGAGGGATATAAATGATAAAAGTAGTTGCAAAAAATTTTGCTAAGCAGGATAAAATGAATGAAATTATTGAATTATACAAAGAACTAGTAGAAATGACAAGAAAAGAAGAAGGATGTATAAAGTATGAAATGTATCAAGATGAGCAGGATGCTAGAATTTTGACAATGATTGAAGAATGGGAAAATAGACAAGCTTTAGATAAACACTTAAAATCTGAGCATTTCACTAGAATTGTTCCAATGTTAGGAAAGCTTATGTCAAAAGAAACAGATATGAATGTTTACAATAAATTGATTTAACATGTTTATGTAGATAGATGAAGATAATTAAGCAGAAGATGAAATTAAATTGTATGAAGAATATCAAGTTAACAAAAAAGTATAAAAAAAGAGCTATCTAATAAAAATAATTTAATTAATTACTTTTTAGAGATAGCTCTTTTGTAATAATCTATATTAAATATAAAAATATAGTATATTTCAAGTAACATAATTTGTAACATAATAATCAACTAAATTAAGTGAGATACTAATTTAAATTACATAGATATTTAACAGCTATTGCAGTATATTTATTTTTAGGTTCTATAGCAACATCTAAACTTTCACTCGGTGAAACTACGCCTTGACTTGCAAACTTAGCAAGTGGTTCAAAGAATGCATCTCCAAAAATGTCTTCATCACTTCACTCATATAAGCACTTAATAAGCCTTCAACTATTTCTGAAGCTTTTTTTAATATATTTTCAAAATTTTATATAAAAATATAAAACTCATCAAACTCTTACTTTAATTTAAATATTCTATATTTTATAATCTTACTAACAATCAGCAAAATTACTAATAATATTATAAGTAATTCACCACTTATAATGCTTAATTCTAAAAACAACCCTAAAATTATAATTATTATTCCTATAATAAAATAATATAATTTATATAAATATATGTTATTTTTATCTGGAAATATATTAGCCAATAAAATGTTCAATACTCCTAATAACATTGCTATTATACCTAACGTTTCCATTGACAAAGTATCATCTCCTATAAATTAATATATACCAATTTATATTCTAATTAATCCCAAGTAATATCGTAATGATTAATATTTTTACTAATTATTATAATAAGATTACGTTTATAGTATAATTAACAATACATTACTATTTGAATTAGGAGCTTTCATTATGAAAATAATAAAAAAGCGAATACAAATTAGTACGATTCTATTATATTATATTATTTTCATTACTTTTTAATTGAATTTACTTTAAAAATTTATATTTTGATATTTCCCATTCTGTTACTTTTTCATTTTCTAAAAATACATGAAAATAATAATTATTAATAGAATATTCATATATAAAACCATTATCTGTTTTATATTTACTATAATTTTTTCCATATAAACTTTCTAATTTTTCTATAGAATCTCCCTCTTTTAATCCTAATGATGTTGGTAAATTTTCTTTAATATTTATAACAGATAACTTATTTTCCTTATTGAATGTGAAGCTAATATCTTGAGTCCATATTTGTTTATTTCCGTATTGTGGATCATCTTTACTTGAAGATATTTCTATTTCATTTTCAACTTTTATTTTAAATTTATCTAATTTAGATATTACATCTTCTTTTGACATACCAAAGTAAAAGGTTGAATTTTCATCTAGTGATTTTTCATTTATGGTTATTTGAGAATTAGAAGCAGTAATTTGAATTGATTTTTTAGAGTTATCTTTACTGGTTTCATTTACTTTTTGTGATTTATCTGTATCAGTTTCGGTAACCTTTTTAGAATCATCTGTATTTTTATTTAAGGTTGGATCATTACTTTCTTTTTCAAAGTTATTTGTATTTGTGCTTGAAATTGAATCACCACTTTCTTTTGTAGATGTATTAGTGCCATTAGAATCTTTAGTATTAGTACAACCAGCTAAAAATATTGTTAGTATGATTGATATAATAGTTAAATACTTTTTCAATATGAATCCCCCCATTGAAATTAAATAATATATAAATAAATCAGTACTAGTATATTACTTTTTATGTATAAATTTCAATAATTTATATAATAAATTTGGTATTTCATAAAATAAAAAATCCCGCATAAATTTATGCTGAATTTTTTGCTTTATGAAGTAATTTTAATTAACTCCATATCCATTAATATAGCTGTCAGTTAAATTATAACTACGCTTTTTAACTGCATCACTGCTGTTACCTTCTATAGTGTGTACTGTACCAGATGAAGCTGATTCAACTATTCCTGTATGATTAATACCATTACTATTAAAGAAAATAACATCACCAGTCTTTGGAACATATCCAGTTCCTCTAGTTTTATATTTCCCACGATTTTTATACCAATTTGCACCTTCATTGCAACTAGCATATCTAGGAACTACACTATTTAAAATACCTGCTTGATTTGCACACCATGATACAAACATTGCACACCAAGGTTGTCCATTCATTCCATACCATTGTCCATATTTAGTAATATTGGTTCTACCTTCTACATAACCAACTTCTCCTCTTGCGCAATCAACAAATTTAGTAAGCGATGAAGACGTTGTGCCAGGATTAGATTCACCACCATTATTATTATTAGAAGATTCCCCTCTTAATTTACTCCAAGTACCTTGTCCTACCATACCATCAGCACTTAATCCATTACTTCTTTGAAAACTTTTTACTGCTTCAAAAGTGCTTGGTCCAGCAACTCCATCTACGCTAATTGAATATCCTTTACTTTTAAGAGCTTGTTGAACTTTTCTGATTTCTTCACATAATTTTCCCCATGTACCATCACCAACTATACCATCAGCACTTAGTCCAAATGTTCTTTGAAATCTCTTTACAGCGTCTACAGTACCTGCACCATATATTCCGTCAATACCATTTGTGCTATAACACATTATGTGTAAACCGTATTGAAGATACTTAACATTTTCTCCTCTTGATCCTTTGTTTAAAAACATATTTATCACTCCTTTTGTGTTTTGTTTTATTATTTAAAAGTTAGCTAACTTTTTGTTTTACATTTACTAAAAGGGTAATTTATTATGTTTTGTAAACCTAATATTATTATTTTTTTAGTTATGGAATAAAATTCAATAAAAATAATTAGAGTAAATTAAATTAAGTAGTAAAATAGGATCAAAAAATATATTAGAAAATATAAAAAACAAAGAGCTATGTATCTATAAAATGGACCCTATATAGTAGACACTCATAAAAGAGAGTCTATCTATATAGAG
>NZ_CAURTC010000055.1:0-16773 GCF_963527835.1 uncultured Clostridium sp. | reverse complement strand
GATTAGAACCTAATTGGAAGAATGAATTAATAAAAGTTAATGAAATCTATGATAAATATGGAGACCTAAGTTACATGGAAACTGAAGATAATTTAATGTTTATAGATGAGAATGGTGAAATTGTGGGGTGTTTATATGGATAATAGTATGTTTACTAAGAGAGAGAAAGAACAATTATCTAAAATTATAAATATTGAAGATTTGCTAGATATAGAAATTGCAACAATTATAATAAATAAATTTCCTAATAATACAGAAGAATTGTTTTATGACAATTATGATAAGATGATTGAAACTTATGGAATAGAATTATGTGAAATTTTCAGAAAATGTTTAGATATTATTTGGTTTGAAGCAAGAGAATAGGAGAGATATTATGGATGCAGAAGAATATAAGATGATTAATGATTTAGGTTTTACAAATGTTTACGTTGATAGTAAAAATATAAAACAAATACTTATAGATAAAAATAAAGTTATTATTTTTAGAGACATATACATGACAGAATATGAATTAGATAATCATGGAATAAAGATAGCCAAAATAATAATTGATTTATTAAAAAATATTAGACCGGATATAAAGATAATTGATGATATAAGAAAAGATAAAAAATTTAAATTTAGAGGTGTTAATAATGTTTAGAGATGAAATTAGAAAATTAATAGAAAGTGATGAAAACAAAATTAAAGAAATTGAAAGAAATATGGTTAAAAAAATTTTAAAGGACATAAAAGAGTATTTTAAAATTGGAGAAATAATAACAGATGGTAATAAAGAACTAGGAACTATAGTGGATGTAGACAATCGTGGTTTTATAACTGTAGAACTAAACAAAGAAGCTTCAAAAAAATTTGAAGCTAAAATAACAAGTTTTTATTATGCAGAAGACATTGAAGTTAAAAGAGAGAATTAATATGAATAATGAAATAATAAAGAAAATTAATAAAGAAATAATGGATACTAAGGTTAATATATCATATAAAGATTTTGAAAGTATAGTGAGAGAATTACAAGATAAGGATAAAGAAATTAGAGAATTAAAAAAATTTAAAAATATACCAAGAGTAGAAAACTTAAATTAAATTAATTTTAAAATTTAAAAAGATAAGAGAATGGAGAGATTTAATATGAATAATGGAATAATAAAGAAAGTAAATGAAGGAATAATGGATACAAAGGTAGATTTAACTTATAAAGAATTTGTAGATTTATTAGCTGAAATACAAAAGAAAGATAATGAAATTGAGTATCTTAGAAATACTATAGAAGATATGATGGAAGAAGAATCTGAAGAGTTTTTAGGTGAGAGTGAATATAATGAGTGTGAGGAGCTTGAAGAAGAAAACAGAAAAAATAGTGGGAAAATAAATGCGGATTGGATAAAAGCTGGTAGTAAAGCTTGTTCTGAAGCTTTAAATTTTGAAAAATCATTAGATAAGTTTAGAGAATTTTTAGAAACCGATATTGGAAAGTGTGATAATGGATATATAACAGATTATCCAAATTTTCAAGAGTTAATAGATAAAGAGAGACTTAAAGATTTAGAGTCTAAGAAAGTAGAAGATCTTACATTAAATGATTGTATAGAAGAATGTTTAATAAGATTAGATTTAGGACAAGATAAACATAAAGGTAAATTATTTGAAATAGATTTAACTAGATATTTTCATTTATTATATTGTCATAGAAGAGAACAAAATTATGTAACTGATTCAATAATGGATGAAGGTTATGAAGAAGTTCTTTTAAATATAAAACCAGTAGGAATAATAGGTTATGGGTTAAAACATAAGGTTACTTTAAAAGTTAGAATTCCAGAATAAAGAGTACATAATTATATTACCCCTAAATATATAGATTATACAAAAAAGTGTCAAGAATAATTGACAAAATACCCATGTGGATATATAATAAATATAGATAAAAAAATAATTTATATATTAAGTGATATATTTTGAGTATTATATATCAAGGTGGACTAGCACACCTTCCCCAGGACAGTTTAACTGTATCCGAAGCTCATCTAGGGGACGTTAAAAAAATATTAGATGCAAGGCTAGTGGTTTGTATGTAAGCTCTAGATTGTTTTCTGGAGCTTTTTTTATTTTATAGAGGGGTAGACTATGTATACTATTGATAACTTAAGAGAGATTGAAAAACCTATAGAATTAGAAAACTTAGATTTAAAATTATATGCTAGATTTTTTCAAAAGCATTTATCTAATAGAGAATATTTTATTGAATTGCAAAATGGTAAAGTATTACACTTTACTATAAGAGATGAACATTTACCACATTTAATTGCTTTACATTACTTTATTGATAAAGAGAATGAAAATTTAAAACTACATAGGCATAGTGAATTGAAGTGGGAAAAAGGATTTAAAAATCTTTATGATGGTGATATAAAAGCTGAACATTTATTAAGTGTTTACAGAGGTAAAGGGAAAAATAGAAAAAAAGTTTTTAAAGATTATAGGGAAAGAATTTTAGGATTTCCATTTTCATATCAAATGATTAGAAAAAGTGGTTTTTTTGTTTATGAAGCGAAGAAAGATTCAAGAATCAAAGGTGATTATTTATTTGCAATAGATATCGATAATACAAAATATCATTTTATTTTTATTAATGATTCTAGTGTTAAAGATGATAATTATGTTCCTATAACATTTATAACAACTAAACCTAATGATTTCAATTTTTTTAATCACGAAAAAAGTATTAAAGTTAATAAAATAACTATCCATAATTTATTGGATAATACTACTGAAGAATATGTATTTGAAAATATAGATTTTATTACAGCGGTAAAAAGAGAAATTGTATTGACAAAAGTTGATGAAATAGACAGTTTTAAATAAATAGTACATATGAACTTAGTTGGACAAGCTAGGTTCTTTTTTATTATATGAAAACTTAATCTTCTTTGATATAATTTATATATAAAAGTATAAATTAAAAGGGGTTAAGAATATGGAAAATAGTGAAGTAAAAAAGATATTTATATCATATAGTTGGACTACACCTAAACATGAAAAATGGGTTTTAGATTTAGCAGAAAGACTTGTATCTGATGGTGTTGATGTTGTTTTAGATAAATGGAACCTTAAACCAGGTGAAGATAAATATTCGTTTATGGAAAGAATGGTTACTGATGAAGATATAAACAAAGTTCTTATTATATGCGATAGCAAATATAAAGAAAAAGCAGATGGTAGAAATGGAGGAGTTGGCACTGAAACACAAATAATAACTCCAGAATTATATACAAAAGTAAATCAAAGGAAATATATACCTATAATAGCTGAATATGGAGAAAGTTTTGAGTCATATATACCAGCATACGCTAAGTCATTAATAGGTATAGATTTGGCAAGTGCTTCAGATTTTGAAAAAAATTATGAAGAGTTATTAAGAGATATCTATGATAAACCTAGATATGTTAAGCCAAAACTAGGAAAAATGCCTTCTTTTTTGTTGGACGATGAAAACAAAACTTTAAAGGCCATAACATTTAAAAGTAGAGAAATAAAAAATCATATTATAAATGGGAGAAAAGATTTAGTTTTATCTTCTTTAGAAGACTTAAATAAATTATTTTTTGAACAATTAGATCAATATAAATTAAATTCAAATGATTTAAAAGATCCGAGTTATAGTATTCCAATGCAATATATATCAGAAATGAAATATTTTAGAGATGAATTTATAATGAATTTAATAAATTTATTAAACTTTTTAGAAGAAGAAGAACTTTCAGATTATATTATAGAATTTTTAGAAGAATTATATGCTTATTATGATTATAAAGGTGAAGGTACATATAATCAGTGCTGTTTAATGCACTATAGATTTACAATACATGAATTGTTTATTTGGATAAATATGATTTTGTTAAAATATAAAAAATTTAATATTGTGAGAAAGTTAACACATATAAAATATGTATTAAATGATAAGTTTGAAAGAGATATAGATGAAAATACATTTGAAAAGTTTTATTATTCAGGAGATTCTTTTGATACAGTGAATAGAGATGAAGGTCATAATAAGTATTCATTTTCAGCTCATTTAATGCAACAAAGAGGAAATTTAAATGGAAAAGATTATACAGAAGATTTAGTCAATTGTGATTTAATTTTACATTATATATCAATGCTTAAAGAAGAACGTAGATATTGGTGTTGGTTTCCTTTAATGTATATATATAAGAAAACTAGAGTTATTAAATTATTTTTAAGGTTAGATACTGACGATGAAATAAATAGAGTAATACAGATATTTGGTGTTAAAGATAAAGAGGAGTTAAAAAAGAGAATAGAAGAAAGATATACTGATTGGAGACCTTATGGATATAATGGATGTTTTCATAAAGTTGAAAATATAACAGAATATTTAAAGCTTGATTAGATGTTCAGAAGCCTAATTCATGGCTTCTTTTTTTATACTTAAAAATAGGAGGTGATAAACATGGCAAAGAAAAAATTTAAATTTACTAAACCACCTAAGTTTCAAGATCCAGATGAGTTTGATAAAGCTATAGAAGATTATTTTAATAGTTGCATAGAAAATGAAAAACCATTTACTGTTACAGGATTAGCATTAGCTTTAGGGTGTAACCCTTGTACATTAAGAGATTATAGAGATTGTATGGATAATGATGAGGTGCTTAAAAGTTTAGATGATGATGTTAAACTTCAGATTTCCACATCGGTAAAAAGGGCTTATCAAATTTGTGAAAATTATGCAGAAGAGAAGCTTTTAGATGCAAAAGTTAGCAAATCTCCAATAGGATATATATTTGCATTAAAGAATTTTGGTTGGAAAGATAAAATTGAACAAGAAATTACTAACAAAACTTATGATGTAGATTTAGTAGATTAATGCATAAAAACTGAATAAATGGTGTATAAAACTCTAAAATATGTATTATTATACAATTGGTTGTGAATAAATAATGTTTTAAGTAAACTTATTTAGATATATAGAAAATAAAAGAAATATTCAAAACGCTACAACCATTGGTATAACTAGGTTTCAGAGTTTTATACATTTATAACTTCGCTAAATCACCGTTTCACGAAGTTGCATAATTTTGGAAGTGTAACCCTAGATAGTAAATTTAATGTTTATAAAGGGGTGGGTACTTCTTTTATAGGATATGGCTGTTCGTGGTCGTGGTTAAGAAAAATATCGCATATAACAAAAAGGACTTTTAAAGAAAGGAGGAATTATTTGGCTAGAATTAAAATTAACAAAAGAGTTTTTAATGAAGTTTATTTACCACAGTTACAAAACTATGAAAAAAGATTTAATGTATTTTATGGTGGTGGTGGATCAGGTAAATCTCACTTTGTAGTTCAAAAAATGATTTACAAATATCTTAAATATCCAGGAAGAAAATGTTTAGTTGTTAGAAAAGTAAACGCTACATTAAAAGAGTCTATATTTGCATTATTTAAAAGTGTTCTAAGTGATTGGCAAATATATGATGAATGTAAAATAAATAAAACTGATTTAACAATTGAATTACCTAATAAAAGTTTATTTGTATTCAAGGGAATAGATGATCCAGAGAAAATTAAATCTATAGCAAACATAGATGATATAGTTGTTGAGGAATGCACAGAGATAGATGAGTTTGATTTTGACCAATTAAATTTAAGACTTAGAAGTAAGAAACCATATAATCAGATTCATGTTATGTTTAATCCAGTCTCAAAATCAAATTGGGTTTACAAAAGATGGTTTAAGAATGGCTATGATGTAAAAGATACTATAGTTTTACATACAACATATAAAAATAATAAATTCTTACCAAAAGATTATATAGATTCTCTCTTAAAGTTAGAAAAAGATAACCCTGTATATTTTAGAATTTATGCTTTAGGTGAATTTGCGACATTAGATAAACTAATTTATACAAATTGGAAGGAAGAATCTTTTGATTATAAAGAGATTTTAAAAAATAATAGAAATACTAAAGCTATATTTTCATTAGACTTTGGATATACAAACGATCCAACAGCATTTGTATGCTCTATTATAGATAAAATTAATAAAAAGCTATGGATATTTGATGAATTTCAAGAGAAAGGTCTTTTAAATGATGAAATAGCAGAAAAAATTATTGATTTAGGGTATAGAAAAGAAGTTATAGTATGTGATAGTGCAGAGCCTAAGTCTATAGAAGAACTAAAGCGTAATGGATTATCAAGAGTAAAGGGAGCAGTCAAAGGAAGAGACAGCATTATAAATGGTATTCAATTAATTCAACAATATGAAATTATTGTACATCCTAAGTGTACTGAAATTATAGAAGAATTAAAGAATTATACCTGGATTAAGGATAAGACTACAGGTGAATATACAAATAAACCAATAGATAAATATAATCATGGTTTGGATGCTTTAAGATACGGAGTTAGTACTGAAGTAGGAAGTAAAAGTAGTAAAGCAATATTGAGAATATTTAATTACTAAGAAAGGAGAGTGAATTGATGGCCATAGATATTGAAAAAGTAAAAAATCTTAGAGAAAAGTTTGATAAGAAACTAAGTACATATCAAAAAATGGATGATTATTATAATGGAAAAACTGATATTCAAACTACATATAAAACATCTAAAATAGGATTGAATAGAAAAATTAATGTTAACTTTTGCAAGAAATTAATAGATGAAGAAGTTAGCTTTGCTATTGGTAATCCTATAACTTATGTACCAAGACTAACAATAGCAGAAACTATTGAAGGTAAGTCTGTACAAGATAGTGTAATAGAAGCTAATTTAGTTAATTTAGTTATGAAAGAAAACATTAATGCAGATGCTATATTAGCTACTAATATGTTAAAGTTTGGAGAAGCTATTGAACATTATTATTGGAAAGATAATAAATTTAAAATAAAAGAATATAATCCATTAAGTGTAATAACTGAAAGAGATGAAGAAGATGAAGTTATTACTGCATTAAGAGTATTTAAGTTAAATGATATAGAATACATGGATTATTTTACAGATAAAGAGGTTATTAGGTTAGATGCTGATTACAATATCGTTGAGACAACACCTCATTATTTTGGATTTTGTCCTATTGCATATGGAAGTCAAATAGGGGGTTCTAATAACACAATATATAATGATATAAAAGCTTTACAGGATGCAGTAGAAGGTATAATAAGTGATTTAAGTAATGAAATAGGTGACAGTAGATTAAGTTATTTAATTTTAAGAAATGTTAGTGTTCCAGAAGAAATTAAGCAGCAATTTACAGATAAAAAAACAGGAGCAATAAATTATGAAGGTATTATGGAAAGTATCTTAAAAGGAATGAGAGATAATGCTATTTTAAATATAAATAGTGATGAAGAAAATAAAAGTGCTGGAATTGATTATTTAATTAAGAGTGTAGATGCAGACATGCATATACAAGCATTAGAAAAATTAATGGATATGATTTACCAAGTATCTCAACATATTAACCTTAACGATAAACCATCCTCAAATACTTCAGGTGTAGCATTACAGACAAGAATAATTTCTTTAAGAAATAAAGTTAAAATGCAACAAAATTGTTTAACTAAAGTCATTAAAAAGAGGATTAAGGCTATTATTACAATGATGATTAAAAATTTTAATAATAAAGATTTAGATTATGAAAAAGTTGGAATAGTCTATAATATGAATGTTCCTAGTGATAATGCAGCTATAGCGGATATAATGACTAAACTATGTATTCCTGGATATTTAGATGTAGAAACTGGATTATCTCAGTTAAGTTTTATAACTAATCCAAAAGAAATATATGAGAAGGCTCAAGAAGAATTTAAGACTAGATTAAAAGGTGAACAAGAAGCAAAGGAATCAATAATTGGTAATTTAAATGAACATATTTAATGATGAAATTAAAGGATTAAACAAATTAACTAAAGGACAACAATTCTTTGTAAAAAATTTTATTGAGTTTTCTAAAGAGTTATATAGACAAGGTGATAAAGTATTACTAGAAATACTAGAATTACAAAATAATAATGCAGAAGAGTTATTGAATTTAATTAGTAAAATAATGCTTAAATATAATATTTCAGATAGCAAAATGCAAATATCTTTAAATAGTCAAGTTCTTATAACAAAAGAAATTGATAAGAAGATAAATGAATTTATGAAGGCTGAATATACTAATGAAAATACTGTTATTACAAAAGCATTAAATAATTTAGCTAAAGATAAATATAATATAAATTCTTATTTATTAAGTCTAGGTATGGATTTTAGTATAAAGAAAATATCAGATAAAGATTTAAAAAGAATATTAAATAAAACTATAGATGGACAAAATTATTCTAATAGGATTTGGAACAATAGAGAGGACATAGCTAAAAAGCTTAAAGTACATATTAGAGATTTCCTAAGTGGTAAAATTAATTGCAATCAAATAGAAAAAGAAATAAGAGATAGATTTGAAGTAGATAAATTCTATTCTAAGAGAATGTTGAGAAATGAAATTTGTAGAGTACAAAACGATATTAATGAACAGTTTTTTGAGGATAATAATGCAGAATATTTATTATATAGTGCAACTTTAGATTCAAGGACTTGTTCAAAGTGTGCTACTGATGATGGAAGAGTATTTAAGGTTGATGATCCTATGAGACCTGAACTACCAAGACATGTTAATGATAGATGTTGTTACATACAGTTACCAAGCAAAGATTATAGACCAGATTTTAGGATAGATAATACAACAAAAGAAAATATAGAATATAAAGATTATCAGGAATGGGCTAAAGAAAACTTATAGCCTTATTTTTATGCAAAAAATTAAGAAACTTTAGGGGTTGAATACTCTAAGGGATGAAAGGAGAAATAGAAATGCTAAAAAGTGAATTATTAGAATTAATTAAAGATATTGAAGACGAGGGAGAAATAGATGAGATAATTACATCTAAAGGTTTTGCAAAGCCTTTAAATTTTGGAAATAAAACTGTAGCTACAGAAAGTGATCTTAAATCTTTAATAGATTCTGAAAGAGATAAAGGAATTGAGGGCTTTAAAAAAGGTGGTATGCAAAAAATAATTGAGGCGGAAATTCTTAAAAGAACAAATAAAGAAGAAACTCCAGAACAGAAACAAATAAGAGAATTAACAAAAAAATTTGAAGCAATGCAAAAAGAAAAAACAAGAGCTGAAATGGTGGCTAAATATAAAGATACTTTATCTGAAAAGAATATACCAAGTAAACTTATAGATTTTGTATTAGGAGAAGATGAAGAAACTACCAATGCTAATATAAGTTTATTTGAGGATAGTATGAAATCTTATATAGATTCTCAAGTATCTGAGAGATTGAATGGGGGGTACGTACCACCTAAAGAGGATAGCAATATATCAAAGAGTACATATGAACAGTTACTTCAAAAAGATGATTTATCTTTAGAGGAAGCTATGAAAGCATTTGAATAATATAAGACTTTTTAAAAGGTTGAATTAGTCTATAAAGAAAAATGCCTACAATAATAAAAAAGTAAAGGTGGAATAATTTTATGGCAATAGAAAATTTTAAGAAAACATTATGGGAAGCAGGATTAATAACAGAGTTCAGAAAGAGTTCAGTAGCAAGATTAATTTCTACTAAACCATCAGATAAACAAGGGAATAAAATAATATTCAACAGATTAACAACAAGTAAACCTAAGGATTATAATGGATCAATTGATTGGGATGAAATCAATACAACTCCAGTTGAAATGGTATTTGATAAGAAAAAATATTGGGCAAAAACAATGTCTGATTTAGATAAAGTGCAACTTGTAAAAGACTTAATGAAAGAGGTTATAGCGGATCAAGCAGCTTCTGTAAGAGAGCAAGAAGATACTGATTTCTTTGCAACTATAGTAGCTGATAAAGGTATCCAAACTTTAAATAAAGGTGGAAGTCCAATAACTATAACACCTGCAAATATATATGAAAAAATAGTTGATATGGGAACTAAATTAAGTAAAAAGAAGGTATCAAGAAGTGATAGATATGTAGTTGTGGATGCAGAGATATTAGGTCTATTATCAAAAGATGCTAGATTTACAAGAAATCCATCCGTCCTAGAAAATGGTATTGTAGAAGGTCAAAAGATAAATGGACTTCAAGTAATTTGTTGTGAAGAGTTACCAGAAAATACAATAATAGCATTACATAAGAGTGCTGTTGGATTTGATGCACAATTAGAAGAAACTGAAGCTATGAGACTTCAAAATTCCTTTGCAGATGGTGTAAGAGGATTAGATGTATATGGAACTAAAGTTCTAAGACCAGAAGCTATAGTTACATTAAAATATAGTGTAAATCCAGGAGATGCTTTAGAAGCTTAATATATATAAGGGTGTACTAACGTATGCCCTTTAATTTTATAAAGGAGGGCATATAAATGACAGATGAACAAATTAAATCAATAGCAATAGATCAAATTTATTATTATTTAAATGACACATCAAAATATACAAAAGAATACATTCAAGAAAACTTTCAAAGTGCAATTATAATATTAAGCAAAAACTTAGAATCATATTTTTGTCAGAATCCAAACATAAAAGAGTATAGACTTGGAGAAAAATCTATTACTTATTCAAATGGAGGAGTAAAAAGACTTTTTAATGATGTAAAAGGATTATTACCACATCCTAAAATAAAAAAGGTTGAGGTGATGTTTTAATGGGAATATATGAAGATGTTTTTAATAAAGTAAGTGAGATTGAAGAAAAAGAAGGATTACATATTAAAAAAATATATAAAGTAAATAAAGAAATATTTAAATGTGATATACAGCCAATTACAGAGCAATCTATTAGGTATATTTGGGGAGAAGAAATAAAATCTAAGTTGCAAATGTATTGTAATGAAAATTTACTTATTTACGATATACTCGTAAATGATAATAAAACATATAAAATAGAAGCTAAAAAAGATTGGAAGGAATATAAAATATATGCTTTATTAGAAACTGATTTGGAGGTGTTTTATGAATCTTAAAATTGAAAACAATATAAATCTAGCAAAACAAAAGTTTTTACAATCTTTAAGAGATGCAGCTAACGAAACAAAATTAACATTAATAGCAGATACCCAATCAGTAACCCCTGTAGGAAGTAAAGAAAAAGGAAGTTTACATCCAGGAGCTTTAAAAAGAAGTATAAATGGTAATTATAGAGTAAAAAATTCTGGTGATATAAAAATAGTTGTAGGAAGTCCATTAATATATGCCAAAAAAGTAGAATTTGAAAATAAAAGTTATATAAGAAGTACATTTAATAAGGATTTAGATAAGGTATCTGATATATTTAATAAGCACATGAAAGAAGCAGAGCTATGATGTTAAAAAATTACGAAATAGAATTAAGTAAGCTAATTCCAAATGCATTAGATTTAATTCCAAGCAACTTTGATTATACACAAAATATAGCAATAGAAATTAAAATCGCAGAAGGAATTGATGAAAAGAATTATTGTAATGATATTACTTTACAAGTTAGATTTGTTGGTATGTTTGATAAAAAATTTGAAATTATAAATAAAACGTTAGAAACTGATAAATTATTAAATCAACATAAATTTTCTAATAACGATTGGATTATAAGGGAAAACATTTGGTATACAAGTTATATTGATGAAGAAAAATTTAATACAGTCTTAATGTATAAAATAAGAAATTATAAATAGAAAGGAAAGATGTTAATGCAAGATATAGGAACAGCTAAAGAACATAATCTTATTCAAAATGAAGGTGCAGTTTATATAGGTGATTTTAGTGAAATACAAGCTACAAAAGAATTCATAGAGGGTTTAAAAGAGAAAATGTTAGGAGTTTTTAAAGATAAACTTCAAATAAATGCTAAGCCTAAAATTAGAGATATTAAAAATGCTGCTGGTAAAGTAAAAGGATGGCAAGATATAGATCAATGGGATGTAAAGATTACTGGAGATTTATTAGATTTTAATTCAAAGTTATTAGAATCTAGTTTATTAAAAAAAGAAAAAGAAGGTCATTATATAGCTCAAGTTGGAATACTTGATGAAAGTGATTATAAAGATGCCCTTATAGTAGGTGAAAATATAAAAGGTGAATATAATATTATTTTAGTAAAAGATATTATAAATAAAGAAGGCTTAAATTTTGAAATGAAATCAAAAGATGAATCAGCCTTTAAAATATCTTTGGAAAATGCTTATGATACAAAAACAATACCCTTAGAAATATTTACAAATTTTAAAGATATGGAAAGTTCACATAAATAGAGTAGATTAAATTCTACTCTATTTTTATATATGAAAGGAGATTTAAATAACAATGAATATAGAAGAAATTAAAAACTATGATTTACATATTAATGGTAAACAGGCTGGAGAAATATTTAATTTAATAAATAAAATTGGCATAAAAGAAGAATTAAAAAAAATGTTTTTCGGTGATGAAAAATTAAGACAATTAAAACTAAACTATGACTTAAAAAATAAAGAGCTTGGTGAAGGTGTAGAAAAAATAATCTTAGAACATATGGATACTAAAGAGTTTAAATCTTTAAATAAAGATGATAAAACAAGATTTATAAATAAAAATGCTACTGAAGAGTTATTAAAATTACAACAGGAAGTTAGAAAGCTTGAATTAGAAATACATAGTTTTTCTGGTAATACAAGTTTTGATTTATTAAGTGTAATAATGGACAGATATTATTCTAATCAAGAATTATTTTATAAAGTATTAGGTAGTTTATATAAAATGACTCCCGAAGGAATTGCTGAACAAAGTTTTTCAGTAATCGTAGCTATGTTAAAAAGAATAATGACATCAGATGATATAAAGGGAATTGTTCAGGTTTTCAAGTAAGCACCCAACTCGAAGAAGAAACTGGGTGCAAATTAAGAGCCTTATTATTTAAATATCATGCATATGATTGGATCTTACAAAATGATATAAGATACAGTGTGGATATTATAATGGACATAATAGAACAAGAAATGAATGAAAGAAATTATAATCAATATTGCTTAATTAATGCTATTAACGTAACTTTTGGAGATTCAGAATGGTTAGATTTTAAAGATACTTTGCAAAGAAATATTAAAGTTAACGTTAGTGTTAATAAAGATGAAATTAAAAAAATAAAAGAAAAACAAATAAATATATTAAATAAACTCCTTTAGAGTTAAAGAAAGGAGGTAAAATATGTCTGAAATATATGTTGCAAGTGGTGATATACGAATTGATGCTGAGAGTGCTTTATTAGCTTTTGATAAAGTAGAAAGTAAATCTCATAGCTTTGAATCTACAATGAAACAAACAGGAAACACTTCAACAGAAGCGAGTGGTAAATTTAGTAAATTTGGTGAGCAGTTGAATTCTATAGGCGAAAAGGCTATGTCAACTGGTAAGAAAATGACACTAGGTTTCACCACTCCTTTTTCATTAATTGGTAAAAAAGCTATTGATGTAGGGATGAATTTTGAATCTGAAATGAGTAAAGTTTCTGCTATAAGTGGTGCTACAGGAGAAGACTTCTTAAAACTAAAAGCTAAAGCTGAAGAAATGGGTTCCAAGACTAAATTTAGTGCGGCTGAGGCTGGTCAAGGTTTAGAATATATGGCAATGGCTGGTTGGAAAACTAATGATATGTTAAATGGTATAGAGCCTATACTTAATCTAGCTATAGCAAGTGGAGAAGAACTAGGAACTACATCAGATATCGTGACAGATGCACTTTCTGCATTTGGATTACAAGCTAAAGATGCTGGTATGTTTAGTGATGTTCTAGCGGCTGCAAGTAGTAACGCAAATACCAATGTTGGTATGATGGGAGAAACTTTTAAATATGCAGCACCAGTAGCAGGATCTCTAGGATATACTATTCAGGATACTGCACTAGCTATAGGTCTTATGGCAAACTCAGGTATCAAAGCATCTCAAGCTGGAACGGCACTTAGGAGTGGCTTAACTAGACTAGCTAAACCTACTGGAGATGCTGCCAAAACTATGAAAAAGTATGGTATTTCCATTAAAGATAGTCATGGAAAAATGAAATCATTTAAAACTATTATGAGTGAATTAAGACAAAAAATAGGACACCTTGATAAGTCTACACAAGCAGCAGTTGTTAGTACTATCTTTGGGCAAGAAGCTATGTCTGGATGGTTAGCTGTAATAAACTCTTCAAGTTCAGATTTTGATAAGCTTTCTGGAGCTATAGAAAATTCTCAAGGTGCAACTCAAAAAATGGCTGATACTATGAATAACAACGTTAAAGGTAGCCTAGCTGAAATGAGAAGTGCCTTAGAGGAATCTTGTATTAAAGTCTTCGAAGCACTAGCCCCTAGAATTACCGATATAGCTCATGGTATCAGTAATTTAGCTAATAAATTTAGTAGCTTAAATCCTGGAGTACAAAAATTTATAGTTTATACAGTTAGCTTAATCACAGCAATCGGCCCGCTATTAATAATTTTTGCTAAAACAATAAAAGCTATAGGAACAATAAAGAAAGGCTTTTCTTTACTTAATAAAGGAATTAAAAGTGGGATAGTTGGAGTAAAAAACTTTACTAGAGCTACTAAAAGCGGAACAAATGCTATCGGTAAATTTGGTAAAGGAATAGTTAGTGTAACTAAAGCTATAGGAAAGTTCATAATTAACTTAGCTAAATCTACTTTACAACTTATTAAAAACGGAGCTTTATGGGTGGCTAATAAGGTGAAAATGTTAGCTTATAAAACAGCACAGATTGCTGTAACTGGAGCAACTAAAGCAATGACATTAGCACAAAAGGCTTTAAATTTAGCTATGAAAATGAACCCTATAGGATTAGTAATTACTCTTCTTCTAGGATTAGCTGTTGTATTTGTAACTTTATACAATAAGTGTGAATGGTTTCGTAATGGAGTAAATAAAGTTTGGAGTTTTATAACTTCTGTATTTACCAAATTCTCTAATTTCTTAACAGGAATATTTACTACAGATTGGACTAAGTCTTTTGGAGTATTTGGAAATATAATAAATGGATTTGTTAAAAACATAGAAAATAGATTTAATGCTATTAAACGAATTTTCAGTGGAGTAATCGAGTTTGTAAAAGGTGTATTTACTGGAGATTGGTCTAGGGCATGGCAAGGCGTTGTAGATATTTTTGGTGGAATAATGGATGGCTTAGGAGCTGTTATTAAAGCACCATTAAATACAGTTATTAGTTTAGTTAACATGGCCATAGATGGATTAAATAAAATAAGCTTTACTGCACCAGATTGGATACCAGGAGTTGGAGGAAAACATTTTGGAGTTAACATTCCAAAAATGAATTACCTTTATACAGGAGCTGTATTTGATGAACCTACATTACTAGGTAATAATACAGTTGTAGGAGATAAGTTTAAAGGACAAGGCAAACAAAGAGAATATGTTTTACCAGAGCCACTAATTCGTCAAGTAGTAAAAGAAGAAGTAACTTCTGTAATTTCTAAACTAGGTATATTTTTAGATGGAAAGGAAGTTGGACATGCTTTGGGTAAACATAAAGATGAGATAGATAAAGGTTATCAAGAAAACAATCCATTTGTAATGGCATAAAAATAAAGGAGGGGAAGATATGGATTTAAACACATTAATTTTTAATGGAATAGATAGCTTACAGAAACTAAGAGTTGGGGTACAATCTTACCCCTCTATTAATATACCTAATGAAGATTATGAAGAATATAAGGTTATAGGTAGAAATGGCTCTTTAACTGTAAATAAAGGAACTTATGGAGATATAAAAATTTCATTTGAATTAAGCTTACTTAAATATGATGATTTTAATTACTCTATAGATAGAATAAATAATTGGTTAAATAACATAACAGACAAGAGACTTTTTTATGATAGAGAAGATAGATGTTACATAGTAAAAAAAGTATTAAAAGAAGGACTTAAAAGATTAGAGCAAAACAAAGGTGGAGAATTTAAAATAACTTTTATATGCGAACCTTTTATGAGTGATCCTAATGATACTAGCATTACTATTACTCAAAATTCTTTTGAATTCTATAATAATGGAAATATGAATTCTAATCCAACTACTAAAATATATGGAAATGGAACTGTAGAATTAAACCTAAATGGTAATATTATTTCTATTAAAAACTTAGAAAATTATGTAGAGTTAAATAGCCATTTATTACAAAGTATAGATAGTAATAAAAGAAGTAAAGATTTAGATTGTATTGGGAATTTCCCAATTATAATACCTGGAATAAATAGATTAAGCTGGACAGGTAATATAAATAAAATTGAATTAAATTATAGAGCAAACTATAGATAAGGAGGGATTATATGGTTGATGGAAAAATAAGAATTGCTGTATTCCCTTCCAATACCCCTAGGGATAAGGTATTAAGTTCTAACGGGTATTCTTTAGATAACTGGTGTACTTTAGCAAATGGTTTTAAAGATCTAGCTGGTAACTTTAGATTTGAAGGGAACTTTGTAAATGATAAGGAAAGACCTGAGATTGAAAAAGGTTATATCTTGAAAGTTCTTGATGAATATGGAAGAGATGAAATATTTAGAATAACTACTTGTAATAAAAATACTATGATTACTTCTATAATTGCCTTTCAAATCACGATTACCGAAACTCAAAGTTTATGGCTTGATGATGTAAGACCAACTGAATGTAGTGGAACAAGTTCTATACAATATATCTTAGATGGAGCTAATAGCTTTGGCTTTCCTAAAGAGATTTTTGTAAGTAG
>NZ_CAURTC010000054.1:0-18976 GCF_963527835.1 uncultured Clostridium sp. | reverse complement strand
GGTGGTGTGAGAGGACGCTAAATAAAATAATTATTTAGCTCCTACTCGATTAAAATCATTATTTTGTTTTTAAGTTTTCTTTTTTCATATAACTTGTGTACCAATTATTAAATAAGACTTTAAAAGAAGCAGCTAAAGGTACCGCAAGTAACATTCCCAATAATCCACCAATATTTCCGCCTATTAATATTGCAAGCATGGTAAATACGGCATGTAATCCCACACTATTTCCAACTATTTTAGGTGCTAAAAGATTATTATCTATTTGTTGGACAATAATCATTGCAATGATGGCATAAACTATTTTTATAGGTGTTCCACTTAATAAGCCCATTATGGCAGCTAAAATAGTACCAACTATTGGACCCACATAAGGAATAAGATTTGATAATCCAACTATAATACCTATAACAAAAGAATAATCTATTCCAACAATAGATAAGGCTATTGCTGATAACACACCTACAAAGAACGCTTCTAGCAATTGACCACGAATAAATCTTCCAAAAACCTCATGTATTGTTGAAAATACATAATTTATTTTCTTGCCAACTTTACTATTTCGGAAGATTAAGTAATAAAGTTTATTCCAAAGATTAATAAAGTATTCATAATCTTTTAAAAGATAAATACTAATGACCAATGCAATAAAGAAAGTAGCAACTCCACTTCCTATAGAGACTGCGAAAGAAGCCATTTTTCCTATGTTATTTGTAATATAATTTTGAATGAAGTTAACTACTTCTACTATATGATCTTCCATAGCATCTAAAAAAGGTAGATTTAATTTTTCTAATGCTAAACTGATTGATGAATTAGATAATGAGTGTGTATTTAAATAAGTAGATATATATTCTACTATATTAGAAATACTAATATTTTTAGATAATTGTCCACCAATCATAAAATAGATGCCACAAAGAAGTCCTAATATTATTCCTATTATTGCAAGGTAAGAAAAAATGATACTTAAGGCACGGCAAGTACCTTTGTTCTTTATTTTATATATCTTATTGTTTTTTAGAAAATTTTCTATACTTTTAGTAATAGGAAATAAAATATATGTAATTAAAATAGCTATTAATAAAGGTTTTATTAAGGAAAGTACTCTTCCTATAACATCAAAAGTAGTTCCTAAAATATTACCAATATTAAAAAGAATTGCAAAAGCAATATATATAGTAATAGCTGTAATTGTAATGTATAATCCATATTTCAATAATTTTTTATCAATATCAATTTTCATATCAGTCACCTTTCTAAAGTTTATGTTTATTATTAGAGTATAATAAAATATAGTGTAACATAAAATTCAGAAAAAATAATAAAAAAATAATTAATTTTTTTATTATTAAAGAATAGGAGATATTAGTCTAGAAATAGATTCTAATATTTTTATTCTATGGCTTCTATTTTCATATTCTTCAGGAGTTAACAGGTTACATACAGTTTGGTCTTTTAAAAATATTTCCTCATAACATTTAGCTATTTTAGAATCATAAATTATAGCATTAATCTCAAAATTAAGTTTAAAGCTTCTTATATCTAAATTAGCAGTCCCAATGCTACATACAGAACTATCTGAAACGATAGTTTTAGAATGAATAAATCCATTTTTATATTTATAAAATTTAACACCTGATTTAATAAGGCTATCTATTGAGGCACTTAGGGCCCAGGCCATAAAAAAGTGATCAGCTTTATTTGGGACCATTATTCTCACATCAACTCCACAAAATGATGAGATTTTTAAAGCCTCTATCATAGGGTGATCAAGGACTAAATAAGGCGTTTGTATAAAAATATTTTTTTTAGCATTAGTTATAATTTTCAAATAACAATTACGTATATATTCCTCCATATTGTCTGGACCAGAAGAAATTATTTGTATTCCTATATCTCCTTTTGAAGAAAGATGTGTTTTTTTTAATTGAATATCATAAAGATCTTCTTTTGCAGCATACTCCCAATCAAGAGCAAATCTTTTATTTAATTCTAATGTTGCAGCACCTACAATTTTTATATGAGTATCTCTCCAAAAAGAAAATTGTTTTCCTCGGTTTATATATTCATCACCAACATTAAAACCACCAACATAACCTGTATTTCCATCAATAACTACTATTTTTCTATGATTTCTATAATTTAAACGAAGATTTATATATGGTGCTACATTAGGAAAAAAAACTGAAAATTTTATTCCACAAGATTTAATATATTTTATTTGTTTTTTTGTTAATGATTTAGAACCCATACCGTCAACTAATAATCTAACTTCAATCCCACATTTAACTTTTTCTTTAAGTAATTCTATTAATTTAGAGCCTATGTCATCAAATCTAAAAATATAATATTCAATATTTATAAAGGACTTAGCATTTTTAATATCATCTATCAAATCTCTAAATTTATCTTCTCCATTAATGTAGGTTTTTACTTCATTTTCTTTAGTATAAATGCTGTCATTAGTATAAAAATTCATTTTTATAAGATCTATATATTCTTCAGCAACTTCATTGTGTAACTCTTTGTTTAAATCAGCTAATATTTTTTTTATCTTCTTTTTATCAATAACAGCTTTTTTACTAAAAATTTTCTCCTTAGAAATATTTTGTCCAAATGATAAATAAAGTATAAATCCTAAAAATGGGAAAATAAAAAGAATTAAAAGCCAAGCCCAAATAGTTGTTGTATCTCTTTTTTCAATAAACACTAGAGAAATTGCACACATAAAGTTAATAATAAAAAGAATTAAAGTTAAAATTAAATATATATTCATACATCTCACCTATTTTAATTAAATTTTAGTATGTATTTTAAAGTAATATTAGTAGCATAACTATAATTAGTTAAAGTCAATCTTAATACTATATTTTTCTTATAATTGATTTTTTATACTTAGAATATATTATTGATTTTAAATGAAGAAGTAAACTAAACATTATACAAGTAATTTTTTAGAATAGTATTATTTAGTTTAGCAAATAATTAATTAAGAATATTAAAAAATCATTATATTTTAATAGATCAATATTTAATTAAAGTAAAAAGTTAAATACAAGGAGGTTAGTTGCAATGGATGAAGTTGAAATTGAAATGCAACAATTCAAAAAGTTATGTCAAACAGTTGAAAGTATGAAGTCAATACTTAAAAGTGGTGAGTTTACCAATGAAGAAAAAGTGGAATTTATGAATACGTCAATAGATATATTAGATAGAAATTTATAGTTAGATTTAATTAAAAATTTTAAATATATTTTTATTATAATTAAAATATATATTTATATATTAAAAAGAGACGAAAAGATAACAAATTTCGTCTCTTTTTAATTAATTATACGCAATACATATATAAGTAATAATAAAAAAATATTTTACAAATAAGTAAATTGTGTGTTTTAATATATATGAGAATATAATTAATTATCATAGTAATATATGGGGTAATGAGAGTTATTAAAGGAAGGTGATATCAGCTAATAAAACAATATATCATTTTGCTATAAAGGTGATTAAATATTGTAAAGGTGTACAAGCACATTATATATAATCATTTTTTATTTTTAATAATAATTAACAAAATGTGGGGGTGGGACAAATGATGTTAAAAGAAGAAGAAATGAAGGAATTAGATAACATTTTAGCTTCTCATAATTATCAAAAGTCGTCAGTTATTGCTGTAATGCAAGAAGTTCAAAAACAATATCGTTATTTACCAAAGGAAGCACTATGTTATATTGCAAAACACTTAAAAATAAGTGAAGCAAAAATATATGGTGTTGCAACTTTCTATGAAAATTTTTCATTACAACCTAAAGGAAAATATGTAATAAAAATTTGTGATGGGACTGCATGCCATGTAAGAGGATCAATACCTATATTAGAAGAATTTAGAAAATCATTAGGACTTTCAGAAAGTAAAGTTACAACAGACGATATGATTTTTACAGTTGAAACTGTATCTTGTCTAGGCGCATGTGGGTTAGCACCGGTCTGTACTGTAAACGATGTAGTATATCCTAGTATGACTAAGCAAAAGGCTAGAGACATAATAAAACAGTTAAAGGAGGAAGCATCTAATGAGAATTAATACTAGGGAAGAGTTGAATTCTTCAATAGAAAAATGTAAGTTAGCTTTAGGTAAACAATCTAAACAAATACTAATTTGTGGTGGAACTGGTTGTGTAGCTAGTGGTTCTTTAAAAATCTATGATAGATTAAAAGAGTTAATAGAACAAAGAGGACTTGAAGTTACTATCTCATTAGAAGAAGAACCTCATGATGATAGTATTGGTTTAAAGAAGAGTGGATGTCATGGATTTTGTGAAATGGGTCCTCTTTTAAGAATAGAACCTGAAGGAATATTATATATAAAAGTTAAATTAGAAGATTGTGAAGAAATTGTTGAAAGAAGCATAATTTCTAATGAAGTAATAGAACATCTTATTTATAGAAATGAAGAGAAAAGCTATAGCAAGCAAGAAGAAATTCCTTTTTATGCAAGACAAACACGTGTTGCATTAGAACATTGTGGACATATAAATGCAGAGTCTATTGAAGAATATTTAGCAGCTGACGGATATACTGCTGTTGCGAAAGCACTTTTTGATATGACACCTGAGGAAGTTGTAGATGAGATATCGGAATCTTATCTTCGTGGAAGAGGAGGCGGTGGTTTCCAAACAGGAAGAAAATGGTCTCAAGTATTACAACAAGCTGAAAAACAAAAATATATAGTATGTAATGGTGATGAAGGTGATCCAGGAGCATTTATGGATAGAAGCATGATGGAAGGTGATCCTCATAGAGTAATTGAAGGAATACTTATAGCTGGAATTGCAACAAAAGCAAATTATGGTTATATATATGTTCGTGCTGAGTATCCACTTGCAGTTAAAAGATTACAAATGGCTATAGATCAAGCTACTAAAGTGGGACTTTTAGGAAAGAATATTTTAAACTCTGGATTTCATTTTGACTTACATATAAGTCAAGGAGCGGGAGCATTTGTTTGCGGTGAGGGTAGTGCTCTTACAGCATCAATAGAAGGAAACAGAGGTATGCCAAGAGTTAAACCACCTAGAACTGTTGAAAAGGGATTATTTGAAAAACCAACTGTATTAAACAATGTTGAAACATTTTGCAATGTTCCAAGCATCATCAGTAAAGGTTCAAAGTGGTATAAGAGTATTGGTACTGAAAAGAATTATGGAACTAAGGCTTTTGCACTTACTGGAAATGTAAAACACACAGGTTTAATAGAAGTTCCTATGGGAACAAAATTAAAAGAGGTAATATTTGATATTGGCGGTGGAGTAAAAGAAGGAAAGTTTAAAGCAGTTCAAATTGGAGGACCATCTGGCGGATGTCTTTGCGTAGGCGAAAACCATTTAGAATTACCACTAGATTTTGATTCGCTTAAAAAAGTTGGAGCCATGATTGGTAGTGGCGGATTAGTTGTAATGAATGATAAAAGTTGTATGGTAGAAGTAGCTCGTTTCTTTATGAATTTTACTCAAAATGAATCTTGTGGCAAATGTATACCTTGTAGAGAAGGTACAAAAAGAATGCTAGAAATTTTAACTAATATTGTAGAAGGACGAGGAACATTAGAACATCTAGATATGTTAGAAGAATTATCAGATACTATATCTGCAACAGCACTTTGTGGTCTTGGTAAGAGTGCATCTTTACCAGTAAAGAGTACTTTAAAATACTTTAGAGAAGAATATATAGCTCACGTTGTAGATAAAAAATGTCCAGGTGGAGTATGTAAAGCTTTAATGTCTTACGAAATAGATAAAGATAAATGTAAAGGTTGCTCTAAATGTGCAAGAATGTGTCCAGTAGGAGCTATTACAGGAGAAATAAAGAAACCTTATACCATTGATAAATCAAAATGTATAAAATGTGGTGCTTGTATGGAAGGATGCGCATTTAAAGCAATCCAAATGGTTTAATAGCTCACAACTTATGAATTAGTGAAAGGAAGGTATAAACTTATGTCAAAATATATGATAATTGATGGTAACAGGGTAGAATTTGATAAGGAAAAAAATATTTTAGACTTAGTAAGAAAATCAGGAATTGATTTACCTACATTTTGTTATTATTCTGATTTATCTATTTATGGAGCTTGTAGAATGTGTGTGGTAGAAGATGAATGGGGCGGAATTATAGCTTCGTGTTCTACACCACCTAAAGATAAGATGTCAATTAAAACTAATACACCTAAGCTTCATAAACATCGTAAGATGATATTAGAGCTTTTATTAGCATCACATTGCAGAGATTGTACTGTTTGTGAAAAAAGTGGAAAATGTAGACTTCAAGAATTAGCTTTACGCTTTGGAGTAAAAAATATTAGATTTAAAAATAAAAATGAAAAAATCGAATTAGATACTTCATCTAAATCAATAGTTCGTGATCCAAGTAAGTGCATATTATGTGGAGATTGCGTTAGAATGTGTAATGAAATACAAAATGTTGGAGCGATTGATTTTGCATATCGTGGCTCTAATATGGTTGTAAGTCCGGCATTTGGTAAATGCTTAGGAGAAACGGATTGTGTAAATTGTGGACAATGTGCCAATGTATGTCCAACAGGAGCTATTGTTGTAAAAAGTGATATGAAACCAGTTTGGAAAGCATTATATAATCCTAAACAAAGAGTTGTAGCTCAAGTTGCACCAGCAGTAAGAGTTGCTTTAGGTGAAGAATTTGGAATAAAACCTGGTGAAAACGTTATGGATAAAATAGTTGCTGCCATGAGAAAATTAGGATTTGATCAAATATATGATACTTCATTAACAGCTGATATGACAATAATAGAAGAATCCAATGAATTTTTGGAAAAGCTAGAATTGGGAGATGATAAACTTCCTTTATTTACTTCTTGCTGTCCAGCATGGGTAAGATATGTGGAAACTAAACATCCAGAACTTATGAAGTATGTTTCTACATGTAAGTCACCTATGCAAATGTTTGGATCAGTAATAAAAGAGTATTTTAAAGAAAAAGATGCTTTAGACGAAAAAGAAACTATATCAGTAGCTATTATGCCATGTACTGCTAAGAAGGCAGAAGCAGCTAGAGAAGAATTTACAAGAAATGGAATTAAAGATATTGATTATGTAATTACAACAACAGAGTTATGTAAGATGATTAACGAAGCTGGACTTCAATTTGATAAGATTGAACCAGAATCTTCAGATATGCCATTTTCTTTATATTCAGGAGCTGGAGTTATCTTTGGAGTTACAGGTGGTGTAACTGAAGCTGTAATCCGTGGAGTAGTTGAAGAAAAGAGCTCAAAAGCTTTAAAGGAAATAGAATTTATTGGTGTTCGTGGAATGGATGGAGTAAAAGTTTGCGAAGTTCCATTTGGAGAAAAGAATCTACGTATAGGAGTAGTTAGTGGACTTGCTAATGCAGAAAATTTAATTGATAGAATTCAAAGTGGAGAAGAGCATTTTGATTTTGTTGAAGTTATGGCTTGTCCAGGAGGATGCGTAGCAGGCGCAGGACAACCTTTCAGTTTAAAAGAAGGCAATAAAGAAAGAGCTAAAGGTCTTTACAAGGTAGACAAGGTTACGCAAATAAAGAGAAGTCAAGAAAATCCAGTATTAATATCTTTATATAATGGATTATTAAAAGAACGTTCTAAGGAATTATTACATGTTCATTATGAACATGAATAGAAAGAGAAGTAATTATATATTTTATAATGGAGATGTGTGATTTTAATTTTATTATTTTGAGTGTGTGTGTTTCAAAAGTATTTTTGAAACACTTTTTTTCTTTATTTTAAGGTTATGTTTTAAATATTTCAACACATATTTTAAATGTGACTTGTTTTAAAATCAAATATATCTATATAAATATTATTAAATAATCATTAAAAATATATAAACTATTAAACATATTGAAGAAATTGATGTATAATAACTATAAATTTTAACACATCGGGGAAATATTAATAAATGATATAAAAAAAGGTTAATATCTTATGTTAATCGCATATAAGTATTTAGATTAATGCTTAGCATTAATCTAATATGACTTGTAAAATTCATGATAAGTATATTTTATTGATGGAATTAAATATAGTACATAAATTATACAGTATCTAAATTTAATTTATGTAATTAAGCTGATGGAGGCATAGGAATGAGAATAGGACTTGTAAGACATTTTAAAGTTAATTATAAAAGAGGTTCTCTTATGACATCAAAAGAATTTAAAGAATGGGAAGCTGGATACAATAGTAGCGATGTTATAAGAAATGATGTAGAACTTCAGGATATAGTTTGGGATAAATGTTATTGTAGTACTTTAAGTAGAGCAATAACAACTGCTAAAGATATATATTCAAAAGAAATAATACAAAGTGATTTAATAAGAGAAGTTCCTATAAGTCCATTATTTAATAGTAATGTTAAATTACCATTTTGGTTTTGGGCAATAAGTGCAAGATTTGCATGGTATTTTAACCATTCATCTCAGGAAGAACTAAAAAGACAAACTGAGCTAAATGCTAAAAATTTTCTTGATTTTTTAGAGGAAAAAGTAAAAGAAGAGGAATCAGAAAATATTTTAATAGTTACTCATGGATTTTTTATGTATACTCTTCAAAAGGAATTGAGGAAAAGAGGATTTAAAGGGAAAATGATACATACACCTAAAAATGGTAATTTATATTTATATAAAAGATAAATAAGTCATTCCTTTATGATATAATGCTTTTGCAAAAAACAACAAATACACCACAGGAATTACCCGAATATGATTATACCATTAAATATTAAAAGCGGAAAAGTAGATACCGAAATTATTAATACATGGGATTTTGAAAAAGTGGAAAAGTGGTATGAAGGTGCAATGGATCATAAAAGAAGTAATAAAATGATGCATAAGAACAATATAAGTTAGCAGGGATTTTCCCTGCTATTTGTCTATATTTAAAAGGCGTACAAGCTTGAAGTCAAATTACTAAAATATTAATGCCAAGATTTTTGGGTTCTTTTCATAGTTAATTGAAACTTAATAAATTATTATATATAATGCTTGTTTTACTAACCTGTAAAAATTAAATCTATAAGATATCAACTAAGTTAGGAAAGAACCGTTTTAAGATTAACTTTAATATGAGATGTAATTGAAAATTCGACCATTTGTCCATGTATAAATATAAATTTATGTTTAATAGATCTTAATTCTAAATTTACAAAATATGCTATAATAATTAAATATGTACAAATATTTTAGATGAGAGGTAAGGTTAAATTTAGCTATGGATGATTTTGAAAGTATACTCAATTACTATAAAGAAGAATTAAAATGGAATCCACCATTTGCTGAAGCATTATCTAAATATGCACCAGATGGACTAAAAGGCTATTTAGTTATGCGTGAATCTATTCAAAATGGACATTTATCGAAAAAGATAAGAGAGTTAATTTTTACAATATTGGATAGCTTAGATGATGAGGTGAGTGGCGCGAAATCACATGCAGTGGCTGCTATAGATGCTGGCTTGACTATGGAAGAATTAGTTGAAGCTTTTGTAATTGTAACTATTGTTAAGGGGATTAATGTATTATGTAAATCTGGTGTTGAAGCAATAAAAGCAGCAGAAAATAGATTTAACGAACTCAATTTAAGTAAAGAAAATAAAAGATTAAGAGAAAATTTAGATAAAATTAAAAATATAAAATAAGGAGCAAATTTATATGGAGTCTTATTTAGGTAAACTTGTTAAAATAACTATGGATAGACCATTAGGTGCTAAACATCCAAAGCATAACTTTATATATTCTTTAAACTATGGGTTTATTCCTAATACTGTGTCAGGAGATGGAGAAGAGATTGATGCATATATTATTGGTGAATTTGAGCCCTTAGAAACATATGAAGGATATGTTGTAGCAATAATAAAAAGAAAAAATGATATAGAAGATAAATTAGTAGTATGCAAGGATTTAAATAAATATAACAAAGAACAAATAAGAGCATTAGTGGAATTTCAAGAAAGGTTCTTTAATTCCACAATAATAATGAATAATAAGAAAGAAAGGAGGACTTGGTAAGGGTTTGGTACTTATAATACACGCTCTCACTAAAGATAATTGACGAATTAGTTAATAAATAATAATCTTTAAAAATTGAATAATGCGGTATTTACAATATATGTTATAACTAACTCATAATAGGCTAATAAGAGGCAGAAAACTACTGCCTGCAATTTAAACTCACAAGTAAGTAGGTGTTTTATGAAGATACGAGAAGATTATACTTGTCCACTAGAGATTGTTCATGATATTTTAAAAGGAAAATGGAAGAGCATCATTATATTTCAACTTCAATATACGTATATGAGACTTGCTGAATTAGAAAGACGGATTAACTCAATAAATCAAAAAATGCTTTTAGAGCAATTGAAAGAGTTAAGAACCTTTGGTATAGTTGATAAGATTAATTCCAAAGGCTACCCTTTACATGTGTAGTATTATTTGACAGCTAGAGGACTCAAGACGCTAGAAGCAATCAAGATTATGCAACAGATTGGAATAGAATATATGGTGGAACATGATATGACTGATGTTCTAGATTCAAAAGGTATTTGTTATAACATATCTGAAAAAAATTGATACCTACAAAAAAGTGGGTAATTGACCACCTTCCTATAAGCTTATAAAATAGAAGTAATAGGAAGGTGATTTATATTAAAACAGCACTAATTTTAATTGATATTCAAAACGATTATTTCAAAGATGGAAGAAATGAATTGGTTAATTCTGAACAGGCTTTGCAGAAAACTCAGGCCATTCTGCAATTTTTTCGAGAAAATGAGGAACCAATAATTCATATTCAACATGTTAATCTAAATGAAAATTCAACTTTTTTTATAAAAGGTTCAAGAGGGTGTAAAATTCATAAGGGTGTTGAACCAGCAGAAGGTGAAACTGTTTTTATAAAACATAAACTAAACTGCTTTTTTAATACAGATTTACACGAGAATTTGCAAAAGAACAATATTACTAATATAGTAATATGCGGTATGATGAGTCATATGTGTATTGATACTTCTGTGAGAGCAGCCAAAGATTTAGAATATCAAATTACAGTAATAGAAGATGCTTGTACCACCAAAGATTTAACTTGGAAGGGACAAAATATACCATCATGTACTGTTCATGAAGTAATTATGGCATCACTATTTAATATATTTGCAGAGATACTTACGGTAGAAGACTATATAAAAAAGAATAGTTTATAAAATTTTTTATATGTATCTTATTGACATATTAAGAATTGATAAAAATAAATAATAGGTTGAAATATCGCATTATTCAGGATGAATTTGCGATATTTTTTTGTTCGCAATTCTAATACTTTGATTCAGTTATAAGGAAATTTGAGAATGGATATAAATAATTTAAGTACAAAGGCTAAAGATACAATAATGTTTGGTATATTTCACACAATAAGCGAAAAACTTGACCAAGCAGAAACAAAAGAAGATATAAAATTATTAGAAGAATTAATAAATTGGTACAATGAAAATATTTTACTTTCAGGTGCTGACCTTGAAAATAAATTACTTATTAAGAAAGCAAAATTAAATATAAAATAGTTTTTAGTATTAATACTAAAAAATGATCTATAAAAAATGCCATGATGCAGCAAGATAAAAAATAACTGCCGAGTGATGTGAAGAAGCACTTATATGGGGTAATCCTAGGGTAGCTACGATAAACCGCAAACTCAATTCCTTAAGATATAAATGAGTCTGCGATTTGATTATTTTTCCATATTTAGTATAATCTTGGTATAGATGGTTATGTATTATTCGTAATTGTAAATTATTGACAAGCAAAGATTATTTATATTAGCTTGAGCATATACAGGGTGTTTTGATTATTTTTTCAATTCACCTTATTTTTTTACTATTGACTCTAACGCAACGTAATAGTTTATTATATAACTATACTAAAAAGAAAGAGGTAAAAAATGAAAGTTACAGCAATTAGATCCGATGAAATCTATAAAAAAATGATTTCTTCAAAGATTGAAGAGAGAGATGATATCTATCGTTATGAACTGATGAAACCATTTGAATTTAAGTGGTCATGTATTGGTATTCCAATTAAATTAGATCAGCCAGGGAGTTATGATGTTGTTATGGCAAGTAGTATGGATGGGGGATTTGCACCAAGTCAAATTAATAGTGAACGAGTTGATGATGTTAAAAAAATCAGTGATGAAAAATTTTGGATGGCTTGTGAGGATAGTATTACAAAAACGCTTAAAGGGTTTAAAAATAATGGTATTTCACTTCCTACAAAAGACTATATTTTTACTGGTTTACTGAATAATCCACTAAATCCAATGTCAAAAATGACTGGTGATTATTGTGGCGATGGTGGGATTCCTGGATACATAATAGGAACAATTATTCCTAATGAGCAATCCCTTAAAATGTTACCTGTAGCACTTGCTCATGAAACAAATCATAATGTAAGATGGCAGTTTATGAAGTGGAGTAATGAAATTACTTTGGGAGATATGATTGTCAGCGAAGGTTTAGCAGAAAATTTTGCAGCACTCATGTTTGGAGAGGATAAAATTGGTATGTGGGTTAAAAATATAACAAAAGAAACACTTAACACTGTTATTAAACCTGCAATTAAGGAAAATTTGAACAATAGTGACTTCAATAAACTTTCGGCATTTCTTTATGGCGATGAAATTATGGCCATGCGTGGTGCGGAACCAGTTGGTATGCCTTATTGCGCAGGATATGCTTGTGGCTATAATCTAATCAAGCATTATCTTAAAAAGACGGGTAAAACAATATTTGAAGCTACAATTACACCAACTGTTGATATTTTAAATGAAACAGAGGATTTTTGGAATTGAAGATTAATGAAGTTACAAAATTAACTGGAGTTACTGTAAGAACACTTCATTATTATGATGAAATAGGATTACTTAAACCGAGGCAAATTACTGAAGCAGGTTATCGTTTATACGATGAAAATGCCCTTGTTGAATTGCAACAGATATTATTTTTCAAAGAGCTAGAATTTTCACTTAGTGAAATTAAGGATATTATTACAAATCCTACATTCAACAAAACAGAAGCACTAAAAAATCACAAAGAGTTGCTTATTAAAAAACGTGAACGAATTGATAACCTGATAACTCTTGTAGACAATACAATAAAAGGAGAAAATAACATGAGTTTTAAAGAATTTGATATGACGGAAATTGAAAGTACCAAAAAGAAATATGCAAAAGAGGTTAAAGAACGTTGGGGGAATTCTGACGCCTATATGGAAAGTGAGAAAAAATGTAACAATTATAGTAAAGATCAGTGGCAGGAAATAAACGAGGAAGGCAGATATATTTTAAAAGCCTTTGCTACCAATATGAATAAAACTCCCTACAGCGAAGAAGCTCAAGCACTTGTTAAAGAGTGGCAGAGTTTTATCACAGCAAGATGGTACAACTGTACAAATGAAATTTTGCAGTGCCTCGGTCTGATGTATGTTGGAGATGAACGTTTTAAGAAAAATATTGACCAAAATGGTGAGGGAACAGCAGAATTCATCTCACAGGCAATTGCAATTTACTGCACAAAATAAGTATAACTTTTATTACACATTATGTATATAATGTACTTATATATAAGTAGGTGGAGGTTTAGTATGAGTAAATTTGTTGATATATCTTTAGGGATTACTTTTTTTATTGTTTCTATAATATTGTGGTTATATGTACTTTTAATATCATCTGATATTCCAGTAAACATATCTAAAAATGAGTTTGTAATTTCATTAATGAGTTTATTATCATTTGGAATATTGTATAGTTTTTATATGAAAAACTCTAAAAGAGAAGTGATAGGAATGTTACTATTAATACCATTAGGATTTTGGATAACAGATATGGTTAATGCAATTAAGTATAATTATCAAATATATAATACTATTCTATCAATAATTGGTTTTTGTATTACGGTATATTGCATCGGATTATCAATATATAAATTGATAACATACAAGAAAATGGTTTAATGTTATTTATAGAGTAATGAACACTTTGAAGAATTGAGGTGAAAACATGAGTGAATTAGAAAAATATCTAAAAGAAAATCCATATGAATCATTGCTTACAGGATTAACAGTATTGAATAAATATTATGTTAGACCTGTAAGCTAGTGTGGAATGTGGAAAGGAGATAAATTGTTAAGCGGAAGATGTTTAGCGTATTTTGATACAAAAGAAGAATTAGATAATACTCTATTTGGATTAGATTACGAAATAAATTGATTCGCAATACTACAATATTGCGAACTTGCTAAGAAAAGTTGATCTTTGAAAATTGAATAGTATGGTATTAAATATTAGTAAGGAAAATATCAATGTTTGAACACAAAAAGCAGTTATTGCATGAAGTAAAAGTTGAAAGAGCTAATCCTCATATGCAGCATTAATGCAAGAGTAGTTAGATGCTGGAAATGGAGAGTTTAAAGCAGCTATGCAATATATTTTTTTAAGTTTTAGAATAAAAGATTTATTTTTAGATATTGTGCTGAAGAATTAAGTCACATGAAGCTTCAAATCCAATACCACCATCGTTTGAAAATCCTAGAAGATAAAATTATGTGAAATAACTTATATAAAATTTATTAAAAAATGAATAAACATCTTCTATTTTGAAAATATTAAGTATTGAAATTATTAAATAGGAGGTGCAAATAATGGCAAACTTAAATCAGCTTGAATTACAAAATCTACGTCATTTAATTGGAGCCCATTGTACTATTGAGAAAAAGCTAGAATACTATTCACAACAATGTACTGATCCAACATTAAAAGAGATGTTAAAAAAAGACTCTGAAGATGCAAAAGCAAGTAAAGCGAAATTAATGGAATTTTTAAATTAGGAGGTATAAAATATGCAAGAAAAAGAAATAATAAGTGATTACCTTGCTGGATTAAATGCAAGTTTAGCAGGATATGGTAGCATAATTGCTCAATGTGAAAATCAACAATTACGTGAAACAATTCAGCAAATGAGAAATCAAGATGAATATCGTCAATATAATCTTTTTACTAAAGCTAAAGAAAAGGGATATTATATACCAGCGCAACCTGCAACTCCAGAAGAAATTGCAGTTGTTAAACAACAAATGTCTCAAGGGTAGTAACTTATATAGCTTTATAAATTTAATTCTATAAAATTAAAAACTAAATTTATGTAAATACCGTATTATTCAAAATGAATGTGCGGTATTTTTTAGTTCACAATTCTAATATTTAATGAATTTTTTGCAATTTGCCAATATATTATTATAATAAAAGTACTCTAATCCAAGATGAATACAGGGATCGCTTAAGACGAAATAGAAAATACCAGCTAATTTAAATTCACTTGGTAAAAAATAGTAGTATATTACTATTACTATATTAGAGAGATTCTTATATTTTAAGAATGGCTTATTTACTAGGATTAACCTTAACATGGGATGTATTTAAATTATATTGCAATGCATGGACTTGATTATATTTTAGGATTAGATGATAATGATAATGGTAAAAATAGTGTTATGAATAGGAGTATCAGCACTACAGCTATCCCAACTAGTTATGATAAAACAGAATTAGGGAAAATATATAAAATGAAATTTCAAAAGTAAGAATGTACTTAAAAACATATGATTTTAGAGCAGTTTTTCTATTCACTTGCAAGGAATCTACGTATCTGAGTGGAAAAATTCGATGTATGTATATTGTATTAATTGTAAGAAATAAATATAAACTGTTAGATATGAAATTAACTAGATAAAATTCTTATTGAAGTGTAGGAATTTAATAGGATATAAAAAGTAAGGTGCTATTTTAATCTAAGTATTCAAGTCATAGATTATTTCTAAAAATAAAATCATAAAGATACAAATTCCAATTTGCTAATTAGATATAAGTATTATAACTATGTTTGATTGAGATATTAATAACAAACCTAAAATATCGCACTATTTAGAGAGGAAATGAATTTGCGATATTCTTTATTACGTATAGATAACTAAGAAAATGCTAATAAAAATACTGAAATAATTTAAATAAACATATAAGAAAAATAGATAATCTAAAATTAAAGATTATCTATTTTTTTATTTTTAATATTGAAAATAAAGATAGAATAGAACCAATTGCTATATATTTTAATATTAATTTATCTAGTAATACATTAAATTTGGATGAATCAGATAATTGAGTTCTACTTATATAATTAACAAAATAGCTTCTACCAAGGTCAGTACTTTTATGTATTAAAATTAACTCTATAAAAAATAACAATATAAAAATGAAATTCTTTAAAAAAAAAGTCCATAAATATCTCCTGATTAACTATAAATTAAGAATATAATCATAACATTAGTTTGAATAAACGTTCTAGTGAAGTATTTGACAGGATGCTTGAAAATATAAAAATTTTAAATGCTTCAAAGTACTTTATTAAGCTCTATAAATCAATAGGAGATTTAGAAAATAATGAAGAAAATGTTAAAGCTTAAAGTATTCTGTTTATTTAGTTATAATCGTTATATTTACAAGAAATAACTAGGTTTAAAGGCAGCATATATTAATAAATAAGTTACTAAATATATAACATACTTAGTAACTTAAAGAGTAACTAAGTATGTTACATAATATTGTTACTTGAATATTGATAGAAGTGATAAAAATGGGAATTGTTATTAGCATTCTAAATAATAAAGGTGGCGTAATAAAATCTACATCAACTTATAATTTAGGATATGAATTAAGCAGGTTTGGAAAGAAAACATTAATAATAGATTTAGATTTTCAAAATAGTTTAAGTATATATGTTGGACTTGATCCACTAGAAACTTATGCAAGCATAGAAAATGTGTTTAAGGGCAAAATTAAATTAGAAGAAGTAATAGTTGCAACAGGAAATGAAAATTTATATATGGTGCCTAGTTGTATAGAATTTTTAGATATATATTTAAATGGAATATTAGAAAAAATACTTAAAAAATTAGAAAAATATATGAAATAAAGTACAAGCCATTTTAAATAAAATTTAGTAAATAGAGAAGAGTTCATATCTTTTTCAATTAAAATATGGACTCTTATTAAATATAAGAATAAATATAGTATTAGGAAATATAAAGATACAACAAAAATACCATATTATAGTATTATATTATGTTTGTTATTTTGAAGAAAAATATGGTAAAATAAACAGTAAATCCATATTATGTATTAAAATATGACAGGAGGAGTAACATTGAAGCGTATATATGCAATAATATTAGTTTTAGTTTTATCATTGGGATTGATTAGTTGTGCTGATAAAAAAGTATCCAGCAATAGTATAAAGGAAGATAATGAAGTTAGTAGTGAATCTAATAATGTTAATGAAAAAAATAATGATGAATTAAATGAAAATAAAAATGAGGTAAAAGAAGCTAGCTCTAATTCTGATGGAGCAAAGAATAGTACAAGCAATAATTCTAGTAGTAGTAATAACAATACTGTTAGTAATAGCAATAATAGTACAAGTACTAAGAAAGATTCACAAAATGTAACTAAAGAAGTGAGTAACGATAAAAATGAAGAATCATTTTATGGTAATTGGGTAATAAAAGAGGTAGCCGAATATGGTAAAGTACATGCTGGTAGGGACTCATCATTAGTAATTAATACAAAGATAAGATTATCTAAGGATTTAGCTACTTTTGATAAAGATTCTTTTAAAAATCCTAAATATATAATTAAAAGTGAAAAAAAAGAGGATTTAGAGTGGGGTTATCGTATGGATTTTTCAAGTTTAGGTATTAATAAGGATTCTATTACTACTATAACTATAGAAAGTGAAGATTCTTCTTTTCAAGATAAGCTTATTGTAAAGGATGATAATACTTTAATTTTTTGTGATGAAGGGATATTCTACTATGCCGAAAGAGTTTCATCAGTAAATAAATAATTTATTTATTTTTATATAGGAAAGAGTCCATATTAACATAAATATGGACTCTTAAATATTTTCTATAAATACTGTATTCATTAAGTTTTATCATAGTTTCTTTTATTTATTGACTATAATAGACATTGAATTATGTTGATTAATTTGTTTTTCATGCTACTTTTCTAAGTTCAAAAAAAGTACCTCCACCATAAAGTATTAATGTGTTATTATCTTTTATAAAAAAAGTACATACTGGAAGATTTTTTGCATCATTTACCTCAATTTCTGTTACAGTATTGCTATTTATAGTCAAAGTGCTTAAAGGTACAAGCCAATTACTTAAAAATTCATCAGATGTAATAACTGATTTTTTGTAAGTAGGATTTTTTACTGTATCACTTAGATAACTTGCGTCATCTCCAAAACAATTGGACTGCTCTTTTGAAAAACTTAGTTTTTTTCCTACTATTTTTTTTATATCATCATCACTATAAGTTCCTACCTTACCATATCCTACTACCTTTTCTATAACCCATTGTCCATAAAATGATTCTTCATTTTGAACTTTTGTAGCGTTATTTTCAGATCTGTTATTTACAGCAGTATTGCTATTACTCTTATTATTGTTATTAGAATTTACTTTATTGGCAGTGTTATCTTTTTTAGTGCTACTATCTGTATTTTTTGCACTACTATTAGTATTAGTATTAGTAGTGTTGTTTCCCTTATCAGTGGCCTCAGTAGACGTATCATTATTTGTTTGGCTATCATTATTTTGCGATTTTTGAGTTACACAACCAGTTAGGGTTACTAGTAGTGCTACTGATATAAAAATTCTTAAAAACTTCAATTGTAAATCTCCTTTTAATTGATTTAATATTAGTAACTATTCAGTCGTTAAATAAATTTATTCAATATGATATGATTTTTTTCTAAAAAGCATTTCTATTATCATTAGTTTTTGGTATT
>NZ_CAURTC010000053.1:0-20089 GCF_963527835.1 uncultured Clostridium sp. | reverse complement strand
GTTAGGCACGCCGCCAGCGTTCGTCCTGAGCCAGGATCAAACTCTCAATAAAAAATTTAATCTTGACTTACTCAAATAAAGAATTGCTGGTTTATTTTAATGTTTCTTGTTCTGTTCAATTTTCAAAGATCTTCGCTGTCTTTCGACTGCTTTATTATAATAACATTATCAGTTTCAGTTGTCAACATTTTTTTCAAATATTTTTAATCAACTTTCAACTAATTTTGCATTGTTGCTTCGACATTTATTTATCGCTCACAACGGATATTATGATATCATGATTATGTATTATCATATATACTTATTATAGCTTATTATAACAAATTAAACTATTTTTTCTCTATTTTTCTTTATTTATTTAACTTTTACGTATATTGATACACGTGGATGAGTTATTGCCTTATTATTCCCCCATAACACCCCAACACTCTAAAATACTACATATATTCTTTACTCTTTGTGTAAGTTATCATAATATTAATACTATAAATGTTAATAAAAATTATTAAATTAGCCTTTAATATATACTCGGGGGGATTTTTCATGATAAAAAAAACATTAAGCTTACTTTTATTATGTTCAACTTTATTTGTAGTAGGTTGTACTAAACAAGAAGAAAAACAAAACGTTGCTAAATCAAGTTCTAACATTTCTTCATCCAACGATTTAACTTCTAATGTAATTTCACCTTTTATACTAACTGATTCAACTTCTTTTCGTTGTCCTTTTGTATTTAACAATGAAACATTAATATTTCCTAATCCAGACGAGAACAATAGAATTTCAATGATAAATGCACCTCTTCCAAAGGACATATTAAAAAGTAGTGATTTAAATGACCTAGTTGATTATTATACTGGTGATTTAGCCTTAGTAAATGGCACTCTTTATTTTGCAGACGGAAGCAACTCTAATGGTTTATCTTCTATAAACGTTACTGATAAAACATATACTTCTTTAAATAAAGATTCTGTTTATAGTTTAATTTCTTCAAATGATAAATTATTCTATATAAACAAAAATGATAATCAAAAGTTATACAGTTATGACATAACCAAAAATGTATCTTCTGCACTATCTTTAGATAGTGTTGGATCTTTTATAGTTAATGGTGATTTTTTAATATATCAAAACTTAAGTGATAATTCAAAACTTTATTATGTTAAAAATGATGGTACTAATAGAACTAAATTAACTGACTATACTGCTAATAGCTTTACTCCATTCGATGGAGAAATCTTATTTTTTAATACGTCTGATAACGAAACATTATATTCATTAAATATAACAACTTTAGAGGCCAAAAGAATTTCTACTTTACGTGGAGAAAATTTGAAGTCTATAAATAATCAATTATTCTTCATAAATAATGATAATTCAAATTATTTATATTCTTTATCTGTAGATTTACCTAATTCTAAAGTTGATTCAAAATCTTATATTTCTGAGTCACTAAATAATTACTACTTAACTAATGCCGGAATATTCTATGAAAAAGCTATAAATATTAATAATATATATTATTATGAATTTTCTACAAAAAATTAAACAAAAAGACTGATGGTATTCTAGTATCATCAGTCTTTTCTTTATTATTGGGCTATGTTTTAAATATGTGTTGATATATGCATAAACAAAGTGGACTGAGTAATTGAACTTAGGAATACTAAAATGAGTATTGTCCCATTTTAGCTTGCTCCCAATATAAAATTGGGACAAGCAGTAAATGTGACAATACTCATTAACTATTCTCAAAATCCAATTACAATGCCACTTTGCCTATTGCATATATCAACACTCTGCTAAAACATAACCTATTATTTAAATCATTCTGTTTTTACTTTTCATTGATATTAAAATGATTTCCTTTGTACATGAACTTTATACTAAATTATCTAGATATTTTTAAAATAATACATTATAAATTATTAACTATCTCTTTAAATTTATTTCCCCTAATCATAAAATTAGGGAACATATCAAAAGATGCACAAGCTGGTGATAATGTAACTATATCCCCTTGTTTTGCTAAACTTTGTGCTTTTTTAACTGCTTCTTCTAAAGTACTTACTTCTGAAATGTTTATTTTTATTCCTTTATTGTTTTCTAATTCTTTAAATACTTCTTTTATTTTTTCTTTAGTTTTGCCTAATAAAATCAATTCTTTTATATAAGGATATCCTTCATTAGCTAATGGTTCAAATGCCAAATGCTTATCATATCCCCCTGCAATTAGTATTACTTTTTTATCAAAAGCTTTAAGACCAGCTAATGTTCTAGTTGGGCTTGAAGCTATTGAATCATTATAATACTTAACTTCATTTAATTCTCTAACAAGTTCACATCTATGTTCAACTCCATTAAAGTTTTCTGCAACTTTTTTCATATTTTCTATAGATACATCATCTTTAGTAGCTATAAACGCAGCTAAATAATTTTCTACATTATGCATACCTTTTATAACTATATTATCTTTATTGCAAACTTCTTTACCATCTACATATAGAATACCCTCTTTATAATAAGCACCATCTTTTATTTCTCGCTTAGAGCTAAATTCTCTTACTATCCCCTTAGCTTCAGATTTAAATTCATAAGTGATTTCATTTTCATGATTTATCACTAATGTATTAGTAGTATCTTGATATAAGAATATATTTTTCTTAGCATCAATATACTCTTGCATATCCTTATGCATATCTAGGTGATTTGGAGCTAAATTAGTACATACCGCTATATCCATTGGTAAATTCATAGTCATCAACTGAAAACTTGATAATTCAAGTACAACTCTATCCTCTGCCTTTATTTCTTCAATTTGAGCAAATAGAGGAGTTCCTATATTACCTCCAACCCAAGTTTTGTATCCTTCTTCTTGTAGCATTTTAGATATTATAGTAGTTGTAGTAGTTTTTCCGTCACTTCCTGTTATTCCATATATCTTGGCTTTACAATATCTTACGAACTCTTCCATTTCAGAAGTTACATATGCACCTTCTTTTTTAACTTTAACTAAAGATTCACTATCTATTCTCATAGACGGAGTTTTGAAAACAACATCAAATCCTGTAAGTTTATCTAAATAGTTTTCCCCTAATTCTAGATTTACACCCTTATTTTTAAAATCAACAGCTACTTCATCTAATTCTTCTTCTGTTTTTTTATCAAATGCTGTTACTTCTGCACCTAATTTAATTAAAAAATTAATAAGTGGAATATTACTTACTCCTATTCCTACAACACCAACTCTTTTTTTATATATAAAGTTTTTAAATTTTTTAAAATCCTCTTTCATGTTTTGCCTCCAAATAAATATGGTTATAATCTATACTATTTATATATTATTAAAATTCCCCATATGTTATAAATTATAACATCCTTTTTTCCACATTTTATTACATGTGTAAAAAGTCATTTTAAACTAAGAACTATCCTAGCTTAAAATGACCTATAACAAATATTACTTTATAAGGAAATTCAAATTAAAATTCTAAACTTTTTTCTATATAAGCTTCTAATTCAGACATTTTAATTCTTTCTTGCTCCATAGTATCTCTATTTCTGATAGTAACACATTGATCTTCTAATGTATCAAAATCTATTGTTATACAATATGGAGTTCCTATTTCATCTTGTCTTCTATATCTCTTTCCTATACTTCCTGTTTCATCAAAATCAATATTGAATTTTTTGCTTAAGCTAGAATACACTTCTAAAGCATTTTCTGAAAGCTTTTTAGAAAGAGGTAATATAGCTGCTTTAAACGGAGCTAGTGCTGGATGTAAATGTAATACAGTTCTATAATCTCCTCCATCTAATTCTTCTTCATCATAAGCTTCAATTAAAAATGCTAAAGTAACTCTATCTGCACCTAATGATGGTTCTATAACATAAGGTATGTATTTTTCATTAGTAGTTTGGTCTAAGTAATTTAAATCTTGACCTGAGTGTTCTTGATGCTTTCTTAAGTCATAGTCTGTTCTATCAGCTATACCCCAAAGCTCACCCCAACCAAATGGGAATAAATATTCTATATCAGATGTTGCATTAGAATAGAAAGATAATTCTTCTTCACCATGATCTCTCATTCTTAAGTTTTCAGTTTTTACATTTAAATTAAGTAAAAAACTCCAACAATAATCTTTCCAGTATTTATGCCATTCTAAATCTGTTCCTGGTTTACAGAAGAATTCTAATTCCATTTGTTCAAATTCTCTTGTTCTAAATGTAAAATTTCCTGGAGTAATTTCATTTCTAAATGATTTACCTACTTGAGCTATTCCAAATGGTACTTTTTTTCTAGAACTTCTTTGAACAGCTTTAAAGTTTACAAATATACCTTGAGCCGTTTCTGGTCTTAAATAAATTTCTGATTTAGCATCTTCTGTAACACCTTGGAATGTTTTAAACATAAGGTTGAACTTTCTTATGTCTGTGTAGTTCATCTTTCCACATTTAGGACAAACTATATTATTACTTTCAATGTATTCTTTTAATTGTTCATTAGTCCATCCATCAGCAGATGCTACTTCTGCACCATTTTCTGTCATATGATCTTCAACTATCTTATCAGCTCTAAATCTAGCTTTACATTCTTTACAATCCATTAATGGATCTGAAAATCCACCAACATGACCTGAAGCTACCCAAACATCACTGTTCATTAAGATAGCTGAATCAAGACCTACATTATAAGGACTTTCTTGTACAAACTTCTTCCACCAAGCTTTTTTAACGTTATTCTTAAATTCTACTCCTAAAGGACCGTAATCCCATGAGTTCGCTAATCCACCATATATATCTGATCCTGGGAATACAAAACCTCTATTTTTACAAAGAGCTACAATCTTATCCATTGTCTTTTCTACTGCCATTCTTTCTTACCTCCAATTTATTTTCATAAAATAAAAAAAGCCCTATAACCACAAAGGGACGAAATATTAATTCCGCGGTTCCACCCTTCTTGGCTTAAGCCCAACTTTATTCTTATTACACTCAAAAGCTCCATTCATTTCAATATTATAATGATTTCCACCAAACATCATCTCTCTAAAAAAAACATTAAAATTACTAATCTTTTTCACTGTGCATATTCAATTATATATTAATTTTATCAAAAGGCTTTTAGATGTCAAGTAAAAACATTATATTATTAATATATATGTTATTTTAAAATATAAACTCTTTTTATTAAAAAAGAGTTTTATAAAAATAGACTTTATCTACTTTTATAAAACTCCTATTAAAAACTATACATTTTATTATCTAATATAAACAGGATTAAATGCATATTGTTTTCGGATAAAAAAATGGCTCCGCGAAGAGGACTCGAACCTCCAACCTATCGGTTAACAGCCGAGTGCTCCACCATTGAGCTATCGCGGAACGTCATTACTTTTACTATTATATCAGACTATTATAATATTGCAACCCCTTTTTGAAACTTTTTTTGCTTTTTTATAATTTACATTTTAGCTGATAACTTTTTTATATTTTATACAACTCTAAATTTTTATGTCTATAGATATATATTCAACATTTTAATTATTAACTAAACAAAAATGAATATTAGTAGTTTGTTTTTATCACACGAAAAAGAGTTTTATAAAAATAGACTTTATCTACTTTTATAAAACTCCTATTAAAAACTATACATTTTATTATCTAATATAAACAGGATTAAATGCATATTGTTTTCGGATAAAAAAATGGCTCCGCGAAGAGGACTCGAACCTCCAACCTATCGGTTAACAGCCGAGTGCTCCACCATTGAGCTATCGCGGAACGTCATTACTTTTACTATTATATCAGACTATTATAATATTGCAACCCCTTTTTGAAACTTTTTTTGCTTTTTTATAATTTACATTTTAGCTGATAACTTTTTTATATTTTATACAACTCTAAATTTTTATGTCTATAGATATATATTCAACATTTTAATTATTAACTAAACAAAAATGAATATTAGTAGTTTGTTTTTATCACACGAAAAAGAGTTTTATAAAAATAGACTTTATCTACTTTTATAAAACTCCTATTAAAAACTATACATTTTATTATCTAATATAAACAGGATTAAATGCATATTGTTTTCGGATAAAAAAATGGCTCCGCGAAGAGGACTCGAACCTCCAACCTATCGGTTAACAGCCGAGTGCTCCACCATTGAGCTATCGCGGAACGTCATTACCTAATCTATTATAACAGATTTTTTATAAATCTCAACCCTTTTTTATAAAAAATTTGTTAATTAAGCTATATTTTAAGATAATATTGATATATTCATAGGTAAAGTGACATTATAACTTTACTTATCTCTATATAAACCTTCTGCTAAAACATAGCCTTTAATTAATAATCTTTTATATGTCAAAAGTCCCATAATATTATAATATGGGACTTTTGATAAAATTAAATTATTTAATACTATTTTTGTGGTCTCATCGTTGGGAATAATAGAACATCTCTAATCGATGTTGAATCTGTTAAGAACATTATAAGTCTATCTATACCTATTCCTAATCCACCTGTTGGAGGCATACCTGTTTCTAATGCGCTCATAAATTGTTCATCCATCATGTAAGCTTCATCATCACCAAGTTCTCTATCCTTTTCTTGCTGTTCAAATCTTTGTCTTTGAACTATAGGATCATTTAATTCTGAATAAGCATTACAAATTTCTCTACCAAATACAAAGCCTTCAAATCTTTCAGTTAGTTCTGGATTTCCTCTCTTCTTTTTAGTAAGAGGTGATACTTCTACTGGATAATCAATAACAAAAGTAGGTTGAATCATATTTGCTTCACCAAATTCTTCATATAATGAATTTAATACTTCACCTTTTGTAATTGTATTTAAAGGTTTAGCAAATTCTAAATGTTTTTCTTTAGCTATTGCTTGTGCTTCTTCATTAGTTTTTACTTCATTGAAATCTACGCCTGCATGTTCTTTTACAACATCAACCATAGTTATTCTTCTCCATGGTGGAGTAAAGTCTATTTCTGTTCCTTCATAAATAACTTTAGTTGTACCATTTACTTTTTCACATACGTATGCAACCATATTTTCTGTGATTTCCATCATATCATTATAATCTGAATAAGCTTCGTATAATTCAATAACAGTAAATTCCGGATTATGTCTTACTGACATTCCTTCATTTCTAAAGTTTCTTCCTATTTCATATACTTTTTCAAAACCAGCTACAATTAATCTTTTAAGATATAATTCAGTTGCTATTCTTAAATACATATTCATATCTAAAGTATTATGATGAGTTATAAATGGTTTGGCAGCAGCTCCTCCTGCAATTGGTGAAAGTATAGGAGTTTCAACTTCTAAGAATCCTTTATTATCTAGGAATTCTCTTATTCCTGAAATAATTTTACTTCTTTTTATAAAAGTTTCTTTTACTTCTGGATTAGTTATTATATCTACTTCTCTTTGTCTATATCTTAAATCTGGATCTTTTAATCCATGCCATTTTTCTGGTAATGGTTTTAAAGACTTACAAATTAATTCAAAGTTAGATACTTTAACAGATACTTCTCCTGTTTTTGTAGTAAATACTTCTCCTGTTGCTACAACCCAATCTCCTAGATCATAAGTTTTATATGCTTTTAAACTTTCTTCTCCTACAAGATCGATTTTTATAAATAATTGAATTTTTCCATCTCTATCATGAATATCTGAAAAGACAACTTTTCCTTGTCCTCTCTTTGACATTATTCTTCCTGCAACTGTTACACTTTTTCCTTCTAATTCTTCATAATTAGATTTAACTTCTTCTGATGTATGAGTTCTTTCTACTTTATAAACATCAAAAGGATCCTTACCAGCTTCTTGTAAATCTGCTAATTTAGTTCTTCTTAATGCTTCTTGTTCATTATACTGAGATTCCAATTCACTTATATTCATTTCCTCAGTTGACATATTATCCCTCCGTTAATCGCTTCTTATATTTAAGACGTTCCCCTTTTAGCCTCTTTGTATATCTAAAATTTCGAACTTACTTACTCCATCTGGAACTACAACATCTACTATATCACCAATTTTCTTTCCTACTAAAGCTTTTCCAACTGGTGATTCATTTGATATTTTAAAACTCATAGGATCTGCTTCTGCTGAACCTACGATTGAATATTCAACTTCTTCATCAAAATCATAATCTTTAACTTTAACTTTTGATCCAACTGAAACTATATCTTTTGGAATTTCTGATTCATCAACTACAACTGCATTCTTAAGCTTATTTTCTAATTGTAGTATTTTTCCTTCTGTAAATGCTTGGTCGTTTTTAGCTTCATCATATTCTGAATTTTCGCTTAAATCTCCATAACCCAAAGCAACTTTTATCTTTTCAGTTATTTCTTTTCTTTTTACAGTTTTTAAATATTCTAATTCACCTTCTAATTTCTTAACACCTTCGTAAGTCATTACATATTGTTTTGGTTCACTCATATTTTACTCCCCTTCAATCACCTTAAATTTTTTTATATTTAAGTGCCTATTTCGGCATTATACTCAAAATCATTAACTAATTATAAATCAGGGTATCATATATGTCAACAAACCTACTGATTGCCTAATATGATTTCATCATCATTATACAGTATTGATTCAAGTGTAATATCATTACTTTTTAATATTTCATGAATACTTCTCTTTTTTTGTTTTCTAATTATAGAAGCTACTAGTTGTGGTGGCATTTCTTTTAATGATATATCCCACGGTACCTTGTATAGTATACTATTTATAAATATACCTTTATTTAAATTATTTGGAAAATCCTTTATATACCACACATTATCACAACTATATTCTTTATTTTTAGATGTAACAACAAAATCTATATCTGGTAAATCATTTTCTTGTAATATTACCTCTATAGATAATCCATATTCACTTATAATAGTTTCTCTAATTTTTTCTATTTTATTAATGCTACTATTCAGTAAAATAACATTTCTGCCTTCTTTACCTAGCTCTTTAAGTATGCTTACTAATAATTTCTCGTCATCAATATCTACTAATATATTTGAATTTTTAATAGATTTATTAAGATTCATTAAAACAAACCTTATACTTTGCACTACACTATATGAAATAAATTCCTTTTGAAATTTACTTATATAATTTAAATTATATAAGTTTTTTCCATTCAAACTTAATTCATCATACTTTCCATTATATTTAGTTAATATTCTTGATAGATTTTTTTCATAAGCAATATCATTTAAATTAGATGGAATTTCTACTCTTTTTATAAGAATACCCAATTCCTCTATTTTTATATCTTTTAATTTTTTTGTTTTAAATATGTCAGTTATTTTAGTAAAGAAATTATATTTATTATATATACGTTTTTTATCTAAATATACATATAAAATAGTATCCATAAATAAAATTCTCCATAATATTGATATCAATATTATAGTATTCTAATAACTTTACAATAATTCTTATTTATAAAGTATTTTTATATTGTTCTAAAATACTCATAACTTCATCACTATCATTAAGAATATTTATTTGATTCTTAATTTCTGTAGATCTTGGAAGTCCTTTTATATACCAAGAAGCATGCTTTCTCATTTCTCTTATAGCTTTGTATTCCCCATCATTTTTAATAGCTAGTTCATAATGTCTTATGCACATATTAATTTTATCTTGATAAGAAATTTCTTCAACAGCTTTTCCATTCAAAGCATCTTGAATTTGTTTAAATATCCAAGGATTACCCATACTACCTCTTGCTATAAGTATTCCATCACAATTTGTTAATTCTTTCATTTTTATTGCATCTTCTGATGAGAATACATCTCCATTTCCTAAAACAGGAATAGAAACTGCCTCTTTAACCTTTTTTATTATCTCCCAATCTGAGTGACCTTCATACATTTGCTTTCTAGTTCTTCCATGAACAGCTATTGCATCTGCTCCAGCTTCTTCTAATGCTTTTCCAAACTCTACAGCATTTATATGTTCATCATCATATCCTTTTCTAAACTTTACTGTTACAGGTTTTTTAGAAACTTTTTTTATTGCTTTTACAATATCATGAGCCAAATCCGGTTCTAGCATAAGTGCTGATCCTTCTTTGTTCTTTACTATCTTAGGAGCTGGACATCCCATATTTATATCTATAATACAGACATCTTCTCTTGGATTTAAATATTTCTCACATATTTCTGCCATTATTTCAGGTTCTCGTCCAAATATTTGTACCGCTACTGGAGCTTCTTCATTAGATACTCTAAGTAGAGTTTGTGTATTCTCACTTCCATAATATAACGCCTTTGCACTAACCATTTCAGTGCAAACTAGCCCACAGCCCATTTCCTTACAAAGTCCTCTAAATGATAAATCTGTAACACCTGCCATAGGTGCTAAAAAAACATTATTATCAAAACTCAGATTTCCTATCTTCATTTGTTTTACTCCCTATTCTTTTTGTATAATATTTTTAATCCCTCTAATGTTAAATCTGAATCCACTTTATCTATTGCATCTGTTCCATTTGCTATTAAATTAGCTAAACCTCCTGTTGCTATAACATAAGGCTCTATTCCATCGCTCATTTCTTCTTTCATTTTCTTTACAATATATTCAACTTGCCCTATATATCCAAATAATACACCAGATTGTATACTCGAAACTGTATTTTTGCAAATTACTTTTTTAGGTACTTCTAATTCTACTCTTGGTAGTTTAGCTGCTCTTTCAAATAATGCATCTGCAGAAATTCTAAGTCCGGGGCATATACAACCTCCTAAATAATCTCCATTTTCAGTCACAGAACAAAAAGTTGTTGCTGTACCAAAATCTATTATAATTACTGGTCTTTTGTAAATTTCAAAAGCAGCAACTGCATTAACTATTCTGTCTGCACCTACTTCTTTAGGATTATCATACTTAATATTTATACCTGTTTTTATTCCAGGACCAACTATTATAGGTTCTTGACCAAAGCATCTTCTTAACATATTTTCTAAAGAATGCATTATATTGGGAACAACTGACGAAACAATAATACCTTTAACATCTTCTGGATTAAGATTATTTAAATTTAATAATTGCATTATTTGTATACTATACTCATCAGATGTCTTATTTCCTTCAGTGGAAATACGCCAACTTGCTATGTATTCTTTATCTTTATATACGCCTAAAACTATGTTAGTATTGCCTGCATCTACAAGTAGAATCATTAATAGCACCACCTTAATAATATTAAAATTAAAAGCAGCCCTAAAGCTGCCTTAATTTAGTAATTTACTTTAAAATAACAATTTAATTTTAACAATTTACATTAATTTGTCAAGGGTTTCATATAAATTAAAATAATCCAACTATTTCACCATCTTTAAGTACATCCATCTTATTTGCAGCTGGAACTTTTGGTAATCCTGGCATAGTCATTATATTGCCTGTTTGAACTACTATAAATCCTGCTCCATTAGATACTCTAATTTCTTGAACATTAATATTAAACCCTTTTGGTTTAGCTAATAAATTCGGATTATCTGATAATGAATATTGAGTTTTAGCCATACATATAGGTAATTTATCTAAATTAAATTTAACTAATTCACCAATTTGTTTTTTAGCTTCGTTACTATATACAACACCATCAGCTCCATAGATTTCCTTTGCTATAGTTAATATCTTTTCTTCTATATCTTTATCAACATCATAAAGAGTTTTAAAATTAGATTTATCATTTTCTATAACATCTAATACAGCTTTACCTAATTCGATTCCGCCATCTCCACCTTTTGCCCAAACATCAGAAAGTGCTACTTTCACACCTAACTTTTCACAGAAGTCTTTTATAAATTCAACTTCTTCATCGCTATCACTAACAAATTTGTTTATAGCTACTACAGGTTCTACATTAAATTTTTTAATATTTTCTATTTGTTTCTCTAAGTTAGCTATTCCAACCTTTAAAGCTTCAACATTCGGAATGTTTAAATCAGTTTTAAATACTCCACCATGATGCTTTAATGCTCTAATTGTAGCAACTACAACTACACAACAAGGTTTTAAGTTTCCATATCTACATTTTATATCAAAAAACTTCTCAGCACCTAAATCTGCACCAAATCCTGCTTCTGTAACTACTATGTCTCCTAATTTAAGTGATAATTTAGTGGCCATTATAGAATTACATCCATGTGCTATATTTGCAAAAGGTCCTCCATGTATCAATGCTGGAGTATTTTCTAACGTTTGAACTAAATTAGGTTTAATAGCATCTTTCATTAATAATGCCATAGCACCTTGAACTTCTAACTGTTTTGCATATACAGGATTCCCATCTAAATCATATGCTATTAGTATATCTCCCATTCTATGTTTTAAATCTTCTAAATCACTAGCTAAACAAAGTATAGCCATTATTTCTGAAGCAACAGTTATTGTAAAACCATCTTCTCTTACAAAACCATTGATTTTTCCACCCATACCAACAATGATTTTTCTTAATGATCTATCATTCATATCCATAACTCTTTTGAATATTATTCTTCTTGAGTCTATTCTTAAATTATTACCTTGATGTATATGATTATCTATTGCTGCTGATAATAAATTATTAGCAGATGTAATAGCGTGCATATCACCTGTAAAATGAAGGTTAATATCTTCCATTGGAACTACTTGTGCATATCCACCACCAGCAGCACCGCCCTTTATCCCAAATACAGGGCCTAATGAGGGTTCTCTTAATGCTATGACAGTGTTTTTACCCATCTTATTAAGAGCATCTCCTAAGCCTACTGTAACTGTTGATTTCCCTTCTCCTGCCGGAGTTGGGTTTATAGCTGTTACTAATACTAATTTTCCATCTGTATTATTTTTAACTTTATTATATACATCTAAAGAAACCTTACATTTGTATTTACCATAGTACTCAATATCCTCTTCATTTAAGCCTAACTTTTCTGCAACATTTCTAATATGTAACATTTCTGCTTCTTGTGCAATTTCTATATCAGTCTTCATCAAAAAACCTCCAATACTTTATTATATTAATTTTTAGCTTACTATTAATTGTATTATAGCATTTTCTTATAAAAGTCAAAAGATTATTTCGAATATTTAACATTTTATCAAATTTATTATTCGTATATGGTGGAAATTTTATAAAATTATAATTTTGTATAGTTTGTATTTATAATAAAAAAAGAGATTTTTAAAAGAATATCTTTTAAAAATCTCTTTACTTTAGTTATTTGCAAAAATTTCGTCAAACTCTTTACCTTCAATCTTTTCCTTTTCAAGTAAGGCTTGAGCTACTGCATGTAACTTATTTAAATTTCCATTCAATAATTTTTCTGCTTTAGTGTATGCTTCATCTATAAAATCTTTTATTTCATGATCTATTTTAGAACTAATATCTTCACTAAAGTTTCTACCTTTTCCTAAGTTTCTACCTAGGAAAACTTCACTATCATCAGAACCATAAGATATAGTACCAATTTTATCACTCATACCATATTCCATAACCATGCTTCTTGCAATAGCACTAGCTCTATCTATATCATTCTTTGCACCAGTACTTATATCTCCAAGTATTAAATGCTCTGCAACTCTTCCACCAAGTAAACCTATCATATCATTTTTAAGCTTAGATTTTGAAGTATAAGCTCTATCCTCATTAGGAAGTTGCATTGTATATCCTCCAGCTCTTCCTCTTGGAATTATACTGATTTCATGTACTTTATCTGAATTAGGAAGTAATTTCATAACAACTGCATGCCCTGCCTCATGATAAGCCGTTAATTTTTTATCATGATCTGTTATAACTCTACTCTTCTTTTCAGGACCTGCTATAACTCTTGTTATAGCTTCTTCCATGTCTTGCATTGATATTCTCTTTTTATCTCTTCTTACTGCAAGAAGAGCTGCTTCATTAGCTAAATTTTCTAAATCTGCCCCTGAGAATCCTGGAGTTCTTTTGGCTAATACATTTAATTCAACACTTTCTTCAAGTGGTTTTTTTCTTGTGTGAACTTTAAGAATCTCTTCTCTTCCTTTTACATCAGGTATTCCTACAAGAACTTGCCTATCAAATCTACCTGGTCTTAATAGTGCAGGGTCTAGGATATCTGGTCTATTAGTTGCAGCTATCATTATTATTCCTTCATTAGCTCCAAATCCATCCATTTCAACTAAAAGTTGATTTAGAGTTTGCTCTCTTTCATCGTGACCACCGCCTAAACCAGCACCTCTTTGTCTTCCTACCGCATCAATTTCATCTATAAATATTAAACAAGGAGCATTTTTCTTAGCATCCTCAAATAAACTTCTAACTCTTGATGCACCAACACCAACAAACATTTCAACGAAATCAGATCCTGATATACTAAAGAAAGGTACTCCTGCTTCACCAGATATAGCTTTAGCTAGTAAAGTTTTTCCTGTTCCCGGAGGTCCTACTAATAGTACACCTTTGGGGATTCTTGCACCTATTTCGATATATTTTGATGGTGTCTTTAAGAAATCCACAATTTCTTCTAATTCTGCTTTTTCTTCATCAGCTCCAGCAACATCTTTAAAAGTGACTTTTTGAGAATCAGGCATTGCCATTTTAGCTTTGCTTTTACCAAAATTCATTACGCCTCTTCCACCGCCACCACCTTGGGACTGTTGAGTAAATACAAATAAAAATACTAAGAAAATAACAACTAATAAAACACTTGGTATTAACGTTGTAAGCCACATTCCACTATTAGATGGTTGTTCAAAGCTTATTCTTACATCTGATTTAGGGCTTTCTTTAATTAAAGAAGTTATTAAATCATCTGGAACTACTGTAACAAAACTTTTATCATCCTTAGTCTTTCCTTCAACGGTCATTTTGTCTTGTTTTATAGTAATACTTTCAATTTGGTCTTGATTCCACTTTTGTTGGAACGAACTATATATTATACTATCTGAGCCTTTTCCTGTTTCCCACATAGCAACCGATGCTAAAATAAGCATAATCGAAACTACTGTCCACAAAGCTGCACTTGAATATTTTTTCATTCAAGGCCCCCCTTTCTTATACATGATTTTAATTTTACCATAGCACTATTCCAATTACAATAAATTGTAAATTCTATTTTTCATATACTTCTGGTTTTAATACTCCTATAAATGGTAGATTTCTATATTTTTCTGCATAATCAATTCCATACCCAACTATAAATGCATCAGGTACTTCAAAACCTATGTATTTTGCGTAAACTTCAGCTTTTCTTCTTGCAGACTTATTTAATAAAGACACTATTTCTATAGTATTAGCTTTTCTTGCTTTTAAATACTTTAATAAATAGCTAAGAGTAACTCCACTATCAACAATATCTTCTACTAATAAAATATCCTTTCCTTCAATGCTGTAATCTAAATCCTTTAAGATTCTTACCACTCCAGATGTTTCAGTAGAATTTCCATAACTTGATACAGCCATAAAATCTATTTCACATGGTATAGATATGTTTTTTATTAGTTCTGCTGCAAATAATACAGATCCCTTAAGTATTCCTACTACAACTAATTCTCTTCCTTTATAATCTACACTTATCTTTGCTGCTATCTCCTTTATTTTTTTATTCAAAGTTTCCTCATCAAATAATATCTCTTGTATATCTTCTCTCATAACTTCTATTCCTTTCTTTTAGCTACTATTTTTAATATATTTTTACTATTATTAGTTACTTTAAAGTTATCTGATATTTTTAATCCCACAATCCATCCTATATTATCATCAAAACAAATTAATGGTATTAAATCTCTATCTTCTTGTGGAACTTTCATGTTTATAAATATATCTTTTAATTTCTTTTGACCATTCATCCCTAAAGGTGTAATTTTATCTCCATTTTTTCTTGTTCTAAATAAAATATTTTCTTTTATATTATCTAAATCAAAATATTTTACTAAATTATTTTCTTTTAAATCAAGTAAATTATTAGATTTATTTTTTAAAATACTCATTACAAATTCATAATTATTAAAATGTATTGTATCTTCCCTTATACTTTTCTTATCTAAAAAAAATTCTGTTTTATCAATTTTAATATTTTCTTTTACTTTACTACTTATTTTTATATCACCATATATATTTTCTACATATATATTCTTTGGTAGATTTATACTCTTTCCTGTTTCTTTTTTAGATAATTCTAAAATATCATATATATGCTTCATTTCAAAATCATAATGAGATTTAGAATATTCAACAAGAGCAGTTCTTATAACTCGTGTTGCTATAGATTCATCTTCTTTAAATAATTCTTTCTTTAATATAAAAAATTTACTATCATTATTCTTTTTACAATATTCATTATAAACTTTAATACACAATCTCTCAATAAAAGCATTGTCTTTTTGTATTAATAATGACATTCTATTTAAAGTTTTAACTATATCTTCATTAAAATTATCCTGAATGTATGGAATTATATCTAACCTTATTTTATTTCTATTATAAATTTTTTCAAAGTTAGTCTTATCTATTCTAGGATTTAAATTTTTTTCTTCTATATATTTCTCAACTTCTTTTCTAGTAAGGCATAATATAGGTCTAATAATTTTATCTTCTCTACAAACCTTTATTCCACCTAATCCTTCAAGTCCAGTCCCTCTCATCAGTCTAAAAATTATAGTTTCTGCTTGATCATTAGCATTATGCGCAGTTGCTATTTTATTAAAACCTTCTTTTTTCAATATTTCATCAAAAAAATCATATCTCACATTTCTTCCAGCTAGCTCAGAAGATAATCTATGTTCTTTTGAATACTTATTTATATCAACCCTTTTCACATAATAAGGAATATTCATTTCCTTACATGTATTAATCACAAATTCTTCATCTTTAAAAGCATCTTCACCTCTTAATAAATGATTTAAATGAGCGGCTCCAATTTCTATATCAAGTTCTTCTCTCAATTCTTTTAATATATTTAACAAACATAAAGAGTCGGGTCCTCCAGAAAGAGCTACTAATATTTTATCTCCCGATTTTATAAGGTTATTATAAATAATATAAGATAATACTTTTTTCTTCAAAATTAACACTTCCTATTTTTTTTATACAACTTCTATTATAATACCTTATATTCATTTTAAATGTAAATATTTATAGTAGCAAAAGAACTAATCTACCCAATAAAAACTGCTGCATTTTTAATATACAGCAGTTTTACAATTAAACAGCATATACTTTAGAAACTAATACAGTCATATCATCTTTAAGCATATTTTCACTTAATGTCATAGCTTTTTGTAAAATATTCTCAGATAATTCTCTAGGATCTGTACAACAATCTTTCAAATATTCCTTAAGCCAAATAAAGTTTCCACTATTTAATTTATCTATATCTAAAATCCCATCACTAACACTTATTAAAATGTCGCCTGGCATTACTTCTTCTTTTATTACATCAAGCTCCATTTCATCAACAAGACCAAATGGTAAGTTTTTAGAATCTACTACTAATATATCATCTCCTCTTTTTATAAAACTTGATGCTGCTCCTATCTTCACAAAATTAACTTCTCCACTATATAAGTCTATCTTACTTAAATCTAAAGTGGCATATTTTTCACTTTCTGAAAATTTCATTCCGATTATAGAATTCACTGTATTGATTGTTACTTCTTCATCAAATCCAGCCTCCATAAATTTCTCTACTAAATCTACTGTAGATTTACTTTCCTTTTCTGCATCAGGACCTGATCCCATACCATCACTTAATATTGTCATATATGACCCATCTGTAACTTTTCCAAAACTATAACTATCGCCAGTGCGTGTTTCTCCTTGCTTTGACGCCATAGCACCATAAGAAATAACATTATATTTAGGCATTTCTTCTATTAATAAAGTACACGTATTTGTATCTTTATTAAAAAAATATCCATTGTCTATAATACATAAAGGAATATGCATTATATCATTAAGTAAAGGAATTAATTTATTTTCATAGTACTCGCAGTTTTCACACTCCTTAATTGTTAATTTTATTTTTACCCTTCCATTTTTATCGGTATAACAGAAAACATCATTGTATTCAATTGAACTTTTATTTAACCCCCTTTTCAATATTCTTTCTAAATCACTACAAATTGTTACCTCCCTTTTGAATTCATCTAATACATTACTTAAACTATAAGATATATTGGTTATATGACTTGATATAATTTGTCTTCCTTCACTAAATCTATCTTTAATATTTGAATTTACAATATGATTAGTTACTATATCCTGTGCACTCTTTAATAATGTAAAATGTTTTACACATGAATATTCTAGTGCTTTTGGTAATATTGGATTTTCTTCTTCCGCACTCTTTATAAGAGTTTGAAAAGAATTATAAGTACTATTAAAGTTCATTCTCCAACAAGAATTTTTCTTTTCACAATCTATACAAACCCTATCAGCTAAACTTTCTACAAATTCACAACTTTTATTTTTAATTAAAAGTCTATCATTATCATCCATATCTTCTAATGTTTTAGATACCTGATTTAACACACAAGTTAAATCCTTTAATTTTAAAGTAAATTCATCCTTTAATTCATTTAAGTGAATTTGATTTATACTTTCTTGTTTCTTTTCAGTATTTATTTCAAGTTCTATATTCTTATATAGATTTTTAGGTATAAATAAAAATATTGCTAAACTAGCCCCTACTTCTATTATAAATTTAGAATCTATACTTTCTGAGTAAAGTCCCAGAGCAAAATAAATTAGTATTCCGGAGAGAACAGAAAATATTTTACCAGTATCCTTAAATATACCTATAACTAATCCTCCTACGCCATAAAACCCTACTGATGCCATCATATTATTAGATGAACATCCCAAAATTATTCCCATAGCAACACCCATAGTTGCACCATAAGACGCACCACCAATGTATGCAATTGTTACTACCAATAATAAAGCTAGTACATTTCTTAGGGAACAATACTTTATACTTATATCTCCTATACCTGCAACAAATAAACAAAATAATATGGCCATACTTACTATCTCTTCAGATGTAAAAAAGTAATTGCTATTAATTTCATCAAAGCAATTAAACGAGTATTTAATAATGTAGTAAACAGGTAGTACTACAAGTGCATTAATCAATGCCAATGTTATGTTAACACCTAAATCATAATTATTAGCAAATACACCATAACCTATAAAGCTTAAAAAAACTATAAAAAAACTTGTAAACTCTTTCTTTCTTTTTTCAGATTTATTCAATACTTCGTAGTACAATGTCAATGCAGCTGCCGTAATTAAGTAAACCATTCCACCTGGCAGCTTAGAGTTTATAGTTACATAACCTAGCAACACTCCAATTGAGGCCATCGCCGTTTTGCTCCTATTACACTTTAATCCTATTACTATTAAATAGGCTATACCTAAAGGTGCTATACCATTGTTTTGTGTTTGATTAAATAATAAAGTTACTCTTGATAACAATAATCCAGCTATTAATATAAATATCATTCTTGATAATTCCATTTTTAATAAAAAACTTTTTTTTAATTTTTTATTTTTATATGCATTAACATTTAACTCATATTGCATATATAGCCCTCCTCTTTTTTCCAAATATTGTAATTTGATTATATCACTTAGAATTTAAGATTAATGTCATAAAATATACATTGGAAAATTTTTCGTTGGACAATATATTCCATATTTCTTTTAAATATTAATTGTAAATTTTTTACATAAAATATTATTAACAAATTGATATATCTAAAGTAATAGTTATTTTTATAATGGTTGGTTTAATAGAAAACAGACATGTTGTTTTTATATTAATTTGTCGTTTAAATATGTTTTTTAAAAATTTATGAGGATTTATTTTTTCATAATATATTTTTTTATGAATATATATAACTTTACATTTATTAATTCATAAGTATCTTGTGCATAGTTATCTTCTTAAATTCCTACACAAAAAATCTAACGAGGTTATTTATATTATTGTTTATAAACTTAAAATAAGATTTTTTTATTATATCTTTTATTTTTAATCGAGTAGGAGCTAAATAATTATTTTATTTAGCGTCCTCTCACACCACC
>NZ_CAURTC010000052.1:0-20493 GCF_963527835.1 uncultured Clostridium sp. | reverse complement strand
TAGAAAAAAATCATATCATATATCATAAATTTATTTAATAGCTGAATAGTTACTAATTTAATTCATTAAAATAGATTTTTTCCGGGCTGTTTTGTAATTTTTCACTAGCGCTTATAACCCCATTTCGAATTCCAAATACCCCATCTGTTAAGTTCATAAAATAAAGACCTCAAGATTATCTTAAAGTCTTTAACTTTTATATTACTTTGTGTGCTGAGTGTTATGTGTAGCACAAATATATTAATTAAGATGTAGTGTGATTATCTAATAACTTTAAATTGAAATCTCTTGTATCTCCCAATTATATTGCTTACAAATATATTCATACACTCTCACTAGAGAAACTTTAACATCTTCTATATCTTTAATTAAATCTGCTGTTGTATACTCTAAATCAATATCCATCCTATGTATCATTCCATGCCTACGCTCAAATATCCTATCTATCTGTTCATAGAAATTATTCTTTCTTCTATGATAAGGCTCTTTAAGCGGCTTACTAATATCTAGCTTACTATTGAGTTGTTTAAAGTTGGATATTATTTTTTGAATATTTTGAAATGAAAGAGTTCTAGCATATACATCTTCTACAGTTTTATTTTGCAAACTAATATCAACCATATCATATGGCGAAAACTTTACATTCAATATTTTTTCTTTTCTATCAGAATATTTTAGTAAAGCAATATATGTAGAGCGAAAATATTCTTCTATCACTGAACAGAGAAACGTTAAATACACATTTGCATTAAAACAACTAGGCAGTGGTAACCCTAATTGTGATATTTGTTTTTCAGCTTCTGTATCTTCTGGATACTTGTTCAATGCCATACTTAATTGAGCAAAACTATTATCTAGATTTTGTATTGAAAGATAGCATCCACTTTCAGCTCCCTTAATTAAACTTCCTGTTTTAAAATATCTATCTTTCCCTTCATCGCTTTCAAACCAAGCAGAACAATACTTTTTTAGGCACCTAATTGTATCATTTTGCTTCTTGATATCATATCCACTTGCCCAAATCATTGTTCTTACTCTATAAATTATCTCAGAATCATTTTCATCACATTTCCATACCTTTATTCCCGAATGATATTTATATTCCTCATCATTTCCACAATAAAAAGTACTTCCATATTTTTTGTACTCCATCATTTCTAATAAATATTCCACTGAAGCCCTTGAATACTTTCTTTTATCAACATGAACATATGCATCATATCCTATAATAGTCACCTTCTTTTTTTCTTACTACTAATTAGAGTTATCTAAATATTTTTGTATTTGTTTTAATATAGTTAATGCTATTACATCCAAATACGTAATTCTCTCATCATCTATATGAGCAAATAGCAGACCTATTGGTGTATTAGAATCACTATGTGCCCCTTCTTTATTTGCAACTAATTTTATCAATGTAAATATATCTATACTGTTATATCCTATTCTATTTAATAACTCTAATAATTTTTGTTTATCATTATTATTCATTTCTTCTTTTAAAAAATGATATATTTCTTTTTCTTCATATCTACCAGTAGATTTATTGCTATAAAAACATTGATTAAAATAAATATAATCCCTCTTATGATTACCCCTACTTAATTTATCTAATATTTGATTGAAAAATAAATCATCAATCTTACTTGGCAAACTATCAATATCTCTATCAAAATAATAAATTTTCTGTCTTAACCATTGCCTTAATTTAATTTCTTCTTTAGTATAATCAAACATATCATTTATCTTGTTAACATTAATGCAATATAAATCTTCATGTATGTTAATATAATCATCTATTAGTGGTGGCAATTTAAAATCTTTAAATACTTTTGGTATTAATGAATTTTCTCTATCTGCTAGTAGTAATCTCAATTGAATTGCCACTACTTTTCTCATTGGTTTGTATGTTGGTATTAACCCTAAGCTTCTTTCTAGTATGCCACAAGTTTCTTCTATAGAATCCTTCAATGCTTTTTCAGTCTTTTCGAAATAATTGATAAAATTCAATTGAAATTCGTTCATTTTAATCTATCTCCCATAAATATATACTATCAAATAAGACACTTGATTTATTTTTTATTCTCATAACGTTTCTTTATTTTATCCCTTAGCCCTTTTGATAATATTTCTTCATTTTTACTAGCTTGTTCAATCATCTTTTTATAATTATAATTCAATTCATTTTCTATAATATTTTTTAAGAAACTATATTTAAATAATCTTCTTATTTTATTAACTATGCTGTCAATTATAATAACGTTTTTTAACTCATAAACTGTTACACATATTACTCCAAGAAAATAAGTCATAACTATATATTTACTATTATTATCTGCACTAAAGCTATATCCAAACGTACTTGACTTAAACATTTCTTTATATTGTTCGCCTAATTTAAACTCTTCCATAAAAATAATATAGTTTTTTATATTATCAATTTGGGGATGTTCTATCTCACGTCTTCTAGCATCCAAATAAGTCCACATGAGTTCTTCCATTTCATAAAATGGTTGGTGTATTGGAGATGTTTTATCAAATGATTTTAAGTTAAAAATACCATCATATATTATTCTCCAATTCAAAGAAAAAATAAAATCATCATATTTCTTTTTATCTATTTCATTCTTCTTATTATTTAAATATTTATCCAAAACCCCATTTACAAATTTAACTTCAAATTTACTAAAAAATCCTTCGCACCCTGAACAAAGAAGTGGTTTCTTTTCTCCATCTTGAAAAATATCATTTAACTTATAATAATTTCTGAATCTACTATTTGGATATTGGGCTAATCGTTTATATGTAAACTTAGGTATTATATGACTCTGAAGTAATTCAAGTTCTTCCTTTTTACATAAAGCACATTTACCTATAATTTTCCCCATAATAAGCACCTTTCCTATAAATTAATTTTATATTAATTATATCATTCCTTTAAATCTTTTCCAATTTTTATCTTTTCTTCTGTATCTATCGATTTACACTTATTTTCAAGATAATTATTTATTTCAAAGTCAATAAATTCTTCTGAAAATCCTTGTTCACTCATAATTAACTTAACTTTTTCCTCTGATAAACTTAGAATAATTAAATTTTCCCTCTATAATAGGCGACACCATAAAATGACAATGCTGAACTAATTCATCAAGGTGCGTTGTTTTAAAAAAAATAATACTTTCTTCACCCCAAAAGCTTTTTAAAAATTTATTACAATCTTCAAAATACTTTTCATAATTATATCTCTCAAAAAACTCTCTGTCAGAACTCACTATTATTTCTATGCAACGTACAGCATCTTTTCTAATAGCTCTCTTTCCATTCTTTCTAAGCTCTATATTCATTTTCCTAGTAAGCATATCTATTTCTTTTGCAACACCTGTTAATCCTTCTATAATTACTTTTCCAGTTCCATCCGAATTTTCAACCCTTTTACCTCTGGTATTATGAAGTTCTCTTTGTGCTATTTCTCGTAAAGTTTTTACCTTTTCCAGTCTAATTACAATTTTACTCATGCTTATTAATTAATTCCTTTATTTTTCTCTTTAGTCTTTCATTTTCTTGCAATTCATTATTGTATAATCTAACAACTTGATCAAACGCATCCTTGAACTTATAAAATTTATTTTCTAAGATAATATACGAATTAACTAGTAATTTAAATTGTTCATAATAATCTTTCATACATATAATTTCCTCTCATTTAAGAGGATAGATTATATATTAAATTAATTTATCTTTTAACTTTTTAAATAAATTTTTCTTTTTTTATAACATAGACGTAACGTATAACACGAAAAACGTAATGACTTACTTAGTAAATCGTAGTTATGAATTATGAAATAAGTCGTAACTCACTATTGTTAATATATTAACCTGCTCGCTCTACCGAGTGTCACTTTCAGTGAGACCATTGCATGGAGCTTTCTGTATTAGGTTTAATACAGAAAAAAGCATCAATAATGATGCTTTTTTCTAGTTATCCAACACTACCATTGAAATACAGATAACTATATCTATAAATGATACGATAAGAATTTAAGGAAACGATCATATAAGAATGTACAAATTAGTTTGAATAAATTATAATTACTCAAGATTTATTGGGGGTAATTATGATTATAAAAACTAATATTTATTCGGAACTTAAAATTAATACTTTAGAAGATCTTCATAAATTAAAGCCAATTATGGAGGTAAACAATTTGAAAGTAAATAAAAGCCAAATAGCTAGAGAACTTGGGGTTGATCCTCGAACCGTAGGCAAATATTTAAATGGATATGTCAAACCTACCACTAGAAACCGCAAATCTAAAATAGAAGCTTTTGAGCCTATTATAAAAGAGCTTCTTAGCAAGGATTCAATTCAAGTATTTTATTATAAGCGCATTTTATGGCAATATCTTAAAGATAATCATGGACTAGATTGCGCACAATCTTCGTTTAGAAGATACATATCTAATCACTCAGAATTTAATGAGTACTTTAATAATAGGAAAAAAGGACATATATCAACTACTTCGATTATGAGATATGAAACTGAGAAAGGAAAACAGGCACAATTAGATTGGAAAGAAAATATAGAGTTTATTTTAACTACAGGTGAAGTTATTAATATAAATGTTTTTATTTTAATCCTTTCATACTCAAGGTTTAGAGTATATAAATTATCTCTTGATAAAACACAAGACGTACTACTTTCTTTTTTAGATGAGTCATTTGAAACATTTGGAGGAGTACCTGAAGAATTACTCACAGATAACATGAAAACTGTTATGGATGAAGCTAGAACCAATTATTCTAAAGGAAAAGTAAATAATAAATTTCAACAATTTGCAGATGACTATGGATTTAATGTCCGTCCCTGCATAGCAGGAAGACCGAATACAAAAGCTAAAGTTGAAGCTCCTATGAAACTATTAGATGAAATAAGAGCATATAACGAAACCTTAGATTATGAAGGTCTGCATAAACTTGTTGCAAATTTAAACAATAGAATCAATAGTACATGCCATACATCAACTGGCAAAATACCTATATTACATTTAGAAAAAGAAAAAGATTTCTTATCTGAACTGCCTAAAGAGCAGATAAGAAATCACTACCAAATAATCATCACAAGTGTTAAAGTAAATCGTCAAAGCATGATTTCATATAAATCAAATCAATATTCTGTACCACCAGAATATATAGGCAAAAAACTAAAACTTCAAGTTTATGATGATCAACTACATGTGTATTATAACACAAATTTAGTTACTATTCATAAAATACAAAATCAGAAATTAAATTATCAAGCTGAACATTATGCTGAAATTAGTGCTTTAACATTTAATAAAAATTCATATGAAATAAAAGAAATAGCTAGAAATAATTTAAAAATGATAGGAGAAGTATACCAAAATGAATAGTACATATACACAACTTATAAATAATTTAGAATATTTGAAAATGAAGCAAATGATTACTCATTTGGACGAAATTATTGATTTTACAACAAAAAATAATCTATCTTTTGTTGATGCTCTTATTAAACTTACAGCTCATGAAATTGACTGTAAAGAAGCAAATATGATTAAATCTATGGTTAAGGTTGGAGCTTTTCCACATCAAAAAGAAATTAAAGATTTTGACTTTAATTTTCAACCTGGAATTAATAAAGATCAAATATTAGATTTTTTAACACTGCGTTTTTTAGAATCACAAGAAAACATTGTATTTTTAGGTTCTAGTGGTGTTGGTAAAACACATCTTGCGACTTCTATAGGAATCGCGGCTGCGAAGCGACGTTACAGTACTTATTTCATTAAGTGCAATGATTTATTACAGCAGCTAAAGCGAGCAAATCTAGAAAATAGATTAGATGCTAGACTTAAGCACTTTAGTAAATATAAGCTTCTTATTATTGATGAATTAGGTTATTTACCTATAGATAAAGAAGATTCAAAATTATTTTTTCAATTAATCGACATGAGATATGAGAAGAAAAGTACTATCTTAACTACCAACATAAATTTTAATTCTTGGGATGATATTTTTTATGATGCTGTTATAGCTAGCGCTATCTTAGATAGAGTTTTACATCATGCCCACGTTGTTACAATTAATGGAAAGTCGTATAGACTAAAAGATCATTTTAAGCAAGACGAAGATTAAAAAACTACATTCTTAAATGATCGAAAACTTACATTCATAGGGTTCTTTCCATAGTTAGTTGAATCTTCTATAATATTCAAGTTTAAGTACTTTATTTTTCAATGTATTAAAATTGCAACGCCCATACATAATTCTTTTGATTACCTTAATTTTATTTACTGAACCTTCAGCTAGACCGTTATTATAATCATATTTTATGAAGCCTTCGAGCTTCATAAATCAACTTTTGTTTTCTATTAATCTTTTCATTGTTATTAGTTTCTTTTATAGAAGTTGAAGGAATTTTCTTGTTTTTATCATCTAATTTAGTATTTGATTTCTGCTTATTAGATAATTTTATAGGTATTCTATTTTTGAGATATTTAGATAGATAATCTTTACAATAGCTTGTTAGATTTTTTAATATGTGAAATCTATCGCTAACTTGTATTGAATCAGGATGAGAGGTTTTAATAGCGTTATTATATGTAATAGATCCATCTCGTGAAAATAATTTAATATTAGGATATTCACGTAGCCACGTAACTACATCATTATATTCTCTTGACTCAATCATATCAACGATTGCATGAGTTTCAATGTCAACCATTACTGTTCCATAAGTTTTTCTTTTCCTAAGTGCAAAATCATCAATACATACTTTTAGTAATTTGGGTTTTATCAAATATTATGCTATCTTTTTTTTAGAGAGTACATATAGTACTTTTACCTATATCTACAACATTATCTCTCAAATAGTTTTGAGCTGCTATTGAACTCATATTCATTGAAATTTTTGTTATTGTATTTGTTAAGCGAATTGTTTTTTACTTTTAGGATGAAAACAAGAAAAGCTTTCTGCGAAAGTCTTTCGGTAACATTCACCATTTAAACAAAAATATTTTTTATTATTTAAAATAATTTCTACTTTTTTATCTTGAATAGGTAAATCTTGAAAACTTCTTTTGTATCTAGAATGAACTTTTGAAGAATATTGTCCACAGTAAGGACACTTGCATGTAGTTAAATTTGAAGCAACATTAATATAAATTGTATTATTTATAATTAAGCACTGGTAATAATTTAAGTAAATTTTTTTTCATATTTTTATAATTATTCTCAACATCAATATCTAAATAATACTTCTCATTATCATTTAATTTTTTGATTTCTTTAGAATAATTTTCTTCACATCTAATCTCTCTACATATTTCTTTAAAATCAATTTTATCTCTCACTTTGTTCTCCTTCTATCATCTTTAGTTTACAAAATCATTATACTAAATGGTGGCAAAGTAGAACTCTGTTACTATTGTGATTGCAAAAAAAAATCTATAAATACTCATTGATTATTTATAGAATTTTTATTAAATATTACTTTAAAAATCTTCGTATAAAGCTCTCTGAAACATTAAACGCACTACTAACCTTACTTATTACATTAGATTCACTTAACCCTTTAGCAATTAACTCTAACACCATAGCTACTATTTGAATAATTAAAATTCCATTCATTATTATCTCTCCTACTCAACTAATTATTAACATATGCATAGTAATATGCTTGCCCATTCTTTGCTTCAAACATTATCTCTGGCTCTATATCTAACACTTCTTCATATTCATCATAGTTATCTATCATTTCTCTTGCTATTTCTTCAATTGAAGTGCCTTCTAAAAAATAATCTATAATAGTATCCTTATCAAATAATCTGTCAATCTGATAAGATGAGCTAAGTATTTCATCTATCTCGTCACTAACATATTCTCTTAGATCTTTTAGCTTAGAATATATAATAATATCATCAAGCTTTGAATATCCTCTGAATGCAATTTCTTCATATATTGCTTTTGCTTCTATTATATTAATTTCTTTTATATTATTTTTAATACTTCCAACACATAGTAAATATCTTATAAATCCTCCTAAAATAATAAAAGGCTTAATTACCATTGATACTGATAATTAAGTCTTATTTCTCATTAATTAAACTCTTTAATTGTGTTATAAACTTCTTGCTAAACATGTTATCTTCTACTGCTTTCTTTAATAATTGTAAAAACAATTCTTCTTGAAGATCCAATGGTCTTACTAACAACTTCATACCATACCTCTGTTGATCCTTGTACACACTAAATCTTAATTCCTCTCTATTGCTCTGTGGTTTAACTATAATTTTCTCTAATGCATAAGTATACTCTGAATCTTCAATTAAACTTTGCGAAATTAATGAGCAATACTTAGTTTCCTTAATAGCTTTCTTTGCCACCTCTCCACCTCCTACTCTTCTACTAGAATATTCATTAACTCTTTAGTAAGAACTACAATTACTGCATAATTTGAAGACAAAAGAAAAAGAAATAAACAATAATGATTACCTCCTTCACATTTAATATCATCAACATACTCTGGAATAATATCCTTTAATATATTTTCTTTTGCTTCAATAACATCATCTTTAGTTTCTAGAAGTAATACATATCCACCTAAATCTGCATCAATATTTCTTTCAGCACCATAGTTATTATCTAAAATATCTAGTTGCTCTTCGATAGCACTGATTATATTAGTTTCTAGTCCAATCCCAATTAAATCACTTACTTTCCTAACCTTCCTCATTAATATTACCTCCATTTTTTTATGAACCTATAGGAATTATCTATCTAGTATAGATATCATTCCAATTTAATAATATATATTTAAAATTTTTATTTACTTCCCATTGACAGCTTGTCTTCAAAGTCTTATAATAGCCTTATCATAACTGCAACTTTGCAGATAATCCAAGTGTACAAGCCTAATATTCAATACACTTTCATCTGTATATTTGCAGATAATCAGGAGGTATATATTATGAATTCTCAATCAATCAAAATAATTTTGGAGGAACTTGGTTTTCCAAACTATGCTAATACTGACATAACCCATACTTCTCTATTAGCACTTCTAAATAAAGATGAATCTATTTCTACACTTATGAAAGGCAAAAAATGTTTACATGACGGCGCTCGTATTACTGATATAATATCTTTTGCTAATAACAACTTACAAAAAAATTATGCTGAAAACACTAGAGAATCTATTCGAAAAACAGCACTAAAAAACTTATTAGACTTTGGATTAATTGATAAAAATAAAGATGATCCTAGTAGGCCTGTAAATTCAGGTAACACTAATTATACAATTAGTAAAGATTTTGAAAATTTAATTAATAATTTCGGTAAGGATTCATTTGATACGTTAAAAAAATCATTTATAAATGAAACAATTGTGAATAGACGCAAACAAATTGAACATTTATCTTTATTATCAGTAAAAATTAATCCACCATTTAATGATCCAAGCTTTACAGATAAAAATCTAGAATTTTCATCAGGAGACCATAATCTAATATCTAAGTTTATCATTGAAGATATTTTATTAACTAAGACAAAAAATCCTTCAATAGTTTATATTGGCGATACTCAACAAAAAGATAAATACTTTAATATGAATTTAGTAGAAAAATTAAATATTCCTTTTAGCAAAGATAGTAAATATCCTGATTTAATTTGTTTCGATAATGATAGTAATAAAATTATTATTTTTGAAGCAGTTGCATCATCTGGTCCTGTTGATCTATTACGCTACAAAGAATTACAAAAATTATTTAAGGGTTGTCCTCATGAACTTGATATGAATACAGTTTTTTTAACAGATAAAAAATTCAGAGAATTTTCTACTAAAATAGCTCCATCTACTACTGTTTATGTAATTGAAACATTTTTAAAAATTCATTATTCTACCTATAAATAATAATATAGGAAGGAATATATCAATTATATTCCTTCCTATTATATCATTTATTAAAATAATATATTATATATTTCTCTATCAATTAATTCTTGATTTCCAATTAAGCTATCATATCGTTCACTCAAAATTTTTAACTGCTTCAAAGTTGGATAACTTAGGCTTCTTAAATCATTAGCATTAACTTGTGTATTTCCACTAAACGTTCTAAAATACCTGTCTACAATAGTAGAATTTAAATATATACATAGTCCTTTAGCTATCTCTATAGGTAATCCTTCTTTATTATGATGAAAATAATTAACTTTATTATCAAAAGCAAAATACTCATAGTCATAATTATCTCCCTCACATACAGCTGAAACAATTCGTCTCGTTTCCTCTTTAGATGTCATTCTTTTTACTAATACATAGTTACCATTTTTTCTCATCCTATTCTTGTTATTTTCACTTAAAATAATATAATTATATTTCTTTCCGTTAGGTTTAGGCCAATTTATACCTTTAATAGATATATGTTCACTAAAAAAGAATGGTATTCCATTAAATATTCTTTCCTTACTTTGTGTTTCTTTTGGCTCTCTAAAATCAACTAAAGGTCCTGTTGAAACTTGAATCCCTAATTGTTCCAAACTACATTCTAAAGAATTTATTCTCTTTGATATCTCTTCTTCTTCAGCCCCTCTTATTATTCTAATTGAAAAATTACCATCATTTGGGAATACGACATCTTCAAATCTTTTTTCTTCAACGCTTACCCCTTCTTTTAAATTACTATAACTATGAATGATACTTATTTTGTGAGTTTTTTTAGTTTTTTTCTTTGTACAATGGAATATAACGTTCTCCTGCAAAACTTCATCTTCTTTAAAAAGATCTTTTCTTGATTCAAATAAATGAATCTTATCAAAAGCCACATTTTCTAATAAATCTTTTCTAAAATCTAAAAAATATACTCCATTACAGAAGCTTCTTGGAGTTATTGCAACTAATTCTCCTTTACTTTCTAAGAGTCTTATTGCAATTGAAACAAAAGCAGCATAGTAATTAGTAACATTTATCCCTATATTCTCTAACATAACATCATCATCAGAATTATCTACTAATTTCATATACGGAGGATTCATTATTATATAATCAAATTTGTATATGCTATTAGAGTCTTTTTTATCATAAAAATCTCTAATTAAATTATCGTTTATTATACAATATTCTAGTGCTAATCCATGTTTATTACAAATATCTGATATTTCTTTCATATTTTCTTCTAATCTTGGTATTACCACTTTATCTATTTCATACATAGTTACTATTACTTTGCTAACTTTTCTATCTTGCATATTTATAAGTCTATGTAAAAACGCAGCAGTTAATATCCCTACCCCACAACCTGGATCTAATAATCTTATAATTTTCTTATTTATTTTTTTTAACATATTTGCCATATATACCGCAATATTTTCTCCAGTATAATATTGAGCATATTTAACTTTATTATCCTTATTTAATAATCCATCTATATTTTTAAAAGTGTCCTCAAAAATAAATTTCTGATTGTTAAAATCAATATCATTCAATTTTTCTCCACTCTCCTTAATCTAATTATCAATGTACCTAGTATATCCTAATTTAATTACTTTTAAAAGTCTCTTATTTTAAGATAAAAAACAGGATACAATATTATATCCTGTTTTATACTTATATACTAAAGTATTCTGTTCCTAATGTTGTTAGCTTAATAAACCTAGTAACTGCCCTTTGGCTAGCTATCTTTGCTTTCTGTAACTCTAAATATCTTTCATCTGTGTATAATTCTTTTATCTTTGTTCCTAAATACTCTATTGGCTGTTCTAACTTTAATATTTCCTCAATATTATTAGCTACTCCTATTGCAATAATTTCAAAATTTGATAAATTAACAGCACCTTTAAATTTTCCATCTCTATGGTATTTTTTAAATACATCTTCCCCTAACGCATCGGATAATAATTGGAATGTTTTATCGAATATTTCTTTTTCTTTCTTAAAATCTAATATATTTTCAGTACAGAAGTCTCTCATTCTCTCAGTTATCATATCACCTATATCATCACTTGATGACACCTCTGATAAATCTATATTCCTATACACGAAAAATCTTAGTACATATTCTAAATCATCCTGCTCTTTTTTCCCCTTTTCTGTTAAAGGCATACAATTTATGAAGTCAGGATTGTAGGATAATTGCCTTAACCAGACATAAAAATTTCTATTTAACATAATTGCTAAACAATTTCTTATTTCCTGATCAGTTAACCTACTTCCGCCAGTATTTAGTCTATCAAATGTATCATACTTAACTTTCGAATCACTTTCTTCATCTATTTTAATAATTTTTAAAGTTGCATTTAGAAATGCATTTTTTAAATATTTACTCTCATTAAATGAAAATTTATGTTTATGGTACTTATTATCCCACACTTTTCCATCTAGTTCTTTTAATATTTTTGTCTCCACTAAAACAGTCGGCTCAACCAACTTATTATCATCGTCTATTAATACTCCTAAAAATTCAAATATTGTTGAAAGTCTTTGAACCCCATCTATCACATCCCAATTTAAATCTGAATCCTCCGCTATAAAAATAGGTGGTATTGGAATTCCTAATAATATTGATTCAATAAACCTAGATTTTTGTTTGTTGCTCCATCTAAATATCCTTTGAAATTCAGGATGAACATCTATAGCTTCTCTTTCTGTATACATTTCTTTTAATTGAGATATCATTATATCAGCTTCTTTTATTTTTATTTTTCTTCTCTCTTCTTTAACTTTATTTTCTAAGTTACTAGTAGTTAAAACCTCTCTATCATCCGAATCCTTCCACATATTTAATTGAATATTATCCACTTTATTATTGACCCCCTCAACCTTTTCTATTTCCATAATTTCAATAATATTATTAAAATTACTTATCTCATAATGTAATTTTAATTTCTCCTCATCAGTTAATACCTTTCCTATTAATTCTTTCTCTACATTAAAAAATCTCCCTAGCTCCTCAGCTCTCTTTGGTGGAACTCGTCTTTTTCCTTTTATCCAATCACTAACTGATTGTGGTGATACATTTAAATAACTTGCAATCTCCTTAAATTCAACCTTCTTTAGCTTTGCAATTAGTTCTAAACCGATCATAATCTCCTCCAGACTTATTAATAAGTCGATTTTGTATGTAATATTATTCCTATAAGTCTTATAATATTACGACTTATTCAATCAGTCAATATATTTTTTTAAATCTTAAAAATAAGTCATAAATAAAAAGCATTAAATAACTAAAGAAAGTTATCCAATGCTTTTATTAATCCTTTAAATATTAATAAACCTCGACAACACATTTCTGTATTGTCGAGGTTTTCATGGTGGAGGCGACCCTCCACCAGCCTCCATCTTATTTATCTAATTCTTTTTGTAATGTTTTTATAAATCTAGCTACATATTTAGCAGTATGTTCTTCATCTTTTCCTTCTGGAAACATCTTATTATTTATTAAAGCTACTATAATATCCTTTATTTGTTCATCTTCCATAAAAAACTCCTTTAAATTAATACGTTATAAAATTTACCCTAATTCATTATATTCTTCAAAATTATAATATTTAGGATTATTATAGATCTTATCAAAATTCTCTTTATACATTTTAGCTACAACAGTACTTTCAATAACAATAATATATTCTAAATTATATTTAGCATTGTTACTCCAATTATATGATCCATCAATTACCTTTTCATTGTCTATAATACAATACTTATTGTGCATAAAATTACTATAACTAGTATTTTTTCTTTTAATTCTTTATTTTCCTCTTTTAAGTTCTTTATTTCCTTTCTTAACATTTGCATTAAACTTTCTTCATTACTCTTTTTACTCAATAATAATTTTGATTTTATCCAACATATTATTCCCATCATGCACCTTTAATTTAGTAATAATATTATATTGTATTTGTAATTTACTAATTTTATTACGACAAAAATGTTTTTTAAGACTGCATGAAAAATTTATTTATACACTTTCTTTGTTTATTTGTATTTACTCCATAAAAAATACCACCCTATGTTTATACAAATACAGGATGGTAATCTCTTATATAATTACTTTAATTATTGGCCTTGTTTTAATTTTAGCATTCCTAAGTTCAATTACTCCGTCCAGCTTTACTTATACATATATAATATAAGCACTATCCTTGAAGCATCACAAAATTATTTAGCTAATATTTCAACTCCAGTTTCAGTTATTAAAACAGTATGTTCCCATTGAGCTGATAATGAATCATCTTCTGTATATATAGTCCATTCGTTTTCTGCATCTACATATACATCATATCCACCAGCATTAACCATAGGTTCTACTGTTAATACCATTCCTGGTACTAAGACCATATCTGTACCCTTTTTACCGATATGAGGTACAAAAGGTTCTTCATGGAATTGATTTCCTACTCCATGACCACCTAAAGCTCTAACAATTGTGTAACCATTCTTATGCGCTACTTCTTGACAAGCAGCTCCAATATCACCTAAGTGACCCCATGGTTTTATTGCTTTTATTCCAGCTTCCATACATTCTTTAGCTACTTCAACTAATTTCTTAGCATCTTCGCTAACTTCACCTATCATAAACATTCTTGATGCATCTGAATAATATCCATTAAGAATTGTTGATACATCTACATTTACGATATCTCCATCTTTAAGTATTATCTTTTCATCTGGTATACCATGACATACTTCATTATTGATAGAAGTACATACACTCTTAGGGAATCCTTCAAAGTTTAAAGGTGCAGGTATAGCACCATGTTCTACTGTATAGTCATAAACTAATTTATCTATATCTAAAGTAGACATTCCTGCCTTTATCTTACTTGCAACTAAATCTAAAACTCCATTATTAACTTCTGAGCTCTTTTTTATTCCTTCTATGTCTTCTGAACTCTTTATTACTTCTCTTGGTGGAACTATTTCACCTTTTAATCTTAAACTTTCTAATTTTTCATCAAATTCTAGATGACATCTCTTATATTTTAATCCACTGCCACACCAGCATTTTGCATTTCTATTTGAAAACATAATTTTAAATACACCTCTTTACTAAATTAACTTTTAAAATTCCTATAATTTACTTACTAGATTATGCTACAATCACAACTTCTAAAAATAGCACACTATTATTATATATAAAAAATTTGAAAAGTGATTTTTTAACTATTTATTATTCTTTATTCAGTATAACTAAATTATACTATTTAATCAAATTATTATAATATTCCTAAGTTCAATTACTCCGTCCAACTTTGCTTATTCATAGATAAACACTTTACTTAAAGTTAACCTCTTGCTCTATCACATTTAAGCTTTTTACCTTTAATAGTAGCTGTCTTTAGTCCATTTATTACAGTCTTACCTTTTCCATTTAATATATCTACATATGAAGCTAAATCTTGAACATCTATTATTCCAATGTCTTCACCAGTTACTCCTGGTATTTTAGTTACAGCTCCAACTATATCCCCTGGACGAATTTTCTTTTTCTTACCACCATTTAGATATATCTTCATTATATCTTTATTTACAGCATTACTCTTTTCCTTTTTCTTTTTTGGTTTGCTCTTTAATACTTCCATTGCTTTTTCTGTGCAATTAATTATCTCTTCTTTGCTTGGAATATTTTTAACCTCTAGTTTAAAGCCTATGTATTCTTCAATTTCATTTAAATATCTATCTCCAGAATCTTTACAGAAAGTTAATGCTACTCCTTTAGCCCCTGCACGTCCTGTTCTTCCTATTCTATGTACATATGCTTCTTTTTCAACTGGAATATCATAGTTTATAACATGTGTAATTCCCTCTATATCTATACCTCTTGAAGCTATATCTGTTGCTACTAAAATTCTAAAGTCACCTCTTCTAAATTGCTCCATAGTATCAAGTCTGTCTTTTTGCATCATTCCGCCATGTATTTTATTTACAGAATATCTTTTACTATTTAAATATTCATGTACTGTATCAACATTTTCTTTTGTTCTACAAAATACAACTGAAGTTTCTGGCATTTCAGATATAAGTATATTATTTAATAAATCTAGTTTTTCGTTATATCCTACATGATAAGCATAGTGACTTACATTATCGCTTGTTAAATTTTGAGATTTAATTGCTATATCAATTGGTCTATTCATATGTTTGTCACATAAGTTTTTTATTTCATCAGGTATAGTTGCAGAAAATAATAATGTTACTCTTTTCTTTGGTATTCTTCTTATTATAGCTTCTACTTGTTTTATGAATCCCATATTAAGCATTTCATCTGCTTCATCTATAACAAAATAATTTATCTTTGACACATCAAGGCTTCCTCTATCTATATGATCTAATACTCTGCCTGGAGTACCAACAACTATATGTGTTTTTTGCTTTAATTTTCTTTCTTGATCCATTATTGATTGCTTTCCAAAAATAGGTACACAATTAATTCTTTTATATCTTCCTATATTAGATATATCTTCACTAATTTGAACTGCTAATTCTCTTGTTGGCGCTAATACTAACACTTGAGGTTTATTTTCATCCCAGTCTATTTTTTCACATAATGGAATACCAAAAGACGCTGTCTTTCCACTTCCTGTTTGAGATTTTACAACTAAATCCTTATTTCTAAGTATTTCGGGTATTACTTTCTCTTGTACTTCTGATGGTGTCTTATATCCTAAATTATCAATTGCTTTTAACAATTCATCACTTAATTCAAATTTATTAAATTCTTTACTCATTTTTTAATTGTCTCCTTTTTTATCTCAATGAAATATCTAAAATTCACTTTACTTATTATAACAAATTTATTTTAGCCTATATGTTAAATATCTATTTCAAAAAATACTTTTTTATTAAAAGTTATAACTTAGAAATAACAATATTTACTCTTATGGTAATATTCATTAAATATTAACTAAAATTTATCTAACTCTATGATTATATACTACAAATACAAGTTTAACTAGAAAAATACATATATTAAGTATATAATTAAGCATACTAATATTTAAAAACAAAGGAGAATTTTTAAAATATGACAAAATCATTAAACGATTTAAATTTAAGTTCAGATATAATAAGTGCATTAGAAAAGCAAAATATAACTGTTCCAACTGAAATTCAAAGTTTAGTTATAAATGAAGCTTTAGAAAATAAAGACATAATTGGAGAATCATTTACTGGAAGTGGTAAAACTTTAGCGTACCTTCTTCCTATATTTGAAAGAATAAATACTGAAAAGAAAGATATTCAAGCAATAATTTTAGCACCAACTCATGAATTAGTTATGCAAATAGAGGCGCAAATTAAGTTGCTTTCAGATAATTCTGGAATAAACGTTAAATCACTTGGAATAATCGGTGATGTTAATATAAATAATCAAATTAAAAAGATTAAGGAAGTTAAGCCTCATATAATAGTTGGATCAACTGGTAGAGTTCTTGATCTTATAAGAAAGAAAAAAATCACTGCTCATACTATAAAAACTATTGTTATTGATGAAGTTGATAACTTATTAGATCCAAAAAGAGCTCAAATTGTTAAAGACATAATTAAAACAACTATGAGAGATAGGCAATTAATGGCCTTTTCTGCTTCTATTACTCCTGAAATAGTTGGTTCATTAAAGGAATTAATGAAAGATCCAATAATAGTTAAATCACAAGGTAAATCTTCAATTAACCCTAACATTTCACATGTGTATGTAAAATGTGATAGAAGAGATAAATTTGAAGTACTTAGAAAAATAATAGCAGCAGAAGATCCAAAAAGAGCATTAATATTTGTTAATGATAATAAAGACATTGAATTAACTTCTTTAAAACTTAATTATCATAATAGAGAGTGTTTTGCTATGAGTGGAAGTATTTCTAAAGAAGAAAGAAAAAATGCTATTGATAGCTTTAAAACAGGTAAAATCAAAATATTAGTTTCTTCAGATGTATCTGCTAGAGGTCTTGATATTACTGATATTACTCATGTATTTAATTTAGATCTTCCATTAAAACTTGATGAATACTTACATAGATCTGGTAGAACTGCTAGAGGTAATGCAAAAGGTACTTCTATCTGTATAGTTACTGATAAACAAATGAACATAATAAAAAAATATGAAAAAGCATTTGATGTAGAATTCCAAGAAAAAATTATTTCTAATGGAATACTTAAAAATAAAGATAAGTAAATTTTCTATACAATATATTATAAATAAAAAAAGATTACTTAAATGAAGCAATTCAATTAAGTAATCTTTTTTAATAGTCAGTTATATCTAGCTTTACTTATTCATATATAAACATGTACTTAAACATATCTTAATATTCAATTAACTTCTCTTTTTATACCAAATTATTTTGTTAGTATAAAACCATACATCTTCATTTTTATATGGATTCTCTTTAGATTCCTTTATATAGTCATCATCAAAGTCATTATATCTAAATAAATTTTTTACTGACAATTCTTCTTTTCCAAAGTATGTTAATTCTCCTCCATAAACTACTCCGTCTATTGTTTTAAATATTATATTATTCATAAGTTTATCATCCCCCTTTTATCCCTAGTACTATACTTCTATGGAAAAACTTAATATTCCTTCAAATACTGCCTAATATTTTACAAAAATATTCTATCAGTACCATTTTTCTCAAATATTAATTTATTTACATAAAATTATTATTACTATATAATTTACCACAGAGCAAAAATTACATAGATTAAAGGGGGACTTAATTCATATGAATAATAAAAATTTATTATTAAACTTTTTAGCATTTTTTACAATAGTAGTTTGGGGTACTACATTTGTATCTACTAAAGTATTACTTAGCACTTTCACTCCAGCAGAAATAATGTTTCTTAGATTTTCAATAGCATACATTATGCTTTTACTAATTCATCCTAAATTTCACAAAATAACATCAATAAAAGAAGAAGCTTTATTTTTACTTGCTGGAATCACTGGAGGATCTTTATATTTTCTTACTGAAAATTCTGCATTAATTTATTCTCTTACATCTAATGTAGCATTAATTCTTGCCACAGCTCCAATTTTAACAGCATTTATGGCACACTTTTTTTCAAAAGGAGAAAGCTTAAATAAAAACTTATTTACTGGATTTATAATTGCAATTTTAGGTGTATTTTTAGTTATCTTTAATGGGAATTTTATATTAAAATTAAATCCACTTGGAGACATTTTAGCTTTATCTGCTGCATTGTCTTGGGCTGTTTATTCAGTAACTTTAAAGAAAATTAGTGGTACTTATAACTACATATACATAACTAGAAAAATGTTTTTTTATGCATTACTAACCATATTGCCATTTATATTGTTTTCTTCAAATAATAATATAAATGCAATATCATTATCACAACCAAAAGTAATATTTAATTTATTATTTTTAGGGGTAATCGCATCTGGGATTTGTTATGTTGTTTGGAATTATACAGTTGATAATTTGGGAGTTATTAAAACTAATAATTACATTTATTTAATACCAACTGTTACAATGATAGCTTCTTTCTTTATATTAAATGAAAGCCTTACTATGTACTCTACTTTTGGTGCAATATTAGTGTTACTTGGAGTTTATGTTTCAGAAAATGGATTTAAACTACTTAAATTCAAACAAAGCTTACATTAAAATTTAATCTTTATTAAGATTCTATTACTTTGCTTTTATTAAAAATAAATAGTGATATAATATTTTACAAATAACAAATTTTACTATGTAAGCATAAACAAAATTTTTGATATCTTAGGAGGAAAACGCTCATGAAAAAAAATATTATTAAATTATCAGTAATTTCACTATTATGCATTATGACATTAGTATCATGTGGAAAACCTAAAACTACTAATAACGATGCTAATAACACAACTGAACAAACTCAAACTGAAAATGAAAATGCTGATTCAACTCTACCTGGAAATGTTGAATCTTCTACTGCAGAAGTAAAAAAGGTTGTTAGTATAGATGATTTAAAAGATAAGGATCAGAATGCCATTAAAAAACTTTTAGGAAATCCTAAAAGCACAGATGGTAATAAAGTTACTTACGAAAAGGATGATTATACTTTTGAAATAACTTACGTTGATTCTAAATCTGCAATCATTAAAATTATACCAATAAAAGAAATGAAATACCCTAATGATGGTATTAACATCTTAAATGTATTAGGCATTAGTGCTCAAACACCAGACGTAACTGCTCCTATTGGTCTAGTTTGGAATAACAAGTTTAATACTTATCAAATAACAGTAGCTTCAGATGCTAGTGTAGAAAATAAACTTAGTTATGTTGAAATTATATTAGATGAAAAATATGCTCAACAATAAAAAAATATTTTAAATTAAATATACTATAATAAATATCGGGTATAAGTAATAATATTGATACTTATATCCGATATTTTATATTTATTATGAAATTGTCCTATTTTAGCGACATTTTCTCTATATTTATACGTATTCAGTTTGAAAC
>NZ_CAURTC010000051.1:0-21585 GCF_963527835.1 uncultured Clostridium sp. | reverse complement strand
TCCGACCTTAGTGTAACTAAGATAAATTTAGAGGTACTTAGAATTTCAGTACCTCTATTTGTTGTATCTAAAATTATATTAAAAATAAATTAATTTGCTATGGCTGAATAGTTACTTAAATTATATAATATGTTATAATTGGTAAATAAGTAATTGCTTATGTTAGGATTATTATTTATGGTGATAGCAGGTCTGTCCATAAGAGTTAGTTGGATGATATCTAATAATATTTATTTTGAATATAAATTAGAAGGAGCTATGCTAATGAAAATGATATTTTTATGCTTGATGGTGGGAAATTGTGCTTGCGGGGTATCTTCTCAACTTTAAGAGACGGAATATTATTACTATAATATAAATCTTTTGATATAAGGTTAAGCATAGTTAGGGGTAATTCCCCTACCGCACCACCAAATAAAATAATAGAAAGTTAACGTGGATTTAAATTATAACTACAGAATGTATTTCTGTAGTTTATTTTTAATAAGAGAGAGGTATATAAAGTGTTTACTTATGAATTACCATTTGATAATAAAAAATTTTTTAATATTATATGTAGAAAATTACAAAGGCAAAATAGAGCTGACATTTTAAAATTATTAGAAGATGCTTATATTTGTATAGATGATTTAGGAACATCATATTATGTTGATAGAGCAGGGAGATGGGATGCAAAAGGAATAAGAATAAAGTTTTATGTTAAAGAAGATAATTTACCATTTCTAGATAATAAGCAAATAGAAAAGATTTTATTTGATATTTGTGATAGTACAATTCCAGCTGAAGTTGGATATGATATAAAATCGATATGCTTTGAGGAAGATTATTATGAGGATTCTAAGGAGAACGAAGAATTACATAATAATATAAGTGAAGAAAGCTTTGAAGTATTAGCGAATTCAATTAAACTATCTATAGAGGATGGACAACCAGCATTAGCGTTAGATAGATTACATACTTATATGATTAAGTATGTTAGAAGGCTTTGTGATAAACACAATATTGTTTATGAAAGAGATGAGCCATTAAACTCTTGTTATGGGAAATATGTTAAATTTATTATTGCAGAAGGTAAAATTGAAAGTGAAATGAGTAAGGCTATTTTAAAGACAGCAATTTCTATATTAGATAAGTTTAATTATGTGCGAAATAATAAAAGCTATGCTCATGATAATGATGTTTTAAATAAAGATGAAAGTATGTTTATCTATAAAAGTGTAGTTAATATAGTTGATTTTATAGAAATAGTTGATAATAAATTTAATTATGATTTTAGAATTTAATAAATAATATTTAGAACTGGGGGCAAATAAAAATGAAAAAATCTATTTTAGGAGAATATGATTTTAGTAATGTTACAGCTATTAATTTTATGGACAATGGTGAAGAAGAAATTAATGCAACAATACTACATGAAACAATTCATATGTTATTAACTAAGCAAACAGTATGGGGAATGTTTTGCTATCTAATAAGAAAAGTTGTAATATATGATAACAATTATAAACATATGCTTGATGAGTTTTGTACACATTCAAGAAAAGTACAAGAAGCAGCTGCTGTTTTTGCCGAATGTATATATATAATAAGAAACAAAGGTTATAAATGCTATTTTGATTATCTACAATACTTAAAGAAGAACAATAAAGAGTATTATAAATATATATATCCACTTATAAAATTCTTAAAATATTTAGAGCCTGAAAGTTCAGTACATATAAATATAGACGAGTTATATTTCCTAATAATTACATTAGCTAAAATTTCATTAAATGCAAATATCACAGAGATAGATATTGAAGTGTTTAAGCAAAAAAAGAAATTTAAAAAGTTTATTTCTGATATAGAGAATGTAGAAAAATACATTCCTAATAAAAGATTAAATAAGTTATTAAATAAGTATTATAATATTATTGATAAAAGAGGAGCATTAAATTTGGAAGTTTTAGAGCTTGAGTTAAAGCAAGATATGGGAGATAATTATTTTATTAATGATGATATAATGTATAAGATAAAAGAATATTTAAAGCAAATATATAAAAATTCACATAGAATAAATGAGATATCCACATATTTTGACACTGTTAAGCTTATAGAAATAGATATTAAGGATTTGCCTAATTATAGCTTTCCACATTCATTTAGTACATTTTCTTCAGATACATCTAATGATGATGAAATTTTTAATTGTTGTAGGGAACGTTTGGGAATATTATTTTATTTGGGAAATATGTGCGACATAGATTTGTTTGATAGTAGGTTGTTATATATACCTAAAGAATCTATGGAAATAATGAAGAGTAAGTTAGGTGAAAAAAGCTATGTTACATCATATTTTGATTGTATGAAGAAGAAGATACTTTTTTTGAATACAGATGAGTTACAAACTAGACAATTGATAGAAGTTTCTGAATCACCTATAGTAGTGAATTATATGGCATATGATATTGAAAGAGATGATATTAAGGGATTTGATACAAATAATAAAGAAATGTATATATACTGCGATAGGACATATCCTCATAGCAAGGATTTAATTAATAGTATTGCAAGAGAAAAATGTAAAGTGAGAATAATAGAATATAAGAATATGTATCTATTAGTTGTAAAGGTTAGTGAAAAAACAAAATTTATTTTACCATTTATGGGGATAGCCTATTCACAAGTAAGAAGTGATATAGTTAATTCAGTATTGAATGTAGAGCTTTCTGATAATCCTGATGGAGTAACAGAAACAGATGATTATATATTGAAAACTCCTGAAAGTATACAGGTATATGATTTGATAGTTAATTGTTTATTTCAATTGGAATAAAGATTTATAAATCACACTACATCTTAATTAATATATTTGTGCTACACACAACACTCAGCACATGTGAAGACGGTAGTAAAGATGTCAAAAAAAGATAAATAAAAGTGCTTGAAGCACTGATAAATAAGGGTTTCTGAGAGTGAAAGTGTAATTGCTAGTTTTACAGCAAGGATTTTTGGTTTCGGAGACTCTTGTTTTTATTTTATGAGGTAACATATAAATGCGGAAGAACCATTCATAGGTTGACATTTATAACTGTAATATAAAGTAAGAAAGGTGATATAGTTTTTGGGCAACATTTGATTTAATAGAATCCAATACAGTTGCTATTAAAGGTCCTCCATTTGTATAAATTTTTACTCAAGATGGACATTATATGTCTGTATTATTGGAGTATATTTTAAACATAGAAATTTGGAGGAATTGATAAAATGGACATGTTAAATCGAGAAGTTAATTATGTATATGAGATAAAGTATAGTAAAGAAAGTACAAATAAAAAGAATAGATGTTTAGTTAAGAGCAGAATAAAGCCGAAAGATATATGTGATTTAATATTATACATTCAATATAAATATAAGAGTATTATTCCACAGTCAGATTTAACAGAATATGAGGTTAAAGAAGTACTAGTAAACTGTTATGAAGCAGAATGTATTAACAATTTAAATGCTGATGAGATTATATATTTGCAAGATAATTTTAAAAGGTTATGTAATAATGATAAAGGACAGAAAATAATTGATAATATTTCAAGGTATGAAGTTAAGGGTTTGATAGGAGAATTAAAAAAAATAGTTTATTTAGCAATAGAAATGTGGAGATGATTAAAATCACTAAAAATATTCTAAACTATATACAAAAATTAATATTTCAAGTAAAATATTGCTGGGTGAGTGATAAATATGGTGATTAAAGAAGAAAATGATAAAAATATGGGTGAGGACCAGATACCAAGTGAAAGGTTGGCTATATATAGAATTCTTGATCTATATAATTTAATTAATAAAGAAAATCAATTTGATAAAGCAGCATTTGTAAAATATTCTGGTACAAGTGAGAGAACTGTTAGAAGAGATATTAAATGTTTAAATGACTATTTTAAATGTAACTATGAAAATGAGGGTTCTAATGGTGTGTATAGAGAAATAAGCTACTGTCGTAAAGATAATGTATATAAAGTAAATTTGAGAGGAGATTGTGATTTTTCTGAAAGCGATATATATGCTTTTGTGAAGGTAATAATACAGTCAAGAGCATTTACAAGAAAAGAAATAACAAGAATGTTAAATATATTAAGTTCTCAAGTTAAAGACGCATCAGTTGTAAAAGAGATAATTGCTAAAGAAGAACTTTATTATGTTGAACCACAGCACAAGAAAGATATAATTGATTTGCTTTGGATTATACGAAAGAGTATTGAAAGAGGTAAACAAGTTGAATTTGATTATAAAAGAGCTGATGGAAGGCAGAAACATCATGTAGTAAACCCAATAGCAGTAGTTTTTAATGAATATTACTTTTATTTAGTTTCTGAAATTGAAAAAGGAAGCAGTAAATTTGAAATACCATTTAGAGTTGATAGAATTGAAAATTACATAGAAACTAATAAACATTCAACATAATCCAAATTATAAAAGCATCTAAAATTTCAGATAAAATACAAATTTAGTACATAAGCGCTAAGAATACTAGTAAAGTTCTTCAAGGCGTTTTTTTATTGCCAAAATATTGATTGAAAGGAGCAATTCATATGAATGTGGACCAAAAAGAAAAAATAAGAGAATTGAGATTAAAAGATATGGGATATAAGGCTATTGCTAGTATTATAGGATTATCAAGAGATTCTGTAAGAGGGTTCTGTAGAAGAAATGGTATTTTTAGATTATTAATGCAAGTTATGTCATCTTAATAATCTAAATATTTTTTTGATATGACTATGTTATTAATTTAACAATAAATATAAAAATAAGGGTATTAAGGAAAAAATTACTTTAAATCAATGATGTAAAAATTGATTTAAGGACTTATATATATATATATAACTTTTTATAATAGAGAAAATTACCAATGTAAACATTTACTGTTAAATTATTAACAATTGTTTACAAGCAGTATTTGAGGAGATATAATGAAATTATAAATTGGTCCTACCTATTTATGATTGGTATGACAAGTACGTATGAATTTATAGGAGGAAAATTATCTTTGATTATAGGAATATATTAAATCTAGGAAAAGAATATTAATAAACTTGTTAATATCATTAAATTAATGTAAATGGTAAAGGGGAGAAAAAACATGGAAATTATGTTATGTGTAAAACAAGTTCCAGATGACTCTGTTGAAATTCATTTGGATAAGAAAGCTAAAAAACCCAAGTTAAGTGGAGTGAGTTTGGTAGCAAATGCATTTGATACATATGCATTAGAGCTAGGAGTCCGTTTGACTGAAGCACATGGAGGGAAAGTAAGTGTATTAACAGTTGGAGCAGAAGATTCTTTAAACACCTTGAAAAATTGTCTTTCTGTAGGAGCTAAAGAAGCATTTTTTGTAAAAGATGATTTATATGCAGATTTAGACTCCCTTGGAACAGCTCATGTTTTGGCAGATGCTATTAATAAAATTGAAAAGGACAAGGGTAAAAAATTTGATTTAATTCTTTGTGGAAAGGAATCTACAGATGAAATTACTGGTGAGGTTGGAGCAATGCTTGCTGAAAAACTTAAAATGGGTTTTGTAAGTAGTGCAATTGAAATAGGTCTAAAAGATAATGATTTGGAAGTTCATCAAGAAACTGATGAAGGATATAATTTAGTTTCTTTAAAATCACCAGCAGTAGTAACAGTAAGTAAACCAAATTATGATCCACGTTACCCTACGATTAAAACTAAGATGGCAAGTCGTAAGGCAGTAATTCCAACTTACTCAGCAGCAGAAATTGGAGAGGTAAAACAAGCAAAAGTATGTTGCATTCAATATGTTGAACCTTCTAAGAAAGAAGCTGGTATCAAGATTAAAGAGAAAGATGCTGTGCTTGCAGTAAGTGCTGTTATGGAACAAATGAAAAAGGATAAGGCAATCTAAATTAAGGGGGAAAAGGAAAGTATGAAAGCATTATTGTTTATTGAAACAGATGGAGAAAAAGTATTGGGAGGAAGCCTAGAACTTATTAGTGCAGTAAAAGCATTAGAGGTAGAAGGAACAGCTCTTGTAGTAGGTAACAGGGCTTTAGCAGATACAGTAGCAGAGTTTGGAATTCCAGTTATTTTTGCAGATAATGCGGATGGCTGTGATACTTTGACAGAAGTATTAGCAGAAACTGTTAAGGAACAAAATCCAGATATTATTCTATTAGCTAATACAGCACTCGCTAAAAATATTGCACCACGTATTGCTGGACGAATGAGTTTAGGCTGTGTAAGTGATGTAACAGGAATTAGTAAAAGCCATGATAAAGTTATATATACCAGACCAGCTTATGGTGGCACAATTTTGGAACATATTGAAGTAGAAGGCACTGCTATAGTTACAGTTAGAAATGGAAGCTTTCCAAAGCCAGAATCTGCTTCAAATGCAAGTGTTACAGAAAAGAAGGTTGAAATTTCATCTAATGTTATTAAGACAAAAATTGTTGATGTAGTAAAAGAAATTTCTGAATCTGTTAATTTAGAAGAAGCTGAAGTTATTGTTTCTGGTGGACGTGGAATGGGAAATGCAGAAAATTTTAAACTTGTTGAAGAATTAGCACGTGTACTTGGTGGTGTAGTTGGTGCAACAAGACCCGCAATTGAGGAAGGATGGATTTCTCGTGCACATCAAGTTGGACAATCAGGAAAAATTGTAGCACCAAAACTATATATTGCATGTGGTATTTCTGGAGCAACACAACATACATCTGGAATGACAGGTTCAGGTTATATCGTTGCAATTAATAAAGATGAAGAGGCTCCAATATTTGAAGTTTCTAACTTAAGTATTGTTGGTAATGTTGCAGAAATTCTTCCAGTTATGATTGAAGAAATGAAAAAAGCAAAAGCACAGTAAAATTTTTTCTAAGATAAAGGGTTATTTCACTAAAAGCTATTGCAATAACTTAAAAATAAATCTCAATTCACAAGAATATGAAATTAAATATAAAATTTTACACTTGTACACTTAGAGAATTATTAAAAATAAATTAATAATAAACGTAGCATATAAAAAATAATTATATTCGTATATTTTTAAAACAGTATTAATTAGCAAGTGGAGAGATGGATAATTATAATACCATGGTCATACCAATTTGTGAAAGATTATACCACTTAAGAATTAAATAAGGAGGATATGAAATGCTGTTTTTAAAATTCTTAATGGCCATAGCACCAATTATTTGGCTTATAATTGCACTTAGCGGATTAAAAATGCCAGGTTTTAAAGCCTGTTTAATTACACTTGTTCTTACAATGATTTTAGCTATTTTCTTCTGGAATTTGAATGTCATTTATACTATGACAGGAGTATTAGAAGGAATACTAAACGCATTGTGGCCAATTTGTCTAGTTATTGTTGCAGCTTTGTTTACGTATAATTTGGTTCTACGTACAGGCGCAATGGATTCCATTAAAAAAATGTTAGCTGGAGTTTCTAGAGATAAAAGAGTATTAATATTAATTATTGGATGGGGCTTTGGTATTTTCATGGAAGGAATGGCGGGATTCGGTACAGCAGTTGCTATTCCAGCATCAATGCTCGCTGGTCTTGGATTAAATCCAATTTCAGCAGTTCTAGCATGTTTAGTTGCCAATACAGCGCCAACTGCTTTTGGATCAGTTGGAATACCTTTAGTAACACTTTCTGAAATAACGAAAGTTGGAGCTAACTCACTAGCAGCAAACACAGCGATAATTGAAGCGTTTATCCTTTTTATAAGTCCATTTATTATGGTATCCATTGTAGGTGGGGGAATAAAGGCACTTAAAGGGGTATTTGTTGTTACCTTGGTTGCTTCATTATCATTTACAATACCTGCTTATATTACAGCAACAGTACTTGGACCAGAATTACCAAATATAGTAGGATCTATTTGTTGCATGATATGTACAGTTGCTTCAGCAAAAATATTTAATAAAAATCCTCAAGAAGAATATTGTATTCAAGTTAATGAAAAACAAGAAGAAACAACTTTATCATTTAGTAATGCAGTAAAAGCTTGGTGCCCATTTATTCTAATATTTTTAATGTTAATGTTTACTTCAACATTATGCCCACCAATTTATGATGCAATTGCAGGATTTAAAACTAGTGTAATTGTATATGCAGGTAAAGGAGGAAACACTTTAACCTTTAGTTGGATTAATACACCGGGTGTAATTATCTTTATTGCGGCCATTATTGGAGGGTTTACACAAGGTGCAAAAGTGCCAATGATGTTTGAGGTATTAAAAGGTACATTAAAAGCAAACTGGAAAACGATTGTAACAATTTGTGCAGTTATGTCAACCGCAAAAGTAATGAGCTATAGTGGAATGATTTCAGATATTGCAAGTTTTTTAGTTGTAGTTACAGGAGGAGCATATCCATTAATTTCACCATTAATAGGATCTATTGGAGGCTTTGTCACAGGCTCAGGTACATCTACAAGTGTTTTATTTGGAGGATTACAAGTACAAACAGCACAAAAACTCGGACTTTCAGCAGCATGGATGGGTGCAGCCAATACACTTGGAGCAGGTATAGGAAAGATGATTTGTCCTCAAAGTATTGCAATTGGCGCAAGTGCAATAGGCAAATCTGGTTCGGAAAGTAAAATTTTAAGAAGTGTATTTAAATATTATATATGCTATATAACTATTAGTGGAATCCTATGTTTTATAGGTACACGTTTATTTAGTTAAGAGATAATAAGTAAGATATAAGTAGTATTTAGAGATAAAAGATAAGAAATAAGTAGTATAAAAATATAAGGGATGAAAGATCTCAGGTAAAAGTTTAGGAAATAATTTAAATTTGGCACTAAATAAATTAGAAAGGAAATGATTATTATGGCAGAGTATAATCAATTAACAGAAGAATTAATCATGAAATTACAGGAGGCAGCTCCAGGGCATATTTTAACAGGTGAAGATATAAATGAAGATTATAGTCACGATGAAATGCCTATCTATGGAAAAGCAGCTCCACAAGTTGTATTTATGGCACATTCTACTGAAGAAGTTTCAAAGGTAGTAAAAATATGTGATGAAAATAAAATACCAGTAACTCCAAGAGGGGCAGGAACGGGGCTTGTAGGTGGAGCAGTTCCACTACTCGGAGGAGTTTTAATTGATATTACAAAGATGAATAAAATACTTTCTTATGACTTAGAGAATTTTATTGTACGTGTAGAGGCTGGTGTTTTATTAAACGATCTTGCAGAGGACTGTTTAAAAAAAGGATTATTATATGCTCCAGACCCAGGTGAAAAATTCGCTTGCCTAGGTGGAAATGTTGCAACTAATGCTGGTGGAATGAGAGCTGTAAAATACGGTGCAACACGTGATTATGTACGTGCGATGAAGGTTGTACTTCCAACCGGTGAAGTAACAGACTTTGGAGCTACAGTATCGAAAACAAGTTCAGGTTATAGTCTTTTGAATTTAATGATTGGTTCAGAAGGTACCCTTGGAATTATTACTGAACTTACACTTAAAATCATGCCAGCACCAAAGGTAGTTGCAAGTTTAATTATACCTTTTGAAAATTTAGATGATTGTATTGCTACTGTTCCTAAATTTAAAATGGAACACATGAATCCGCAAGCTATAGAATTTATGGAAAGAGAAATCGTTTTATCTAGTGAAAGATATATTGGAAAAAGCGTATTCCCACAAGTAATTGATGGAGTAACTGCAAATGCTTATTTACTTGTAACTGTTGATGCAGGTAATGAAGATGAGTTAAATAATCTTATAGAACAAGCTAGTGAAATAGTATTAGAATCAGGAGCAATTGATGTGCTTGTAGCTGATACACCAGCAAAAATTAAGGATGCGTGGGCTGCACGTTCTAGTTTCCTTGAAGCCATTATGGCAGAAACAAAATTATTAGATGAATGTGATGTTGTAGTTCCAGTAAATAAAATTGCTTCTTATCTTGCATTTGTAAATAAAACTGGTGAAGAGTGTGGAATAACTATTAAAAGCTTTGGACATGCAGGAGATGGAAATCTTCACATATACCAATGCAGTAATGATTTAGAAGAAGGAGAGTTTAAAACAAGAGTTGATAAATTCTTTAAGATTATTTACGAGGAAGCAATAAAATGTGGAGGCCTTGTTTCAGGAGAACATGGAATTGGTAGTGGAAAGGTTAGCTATTTAAGAGATAGCATTGGAGAAGTAAATATGGAATTAATGAAAGGTATTAAAAAAGTCTTTGATCCAAATTCCATTATGAATCCAGGTAAAGTATGTAGCCAAATAGAAGGTTTAAGTTCATAATAAAAAAGTTTATATATATAAATATCTCATAAAAGTAAAAAAAGAAAAATAAGCGTATCCTACAAAAAGTAAAAAGGAAAAGATGTTCCACAAAACAAGAAAAGGAATTAAGAAAAAACAATTAATATCCCACAAATTATAAAAAGGAAAAAAGGAAGGCAGGAGATTAATATGAATTTTAGACAAGATGAAACCCATGAACAATTACAAGAAATGTATCGCGAGTTTGCAGAAAATGAGGTAAAACCAATCGCAAAAGAAATTGATGAAAGCATGCGTTTTCCAGAAGAGAATGTAGCAAAAATGGCTGAAATGGGCTTACTTGGAATTCCATTTTCTGAAGAATACGGCGGAGCTGGAATGGACACATTAAGTTATGTACAATGTGTAGAAGAATTATCTAAATGTTGCGCGACAACAGGTGTTATTGTTTCAGCACATACAAGTCTTTGTGCAACTCCAATTCATACTTTTGGTACAGAAGAGCAAAAAGTAAAATATTTAAAACCACTTGCTTCAGGTGAAAAATTAGGTGCATTTGGATTAACAGAACCTGTTGCTGGAACTGATGCCTCTATGCAAAAAACAACAGCAGTACTTGAAGGAGACCATTATGTATTAAATGGAAGCAAGATTTTCATTACAAATGCAGGATATGCAGAGATATATATTGTTTTTGCTATGACAGATAAGAGCAAGGGAACAAAGGGTATTTCAGCATTTATCGTTGAAAAAGATTTCCCAGGTTTTTCTGTTGGAACTCATGAATTAAAGATGGGAATTCGTGCATCTTCTACATGTGAATTATTCTTTGATAACTGCATAGTTCCAAAGGAAAATCTTTTAGGAGAAGAAGGTAAAGGATTTGGAATTGCAATGGCGACTCTTGATGGAGGACGTATTGGTATTGCAGCACAAGCTCTTGGTATTGCAGAAGGTGCAATAGAAGAAACAGTAAAATATGTTAAAGAGCGTGTTCAATTTGGAAAATCAATTTCACAATTCCAAAATACTCAATTTGAACTTGCACAAATGCGTGCAAGTACAGAAGCTGCAAAACTTTTAGTATATCAAGCAGCATGTGCAAAAGATGATCATGAAAAATATACACATTTAGCTGCTATGGCAAAATTGGTTGCTTCTAGAAATGCTACTGATGTAACAAATCGTTGCCTGCAATTATTTGGTGGCTATGGATATTCAAGTGATTATCCAATTGAAAGAATGATGCGTGATGCTAAGATAACAGAAATCTATGAAGGAACATCAGAAGTTCAAATGATGGTGATTTCAGGATGGATGCTTAGATAAGCCACATTTTAAGAACTAATAAATTTGCTCTTTAGTTAAACACATTTAAATAAACTATGAAAATAACAAGTTCAACTATATATTATAGGGAACTTGTTATTTTTTATGTCTTTAATTGGATGGAGTGCTTTTTTATTCTTTAAGAATTTATAATACATTAAATATTAATGAAGGTAAGAAAAGAAAGATTTCAAAGTACAAGTTGTTTAGTTTAATATAAATATAAAAAATCTAAGATCCTAAAGTAGAAAATCTTTCAAAGAATTTTCTACTTTAGGATCTTAGATTTATGTGATTTTTTAATAAAAATTGTGATTTTATTAAGAATAATTTTATCTGCTTTTGTTTGATAAGAGGTAAGCGTCAAAGAATTAACGCCTAGATATAGCTAAATCCCTTTTCTAACGTTCTAAGTAAAAAAATATAAGATTTAAAGTAACTTAATCAGCTTTTCCAACTCTTCAGATAAATCTTTTGCAGTGGTAAAATCATTATCTTTTAAAGCTAATTCTATTTTTATTTCAACTAATTTTTTATTTTGTTCAATTTCTAAATAATCTTTTCCAAAATAATTAGCATAAACCATTTTTTTGAAAGTCTTCATATTCATTCTTCTTATGTTCTTATCCTCAACAATTAAAACATAATCCATACAGTTTACTATAGAATAGAAATCGTGAGAAACCATTAGAATAGCACCATTATAGTTTTTTATGGCTTTTTCGAATGCTATTTGTGAATATGTATCTAAATGACTTGTAGGCTCATCAAGAAGCAACAAGTTTGCATTACTAGCAGAAATTTTAGCTAATTGAAGCATATTTTTTTCTCCACCAGATAAAGACTCTATCTTTTGATTAAGTATTTCTTCTTCAAAACCATATTCAAAAATATGTGATTTAATGTCTTCATAAGTTTCAAAACCAGCATCCAAGAACTCTTCAAGTATGGTATTAGAATCATTTAGTGTTTTGCCTTGAATCTGAGATAAATAAGCCATTTGAGCTTGTTCATTTACCACAATAGAATCATTATTATTTTTAAATATTTCTTTAAGTAAAGTAGTTTTTCCAGTACCATTTGAACCGACAATAGCGACTTTATCAGTAGATTTAATCTCAAAGTTAACATTTTCTAAAAGTATATCATCAAAGGCAACACCGTAATTATTAACTTTTAAAGCAATAGTTTCTTCAAGTTTATTATAGGTATTTAAATTGATATCTGGTTCTTTAATAGCTATAAATGGAGCTTTAATTCTACGTTCTTCTAATCTTTCTTGAATTTTAACTCTAGCCCTTAAGGTTTTTCCTCTGAATTGTTCAGCATTTTCAGTTGCAAGTTCTCGGAGTCTTTCTATTAATATATCATTTCTTTCAATTTCTGCAGTATCATCAGCAGCCAGTTCTTGTAATTCAATTTTAGTTTGAAGTAATGAGAAGTTATAATCAATATAGCTTCCATCAAACTCTTGTATCTCCATGTTTTCAAGATGAAGAATTTTGTTGAAACAATTATTTAATAGATATCTATTGTGCGTAATAATTAACAATGTTCCTTTGTGTGAATTAATTAGATTTTTAAGAGAATTAAGGTTTCCAAAGTCTAAAAACACATCGGGTTCATCCATAATCATTAAGTCAGGACTATTTAGCATTGCTTTAATTACTTGGATAAGCTTGAATTCTCCACCACTAAGTTCAGATATCATTAAATCTTTATAATTGATTAAGTTTGTAAGATTAAGTTTCTTATTAATAATGTTTTCAAAATCATCGCCATTAATTGCATCAAATGCGTCTAAAGCTTGTTGATACTTTTCTAGTAAAGTATCAATATCTGAAGATGTCTCCATTTCAGTACAAATAGATGTGATTTCATTTTGTAGTTTAATAAAATCTTCTGCTATATATTCGAAAACTGTAATTTCTTTTATTTTATCTAGTTGTGAGAATTGACTTACATACCCAATTCTACAATTTGGAGATATTTCTAATGTACCATCAAACATATATTCTTCTGGATCCATAAGTATATCTATAAGTGTACTTTTTCCACTGCCATTTGTTCCTATAAAAGCACAATGCTCACCATCTTCTAATGTAAATGAAATGTTATTATATAAATCCTTTTGGGGAAATGAGTAGGATAAGTTATCAACTTTTATCATATTATTACCTCTCTTTATAACTTAAAAAAGAGCTTATAAAAATAAGCGCTTTAATATATTCTTAGCAATTGAAATTTTACACTTGATTTTTATGTAGTAAAGACATTTTACTAAGTTTAACATTGACAGCATAACACTTTTTTCGACTAAGTTCAATCATTTCATATAATAAACAAAAACTGTCCTAGTATTTTAATACATTAAGTATAGTAGTCTATTTTTGTGCACACACTTTAGTGGGATTTTCGCTAAGGGAGGGCATTTTTACGCAAAAAGGGTTTTATGAGAAAACATTTATAATATGATGTTTGGATTTTATAAATAGGATATAATTAAGATAAGATTACGAATAGGAGTGATTAATATGAAGTATAGTGAGGCAAGGCAAGTATATAAAAATAAGTGGATATGAGTAAGAATAAATGGTTGACTTAAAGTTTTTATAAAAGGTCTATTTTGCAATTAAAGTAATTATTATTAAGATAAATTTAAAAAAATCTTAATAATATATTGCATAATAAGAAAAAAAGTGCTATTATGTAAACGTAGTCAAAAAAGAATATTTTAGTAAGAGTTCTTAAGTAGATTACAATAAAATATAAATATTTAGCGTGTTACTGATTCGATCAGGCATAAGCGTAGGGAAATAAAAAATGCAATAGAGTAAATGTAATATTGTTTATTGTATCATATGTTTTGTACAGTTTTTTAAGGTATTATGATTTTTTTTATGATTTAATTTAGTGTACAAACAATGTGACCAGATCTGAACATATATTGCTTTATTTTATTTCCAAATGCTTATGTCTTTTTTGTTTTTGTAACAAATAAAAAATAGGAGGTATAAAAATGGTAGGAATTATTCTTGCTAGTCACGGAGAATTTGCTAAAGGCATCATGCAATCTGGTAAAATGATTTTTGGAGAACAAGCAAACGTAAAAGCTGTTACGTTGATGCCTAGTGAAGGACCTGATGATCTTAAAGCAAAAATGAAAGACGCAATTGCATCCTTTGACAATCAAGATGAAGTCTTATTCTTAGTTGATCTTTGGGGCGGTACACCATTCAATCAAGCAAATGGTTTATTTCAAGAACACAAAGATAAATGGGCAATAGTAGCTGGTTTAAATTTACCAATGCTTATTGAAGCTTATGGTGCACGTCTTTCTATGGAATCTGCACAAGAAATTGCATCTTATATCTTAACATCAGCTAAAGAAGGAGTTAAGGTTAAGCCAGAAGAATTAGAACCAGAAGATACTGGCAAGACTATTGAAGCTTCAGCTGAACAATCTAATGCAGGTGCACCAGGATTATTCGAATATGTTTTAGCTCGTATTGATTCTCGTTTACTTCATGGTCAAGTAGCCACTGCTTGGACAAAAACTGTGCAACCTACAAGAATTATTGTAGTTTCAGATGCAGTAGCTAAAGATGAACTTCGTAAGAAATTAATACAACAAGCTGCTCCACCAGGAGTTAAAGCACATGTTGTTCCAGTTGATCATATGATTAAACTTGCAAAAGATGATCAACATTTTGGTGGTCAACGCGCATTACTTCTTTTTGAAAATCCAGAAGATGTACTTAGAGCGGTAGAAGGTGGAGTGCCATTAAAGACAATAAATGTTGGTTCTATGGCTCATTCTATAGGTAAGGTTCAACCAAATAAAGTACTTGCTTTTAATCAAAAAGATATTGATACATTCAATAAGTTAAAACAAGCTGGACTTAATTTTGATGTTCGTAAAGTACCAAATGATTCAAAAGGAAATATGGATGAAATACTTAAAAGAGCACAAGAAGAATTAAAAAAACAAAAATAATTTAATTATTAATAAAAGGAGGATTAGTAATCATGACTTTAAATATACTTCAAATTGTATTAGTCATTATTATAGCATTTCTAGCTGGTGTAGAAGGTATATTGGATGAATTCCAGTTCCATCAACCATTAGTTGCATGTACATTAATTGGATTGGTTACAGGTAATTTATTACCATGCTTAATCTTAGGTGGTACTCTTCAAATGATGGCCTTAGGTTGGGCAAATATAGGTGCAGCAGTAGCACCAGATGCAGCATTAGCATCTGTTGCATCAGCAATCATTTTAGTTCTTGGAGGTCAAACTGGTAAAGAAGGAATTACTGCGGCAATCGCTATTGCTGTTCCTTTAGCAGTTGCAGGACTATTATTAACAATTATTTGTCGTACAATTGCTACAGCATTCGTACATTTTATGGATGCAGCGGCTAAGGACGGAAATATAAGGGCTATTGAAATGTGGCAAATTGCTGCTATTTGTTTACAAGGTATACGTATTGCAATTCCAGCAGCATTAATTTTAATAATTGGTGCTGGTCCAATATCAGGGTTACTTGCAGCTATGCCAGCTTGGTTAACAGATGGTTTAGCAATTGGTGGTGGAATGGTTGTAGCTGTTGGTTACGCAATGGTAATTAATATGATGGCTACAAAAGAAGTTTGGCCATTCTTTGCAATTGGTTTCGTATTAGCAACTATCTCACAAATTACACTTATCGGACTTGGAGCAATAGGTGTAGCTTTAGCTCTTATTTACCTAGCACTTAGCAAACAAGGTGGAGCAGGTAATGGTGGAAGTTCAAATACTGGTGATCCTTTAGGGGATATCATTGATAGATACTAAGAAGGGAGAGGAAACGAAAATGTCAAAACAATTAAAATTAACAAAAAGAGATCGTATTTCTGTTTGGTTCCGTTCATTTTTCCTTCAAGGTTCTTGGAACTATGAAAGAATGCAAAACGGTGGTTGGGCATATGCAATGATTCCAGCAATCAAGAGATTATATAAGACTAAAGAGGAACAATCAGAGGCATTAAAACGTCATTTGGAATTCTTCAACACTCACCCATATGTAGCTTCACCAGTTCTTGGAGTAACATTAGCTTTAGAAGAAGAACGTGCAAATGGTGCACCTGTAGATGATGCAACTATTCAAGGTGTTAAAGTTGGTATGATGGGACCTTTAGCAGGTATCGGAGATCCAGTTTTTTGGTTTACTGTTAGACCAATTTTAGGAGCATTAGGTGCTACTCTTGCTATGAGTGGTAATATACTTGGACCAATAATATTCTTCGTTGCTTGGAATATTATTCGTATGGCATTCATGTGGTATACACAAGAATTTGGTTATAAAGCAGGATCTCGTATTAGTGATGATTTATCAGGTAGCTTGTTACAAGATGTTACAAAGGGAGCATCTATACTAGGTATGTTCATTTTGGGATCATTAGTTAATAGATGGGTATCTGTTAAATTTGCACCAGTAGTATCATCAGTTAAGTTAAGTGAGGGTGCATTTATTGATTGGAGTGCTCTTCCACAAGGAGCAGAAGGTATAAAAACAGCTTTAATGCAACAAGGCGCAGGTATGTCATTAACACCTGAAAAAGTTACAACATTACAAAATAACTTAGATTCATTAATTCCTGGACTTGCAGGATTAATAATTACATTTATTTGTATGTGGTTGCTTAAGAAGAAGGTATCTCCAATTGTTATAATTCTTGGATTATTCGTAATTGGTATTGTATTCCATTTGATTGGTTTAATGTAATATTTTTTGCTTAGCCTAGGCTTTTAGCCTGGGCTTTTGTTAACATATAAAGCAGTTAAAGTAAGAAAAACAATTTTTATAATACTAATGAAACAAATTATTGAAGTATGTGTTTTTTATATATTTTTAAATGATTGATAGAAGTATATAAAGAATATATAATAAAAACAAATGTATATATAAGTAGAAAAGAGGTATTTTAGATGGTTCAATCACTGAATACAAAAGTAGATCTAGTAATTGATGCAACAGCTTTTACTGGACTTGCAGATTATGGTAAAATAATGATAGGCGATAAAGGCTTTGAGTTCTATAATTCTCGTGATTCTCATAAATATATTCAAATCCCTTGGGAAGAAGTTGAATATGTCATTGCATCCGTATTGTTTAAAGGAAAGTGGATTCCACGATATGCAATCCAAACAAAGAAAAATGGTACCTATACTTTTTCTTCTAAAGAAGCAAAAAAAGTGCTTCGTGCTGTTCGAAATTATGTTAATCCAGATCATATGGTTAATTCTTTAAGTTTTTTTGATGTGGTGAAACAAGCAGTTAAATCCATGTTTAAGAAGAGTTGATTAACTAAAGAAATTATAATGTATATAAATATGTGAAAAGTAATTTGATCTTGGATGAGAGTTAATAAAAGTTTCCACTTTAGGAGGAGATTTTAGATCTCAGTTTAGGATAATTAATATAGTTTTTCATTAAAAAAATTAAGGAACTTACTATTTTGTAGTAAGTTTTTTTATTGTTTTTTATTACAAATAAATACAATATATAATAAAAAAGGATAAATAAATTTGTAAAATAAATTTAAAATATAAACTAAGCAGTAGCAAATTGAAATAATATGTAGGTTTACTAAAAGGAATATTTTGTATATACTAAAATTGGTATATACCAATAACGTATAGGGGGTAATGAAATGAGTAAAAAAGCAAAATTAATAACTATTTGTGCAACTATTATGGTTTTAGGGGTAGAAAGTATTAATGCTCCATTTCAAGCAAATGCAGAAACAAATAAAATTAAAGACACATCTATTACTAAAAATATAATAGAAGCAAAAACAAAAGAGGGAATATCTAATTCTGAGAATGAAATTATAAAATTCAATAATGATATAACTACTGGTGCTGCTTGTAATATAGAAAAAATATCGACAACTGAAATAGAGGGAGGTATATCAAATACTACAGGGGTTCCATCACAAGGTACATTAACAAAGGATAAATGGGCTGGAGAATGTGATTATACAATAACTATGAGTTTATGGTATGGAAATAATGCTGATAGCTGGAAACTTTATGAGAATGGAAAGTTAATACATGAAGAAAAACTAGTTAATAATTCTCCATCTCCTCAAACTGCAAAGAAAATATTTATTAATAAACCAAATGGAGAATATACTTATACTGCAGAACTGGTGAATTCATTTGGAACTACTATACTTTCTAGCGCAGTAACACATAAAGTAACTGATAATAATTCACCAATAGATATAGATTTACCAGATAAAGCAAGTGGAACACCAGCAGTAGCTTATAAATTATTATCAGAAGATGAAAAAAATATACAATGGGCAATTGCGATAGCTAATCCAAATAAGAATTATACTTGGGCAGGAAATGATTTTTCAACTTGGGGAGTAAAATTTAACACTTCAGCTAAAATTATTTCTGTTGATAATGCAGCAGATTTTAAACAAGAAGGTAATAATGTTACTATAAATTTGAAACAAGATGAAAGATTAATAGGATTAAATACTACTAAAACATTTATTGTTAAAGCTGAAAAGCAAGGTAATAGTATAGAACCAACTAAATTAGTTGCAAATCAAATTAGAGGAAATGTACCTTATCCTAATTATTCAAAATTACCATCATCTTGGTCAAAAGGAAAAACAGATTTAAAATCTTCAAATCTAATTAGTGATGAAAAAGAATACTATAATTCAAATATAAATCTTAATACAAGTAATAAGCTAATTGCATATAGTCCAAGTAGTCAAACACAAATAACTATGGGATTACCAAACCAAATGTCAGAAGCAATAAATGGAGTAAATGGATTAAAAGTATGGATGCCATCAAAGTATCTTGCAATGGGAATAGCTACAGACCAAGAAATATTTAAATTAAATCCTAATTATATGATTGGTTTATCAATAAAGGAAAACTTCACTTGTGGATTAATACCATTAGAAGCTGGTGACACTAGAAATATTGTAACAGTAGATGGTAAACAATGGAGTTGGCCAATAGAAAAGAAACATCCAGATGGACCATTTCAACAAGAAAAAGGAAACTTTAATGAAGTAAAGAAACAATATATAGATTATTTATCACCTAAGGCGGAACATGAAAACATTGTTACATTAAAAACAGGTGAACCAGATGATTCAAGCTATATATCAGCAGCAATAAGTTCAGGAATTTCAATAACTATGACAAGAGAATTTTTGTATGCAATACCTAAAAATAATTTTGAAGATTTTTTAAAGGAATCTAAAGATCCATGGGCAGAATTTGTACTAATAGATAATGCGTATAATAGAGGGGTCTTTGGACTTTTACAAAAAAATATATTCACAACAGAAAGAGAAAAAGCTATACAATCAACTGATTTAAGTAAAGATTATCAATTAGGAGGATATGCAAGCCATATTGATACTATTAAAACTATAGTAAATGAAATGGATAAAACAAAGGATAATATTTATGATGAAAAACTTACTAAAAGTGATATAGATAAATATTTAGATGAATTAAGAAAATTCTATCAAAATGGTACACCAACAGATGATGAGTGGAATGCTATGACTAATGATGTTCATAAAGCATTTGATGTTTTATCTAAACACTGGGGAGATGATACTATATCATATAGATATGATTTCTTGACTATTTTAAGAGTTGCTAGAGAACACTTACCAGATATAAGCAATCCAGCACCATCAGGAGAATCATGGATTGATCAAGTTAGCAATGCAAACAGATAAAATTTTATTATTCAAATATATAGAGAAAAATAAATCAATTTAAAAGACTTAAGGAGGATAAAATTATGTTAAAAAGATTTAAGAAAATAATATCAGTGTGTACATTATTTTTACTAGCATTTTTTCTTTTACCAATTCAAGGTGTACAAGCATCGTCAGGGTTAGGAAATAGATTACTTGTTGGATATTGGCACAATTTTGATAATGGAACAGGAATTATCAAATTAAAAGATGTATCTACAAAATGGGATGTTATAAATGTGGCATTTGGAGAGACATATGGAGACAGAGCAGTTGTAGAATTTACCCCATGTTATAATGAAACAGAATTTATTTCAGATATAAATTATCTTCATAGTATAGGTAAAAAGGTTGTACTTTCAATTGGCGGACAAAATGGAGTTGTATTATTACAAGATGCTTCATCTAAACAAAAATTTATAAACTCAATTTCATCATTAATAGACAAATATAAATTTGATGGATTAGACATAGATTTAGAAACAGGAATATCATTAAATGGTGGAGATAATGATTTTAAAAATCCAACAACACCTCAAATTGTAAACTTAATATCTAGCATAAAAGAATTATCTAATAAATATGGATCAGATTTTATTATAAGTATGGCACCAGAAACAGCGTATGTACAAGGTGGTATAACAGCTTATGGAAACATATGGGGTGCATATCTTCCCATAATATATGGTGTTAAAGATAAACTGACATATATTCATGTTCAACATTATAATGCAGGTGGAAATCAAGGATTAGATGGAAATAACTATACTCAAGGAACTGCAGATTATGAAGTTGCAATGGCAGAAATGCTACTAAATGGATTCCCTATAGCAGGAAATAAAAATAATATGTTCCCAGCATTAAAAGAAACACAAGTAATGATAGGGTTACCAGCTACTCAAGCAGCAGCTCCAAGTGGTGGATATATAAGTCCAACAGAAATGAAGAAAGCTTTAAATTATATAATAAAAGGAACTTCTTTTGGTGGAAAATACAAATTAGTAAATAGTACTGGATATAATGGTTTCAGAGGCTTAATGTCATGGTCTATAAATTGGGATGCAAAAAATAATTTTGAGTTTTCAAATAGTTATAGAGAATATTTTAATAATATAAAAGATGAATTGTATAATCAAGTGCGACATTAAAAAAAAGCCCATATTTGAACTATATCGTGTAAAATAAAGTTGCGAAACAAATA
>NZ_CAURTC010000050.1:0-21902 GCF_963527835.1 uncultured Clostridium sp. | reverse complement strand
ATTACGGACTTTCACCGATTAGTACGTGCCCATGCTGGGCACACAATAAAAAAACCACATAGTGTTACTATGTGGTTGCCTACAATACTAAATACTCTACTTCCACACAGATTATCTATGTGAATTATTCTGAGAATAATAAATAGCTCTAACCATCATAGATACAAACTTAAGCTTATACTTTAGCTCGCATCTATAATAAAAAATTATTAATACAAGCTCTATCTATAATAGTTACAGTAATATGCGTTATTTAATTTTAATAATATAAATCTAGTACATATCATAACAATTACTCTCCATCTTTACAATTTTCTTAATTTTATCATCTAAATTACAAAAATGTCAATAATAAAGATGCTTTTAATTCCTTTAAATATTCTCTTTATGTGTGTTTATGTGGTATAATAACGAAATGAATATTCAATGAAATGAGGGAAATTTATTGATAACTGTATCAAATGTTAGTCTTAGATTTGGTGGACGTAAACTTTTTGAAGACGTAAACCTTAAATTTACAGCAGGAAATTGTTATGGAGTTATTGGAGCAAATGGTGCTGGAAAAAGTACATTTCTTAAAATATTATCAGGTGAAATTGAACCTAATACTGGTGAAGTTATAATTGCTCCAAATACAAGAATGTCAGTATTAAAACAAGAACATTATAAATATGATGATTTTCAAGTTTTAGAAACTGTAATAATGGGTAATGAAAGACTTTACCAAATCATGAAAGAAAAAGATGAAATATATGCAAAACCTGATTTTTCTGATGAAGATGGAATTAAAGCTTCTGAATTAGAAGGTGAATTTGCAGAACTTAATGGTTGGGAAGCAGAATCTGAAGCTTCTTCATTATTACAAGGTCTAGGAATTGGAACTGAATATCATTTTAAAAATGTATCAGAATTAACTGGTGGAGAAAAAGTTAAAGTTCTTTTAGCTCAAGCTTTGTTCGGTAATCCTGGTATCCTAATCTTAGACGAACCTACTAACGGTCTTGATTTAAAGGCTGTAAATTGGTTAGAAAACTTCTTAGGAAACTTTGATGGAACTGTTATAGTTGTATCGCATGATAGACATTTCCTAAACTCAGTTTGTACTCAAATGGCTGATGTTGACTTTGGAAAGATTAAGATTTATGTTGGTAACTATGATTTCTGGTATGAATCAAGCCAATTAGCTCTTCAAATGTCAAAAGATCAAAATAAGAAAAAAGAAGAAAAGATTAAAGAATTACAAGACTTTATCGCAAGATTTAGTGCTAATGCTTCTAAATCTAAGCAAGCTACTTCAAGAAAGAAATTATTAGATAAAATTACTTTAGATGATATTCAACCTTCAAGTAGAAAATATCCTTTCGTAGGATTTAAGCCTGAAAGAGAAGTTGGTAATGATATATTAACTGTTAAAGATCTTTCAAAAACTATTGATGGCGTTAAAGTTTTAGATAATATAAATTTCATGGTTAATAAAGGTGATAAAATCGCCCTTGTTGGTAATGAAATTGCTGTAAGTACATTATTTAAAATATTAGCTGGCGAAATGGAACCAGATAATGGTGAATTCAAATGGGGCATAACTATAACTAGTTCTTACTTCCCAAATGATAACTCAGAATACTTTGATGGTTGTAACCTTTCTTTAGTAGATTGGCTTAGACAATATTCAGAAGAAAAATCTGAAAGTTATATTAGAGGATTCTTAGGAAGAATGTTATTCTCTGGAGAAGAAGCTTTAAAAGAAGCTAATGTATTATCTGGAGGAGAAAAGGTTAGATGTATGTTATCTAAAATGATGCTTTCAAATGGAAATGTATTAATGTTAGATCAACCTACTAACCATTTAGACCTTGAATCAATTACTGCGGTAAATAACGGATTAAGAGATTACAACAGTAACATACTATTTGCTTCTCATGACCATCAATTCGTTGAAACTATAGCAAATAGGATTATAGATATTAAAGATGACGGATCTATTATTGATAGAACTATGTCTTTTGATGAATACTTAGAATTCGCTGCAACTAGTAAATAATAAAACTAAAAGGCTATTCCAATTAAGGAATAGCCTTTATTTTAATATAATATTTATATTTTAATCTACGTGCTCAAGCATTGGAATTTGCTTTTAATAACTCTGTCCAAGATATTTATATTACAATCTCAACACATTTTTAAAGCAATTACTTATATAACAAATCTTCTATAACTTCATATACGTAATTCACTTCATTATTAGCATGTTCTTTAACCTTGTCTTCTGAATCATTAAACGTATAACTATTATGAGTTATATTAAACATTGAAACATCATTGAATGAATCCCCAACAACATAAAGATTATCTTTTGATATATCTTCTACTTTCAATATTCTCTTAAGTGCATTTCCCTTTGAACATCCTTTTGGTACTATATCAACAAAAAATTGGTTTCTGTATGCTTCTACATGTTCACCATATTTCTCTATTATTTCATCTTTTATTTGTTCTGCTTTACCTTGGTCTTTATCTACAGGTGATAAGCTTATTATTTTATAATTATCTTTTGATGACATAGCTTCTTGAATATCTATTTTCTTTGTGAAAAGATCCATCATATCCCCAATTTGATATTTATCAAGATTAGGATTGTCTATAAAAATAGAATTCTTATAATTATCTAAATAAACTAAGGTTTTATTATTATAATAATCATTTATTATCTTATTTGAAATTTCATTAGATATCCATTCATCAAACACCATTTCATGTGCTCTATTCATAATTAAACTTCCATTACAAAGTAATAAATAATCATATTCTATATCATACTTCTCTATTAAAGGTATCACCAGGTCATAACTTCTGCCTGTTGACACAATTAATTTATGTCCATGTTCTTTAAGCTTATTAATTAACGTTAAATCCTTATCATTTTTTAACTCATTTCCCACTACTAAAGTTCCATCTAAATCACTTGCTAAAAGCTTCATATATACCCCACTTTCAATTCTCAACTAAATTTTTTTCTAGTTTTATATTGGAATTAATTTTATATTATATACTTTTTAAATCGTTTTAATAAACTAAAAACTTAATTTATTATCTAACATTTTTTCAATTTATCTTAAAGTATCTAAATAAAATCATATAAAAATAGACTCTACAAAATATATTTTATACTAAATAACATAATTAAAACAATTAAATTACCTAATATCAATATATCTATAGAGTCTAAAATACTTGATGTTTAAATATGTGTTCATATATGCAATAGGTAAAGTGACATTGTAATTGGACTGTGAGAATAGTTAATGAGTATTGTCATATATTTATTGCTTGTCACAATTTTACATTGGGAACAAGCTAAAATAGGACTATACTCATTTTAGTATTCCTAAGTTCAATTACTTAGTCCACTTTATTTATGCATATATGAACACTTTACTAAACCATGTCATATTTAAACGAATCTATTATTATTTTTTCTTATATTTTATATGTAATAATTCATGAGCTAGTCCTTTTCCTGGTTTGCCCATATAAGTTTCATACATCTTTAATAATGATGCATTTTCATGAGACTTTCTCTTAGATAGTCCCTTATCTTGGTTATATAAAACTGATGCTCTTACAGTTCTAATATTAACCTTACTTCTATCTTTTGAATTTACGTGAGGTTGTCCGCCACCATTTACGCATCCACCAGAACAGGACATTACTTCAATGAAGTGATATTGTTTTTCTTCCATTCTTCCGCTCTTAACAAAATCAAATACATTTGCTGAACCATTAATAACAGCCACATTATATTCTTGTCCACCTAGTGTAACTGTAGCTTCTTTTATTCCATCTAAACCTCTTACTTGTTCATACTCTATTTCTTCTAGTGATTTATTTTCTATGAAGTCTTTTGCGCTTCTTAAAGCTGCTTCCATAACACCACCAGTAGCTCCAAATATAGCTCCTGCACCAGTGTATTCTCCCATTGAAGGATCGGCTTCACTATCTTCTAAGCTAGCAAAATTTATTTTTGCATTTTTAATCATTTTTGCTAATTCTCTAGTTGTAATTACAGCATCTATATTTCTTAAGCCGTTGTTTTCCATTTCTTCTCTATCAGCTTCAAATTTCTTTGATGTACAAGGCATTATTGTCACTGTAAATACATCTTTAGGATCTAATCCTTCTATTTCAGGATAATAAGTTTTACTTGCAGCACCAAAAATTTGTTGAGGTGACTTTGCACTAGATAAATTATCTATAAACTCTGGGAAGTAATTTTCAACTTCTCTTACCCATGATGGACAACAAGATGTAAACATAGGGAATGGACCACCTTCATTTACTCTACTAATAAGTTCTGTGGCTTCTTCCATTATTGTCATATCAGCACCAAAGTTAATATCAAATATCTTATTGAATCCTAACATTCTTAAAGCTGTATATATTTTTCCTGTTACATCAACACCATATCCCATTTTAAATGCTTCACCCATGGCAGCTCTAACTGATGGAGCCATTGCAACTATTACATGTTTGCTTGGATCTTCTAAAGCATTTTGCACTCTTTCAGTATGAGATTTTTCTGATAATGCATCTACTGGACATGCTGCTATACATTGACCACATAATAAACAATTTGTGTCATCAAAACACTTACCTTCAATAGTTGATACTTTCTTATCACCATTGTCATCAATAATTTTTATAGAATTTGTAGCCGTTTTTTCGCTACAAGCAGCTTCACATCTTCCGCAAAGTACACATTTACTTCTATCTATAACAATTGACCTACTTCTGTCATCTACATATTCTGATTTATCTTTAACTATGAATGGCTTATTTGCTCTGGCCTTAGTTTTTATTACTAATTTTAAAAATTCACAGTCTTCTCTTCTTTTACAAGGACCACATTTAAATTCATGCTTGTCTAACATTTCAGCTACTCTTAATTTAATAGCTTCTTGCACCTTTTCTGAATCAGTTCTTATAACCATTTTATCTTCAACTAATGTTTCACAAGACAATGCTAATTCTTTTTGTCCTTCTATTTCAATAGCACACACTCCACATTTCCCTGTATTGCTACAATCATTTAAATAGCATAAGGTTGGTATCTCTATATTATTCTCTAATGCGACTTCTAAAATAGTTCTACCCTCTTCTTTTACAGAAACCTCTTTTTCATTTATTAATATATATGCCACTAAATGAACCTCCCCGTCTTTAGTATACTTTTTTATTTAACTATATTTTCAATGTACAATTATATTCTAAAGCACATTTTTTATCAACGTTACAATTTTAACATAATTGCTCATTAAAAATAAGTATTAATTAATAGTTTTTATTGTATAAATAATGTATTAATACAGATATCTTATATAATATGAAATATCTGTATTCAGCTAAGTTGAATATTTATATTTCAAACAAAAAAACTATCCTAAAAAAACTTTTAGGATAGGCTACCTATTGTATATGTGATTCATGCTTATTTGAATTAAGACTAATTTTTTCTATGCTTCTTTATTAATTAAACCATTAAAAATAAATTCTAATGTCTTATTAATAATATCTTCTAAACTAACCTTTTCTATGTTTATCAACTCATATATTGCTGCTGAACATAATGTTCCAAAAAATTCATAGGCCATTACTTCACTATCGCCTTTTCTAATACACCCTTCTTCCATCCCCATTTGTATATACATTTCTATTTCTTTTATATGACTTTTTACCTTTTCTCTTAAAATAAATTGTCTTTCTTCATCTCCCCATAATTGACTCATTACAACTCTAAAAAAGCTCTTATGTTCATAAAGAAATGTTAATTGTATTTTGCAGATTTGTTTTAATTTTTCAATTGCATCATCATTTAATTTATTTACTGCTGCAATTTCATCATTAAGTAACTTAAGTCCGTTATCAACTATAAAGTTGAATATTTCTTCTTTGCTATTAAAATTATAATATAGTGTTCCTTTAGCAAGCCCCGCAGTGGTTGCTATTTCATCCATTGTTGCTCCCCTATACCCTGATTTTGAAAAGACTTCTATTGAAGAATTAAAAATCAATTTTTTTGTTTTATTCACACCAATCCCTCATTTTCATAAACTGATAATAATTATATTATACCACTAAAATTTTACTATTTATTACTTTTTACTTTCATTTTTTTGATATTTAAAATATATATGTTAGAATCAGTATATAATATATAAATATATTTTTAAATTAATGAAAAGAGGAATTTATGATTAAAGTATATAACAGAATTACTAACGAATATGAAGAAGAAAACGTGGCAGGTAAAAAGTTCATTAAGTGGACCTACGAAACACCCGTTGGAAAAAGCATAACAGAATTAATTGCTAAAAGAAAGATTTTTTCAAAATTTTATGGTAAATTTTGTGATACAAGACGCAGTACAAAAAAAATACCTGACTTTGTTAAAAACTTTAATATTGATATGAATATTGCAGAAAAAAATATTTCTGAATTTAATTCATTTAATGACTTTTTTGTTAGAAATTTAATACCTACTTCAAGACCAATAGATACTAATGAAGATATTTTAATTTCTCCAGGAGATGGGAGAATTACTATTTATGATAATATAGACTTAGATAATATTGTACAAATAAAAGGGTTAACTTATAGTTTAAGAGAACTAATAAAAAATGATGAAATGGCAGAAAATTACAAAAACGGTATTTGCATAATCTTAAGATTATGTCCTACTGATTATCATAGATTTCACTTTGTAGACTCTGGTATACCTTGTGAAATACATAAAATCAAAGGTCATTACTATTCTGTAAATCCTATAGCTCTTAATTCAATCCCAAAATTATTTTGTGAAAACAAAAGAGAGTGGTGCATATTTAAATCAGAAAATTTTGGTGATATCTTGACTGTAGAAGTAGGTGCTACTTGTGTTGGATCAATAATTCAAACATATGAGCCTAACAAAAAAGTAACAAAAGGTGCTGAAAAAGGGTACTTTAAATTTGGTGGATCTACAACTATACTATTCTTAGAAAAAGATAAAGTAAAAATAGATTCTGATATTTTAGAGCAATCAAAACAAGGATATGAATGTAAAGTCTTATTTGGAGAAACAATTGGAACTAAGATCTCTAAATAATAAATTTATATTTTAAAGGACTTAGTCACTATGTATTTATAGTAACCAAGTCCTTTTTATTTATTAATTACTTTTTTTAATTCATTCTTAAATTTATTCATATCTTTATCTAATATAATTAAACTTATTCCCATCATTTCTGCTCTTTCTTTAATGCATCTTTTACATGGCTCTTTAGTTGCAACTAATATTTTCTTTGCATTTTTTCCACCTAATCTTTTACTGTATACATCTAATTCATTTAATGCATTTTCATCATATTTAGCACTATCTTTACATGATATACATATTAAAACATCATCTTTTACTGCTAATACATCAAATTCATTTTTAACTTTACTTTGATTATTATTCCACACAAACATAACTCCACTTTTAACATCATCAATTTCTTCAATTTCTCTAACGACCATATTAGTTAATACTTCAAGCCAAGTTCCGCTTTTAAATATAAATCCCTTTAAATAGTCTTTTTGAAAATAAACCTCTATGTTATTTTTATTTCTTTTATATTTTATTGCATCAATTTTTTCTAAATAGTTTAGACAAGAATTTAATATTCTCTTTTCATCCTCCCCATATAAATCAGATATATTGACAATGACTTTATTACCTTGGGAATAATCATGAATAAATAAGTGATTATCATAGAGGCGTTGCTTATACTTATACCAGAGCTCCAAGTTCTTATAAATTTTTTTTGTTATATTAATTACATCAGAATATCTACTTATTTTACTAGAATCTAATAAGATATCAGCACCAGTTATTTTAAGTATGTCGTCTAGATATATGTCTTTAAATTCTTCTGACTTATTTTTAATATAATTTCCTAATTCATATATTCTCTTATTTAAAATATCTATATAAACAGCATTAAACTTCTTTATTAAAGCTTGATTTAATAAAATTAATGAATTTATTCTTTTTCCACCAGTTACATTTATAATAGTTTTTTCTATATCTAATTTATTTAATAAGTTATCTATTTCCTTTATATTACCTTCACCTATAACATAACTCTCTATATAAATGTTAGGAAAAATTTCTTTATGATATTTTTTTAACTTCTCATATAATTCGCTATTTTCTTCATTCTTCAAGTAAATTACTTTAAAAGGCCTAAATTTATCAGTAGCTAATAAATTGCCTTCATTATGCTCATCTAATAAATTAATCAAAATATCTTCTCTCATAATAATTGCCACCTTTACTTTGTAACTATTGTTTATTAAATATCTAACATACTTAGTTTTTTCACTTCTATAATTAATAGATAATACCTTCAATACTACTGAATATTACTTTCTAAATTAAGTTTATTAAAAACTCCACATTAAATTTAAAAATATATTTATATAATTTATTATTAGCATTTATTATTACGTTTATTTATACAACAAAAAAAGACTTAACTAAAAAAATAGCTAAGTCTTTTGGCAGAGCGTGAAGGAATCGAACCCTCAATGTACCGTCCGTAGCGGTAAGTTATATCCGTTTAACTAACGCTCCATATTAGATTAAAAATAACTTTACTTCAATAAATATATTATCATAAGCCACCATAATAAGCAAGTTTATAAAATAAATACTTAAGATTATTTTTCCATAATATTAAGTATTTATTTTAATAAATGCCATTTTTATAAGTAAATATCTGAGAATTCTATTTCTAACATTTCAATGTTAGTTTTTGCATTAATTATATGATTATCTTCATTATTCTCTCTTAATTTTATTATTGGAAGTTTTATTATAAATTCACTACCTCTATCTTCCTGACTATTTAATAATATTTTACCACTGTGTGCTTTAGTTAAGCTTTCTACTAATGCCAATCCAATTCCACTTCCTGATTGTTCTATTTTTTTATGATTAGATGATTGCATAAATCTATTGAAAATTTTATTTTGTTCTTTTATCGGAATTCCCATTCCTTCATCTTTTACTGATATATTTAATTCATTATTTCTTTTCCATAAGTTAATATATACATTTCCATTATTATAAGAAAACTTTATAGCATTAGATAAAAGATTCATAATTATTCTATCTATTGCCTCTGGATCTATTCCCATAATACATTTTTCAACATTGGTATCAAATATTAATGATATATTCTTTTGTTTTGCATATTTATCTATTGATGAAACAGTATTTTCTATTAATTTAACAATATCTAGATTTCTTCTTTCAATTTTATAATAATTTTTATCTAATCTTGTTGTATCTATAAGATTATCTATAAGTTTTAACATCCTATAACTATTTCTCTTTATACTAGTCATATATTTACTCATATTATCACTGCCAGCTATGTAACCTGATTCATAAAATTGAAGTATGCTTAAAATTACATTTAATGGCGATCTTAAATCATGAGAAACATTTAAAAGGAGATTTTCTTGTAAATTCTTATAATTATTTATATTCATGTATTTATCTATTAATTCTTCTTTTGTTAATTTAGAAAGTTCTAATCTATTTAACTCCCTATTATCTTCTATAAAATCATTTATAATTTTCTTCGCTACACCCATTTACAGCTTCTCCTTATAATCAATATCTTTTTCCATTTTTTTGAATTTCATACTTTTATATTATCACATACTAAAAATAGTAACAACCATTTTTTAACATTTTTTATTTTACCTTAACAGTCTAAATAACCTAAAATTATAAAAAATTATTCATATTGGTGCATATTATTTTATAATTTTATGTAATTTATTTGTAAAATATTCAATAATTTTATTATTTCGAGTAAAATTTTATATAACTATTGACCGCACTAATAATTTAATGATATATTTGTACTTGTAATACACACATATGTATTCCATATATGAACATTAATTATACAAGGGGGATTTATAATTGAAGAATTTATCACTAATTAAAAGAATATTTACATTTTTAATTTTAGGAATAATACTCGGTTTAACATGTAGAAGTTTAAATATAATCTTCCCAATAAGAATATTAGCCACTTTTAGTGCTTTATTTGGAAATTTTTTATCATTTGTCATTCCGTTAATAATAATAGCCTTTATAGTTCCTGGAATAGCTTCACTTGGGAAAAATTCAGGGAAAGTACTTATAGGAACTACTATACTAGCTTACATATCAACTATTATTTCTGGTATTATTGCTTATTTTGTAGGAATATCGTTTCTTCCTAAAATAATAAAAGCAGCTACATTGGTAGCAACTGAAACAATTAAAGCAGAACCATATTTCACAATTGAGATACCACCTATGCTTAACATAATGTCTGCTTTAATATTTGCATTTGTTTTTGGTATAGGACTTTCAAAAATAACTAACAGTTCATTATTAAGAGGATTTCAAGAATTTAGTTCAATAGTTTCAATGATTATTTCTAAAATTCTTATTCCACTTGTTCCACTTTACATCGCAGCAATATTTGCTAAATTAAGCTTAAGTGGTGAAATATTTACTACCATAAAATCTTTCGCTACTATTTATTTAATATTGTTTATATTACAATTTGCTTATTTATTATGCCAATATTCTATAGCTGGTGGACTTAAGAAAGAAAATCCATTTAAGTTATTAAAAAATATGATTCCTGCATATCTTACTGCTGTAGGAACTCAATCATCTGCTGCTACTATTCCAGTTACATTGAGTTGTACTAAAGAAAATAATGTATCTGAAGAGGTTGCTGATTTAGTTATTCCTCTATGCGCTACAATACATTTAGCAGGAGATACTATAACTTTAGTATTAACTTCAATGGGTGTAATGCTAATGAGAGGACAAACGCCTACTTTAGTTACTATGATTCCATTTATATTAATGCTTGGAGTAACAATGGTAGCTGCACCTGGAGTTCCTGGTGGTGGAGTTATGGCGGCTCTTGGATTATTAGAATCTATGCTTGGATTTGGAAACATAGAGAAACCTATAATGATCGCATTACATGCAGCACAAGATAGCTTTGGTACTGCAACTAATATTACTGGTGATGGTGCCTTATCTTTAATAGTAGATTACTTTGTAAACAAGAATAAAGCAAAATAAATATAAATTAAAAGGATATATCATTAAGTTTGAATCACCTAATGATATATCCTTTATTACATTCCGTCTTTATTTAATTTAATTTTTATCATTCCATCTTTTATATACTTAAGTATAAATATTACATATACTAATGTACCAACTATGAACATAGTATCTAACTTTATATTTGGAAAAATAGTTTGTAATATAATTTGAAATATAAATGGTAATGTGCATGCATATAAACTTAATGAATATAGTATGCTATATTTCATAAATACTTTCATAATTATTAATGAAAATGATGCAAATGCAGTTACAAATAAACAATTTATTAGTGTATTAATAAATGTAACTAATATCGTATACAAAATTACGATAGCTACAATAATTTTTAATACATATGATAATTCTCCAAATAAAATACTATTATCTAATTCAGAATCTCCAATTAATTCTTTGTAATGTGCTTGTTGTTTATGCACTCCTGTTTCTAATGATATTCCGTCTTTTAAAAACAATATGTTGTTATCATTATGAACTGTTATATCTCTTAAATCGTTTATTTCATTCAAACTTTTATTTTCATCAATATATATCAGACTAGATGTTCCCTCTATCTTTAATGGTGAATTTTCTGTATGTAATACTCCATCTACTATATTAAATTTATATTCACCTTTTTGTAGTATTGTACTTAAATTACTTAATTCCCTATCTATCTTATATCCAATAGTTATTCCCCTTATTCCTCCCAAAATAGTGCTCATTAATAATACATATAATATAGCTTTCCATATTCCGTATTTAGGATATGTCATTAATGCTTTTAAATTGTAAATACAATTAATAAATTTCTTAAAAAAATTATCTGTTTTATTCATCATTTCCTCCAATATCCTTTTTTAGATAAGAACGTCACTAATAAATATATTAACATATACTTCCTATTTTATAAAATATAAATGTTTATTATTATGCATTTAGGCTAATAATAAAAATATATATTTTGTTTTTGGATAAAAATAGGAGGTATGTTTTGAAATTAAATAAAAATATTCATATAAATAAATCTATTGTATATATCTTATTATTTACACTAATTACATTAACTACACTATTTCAGGGTTATCAATATAAAAAATTAGTTAATAATTTTAAGGTAAACTTTGATGGTAACAAATTCTCTCATGCTAATAACATTTTATTAACACAAGAAAATTTTAATCCTTTTAAAAACTTAATTCTAAAGAGAGATTTAAAAAAATATTTTTCAGATAATATAACAACATTGAAACAAGATTTAGAAACTTCTAAATTAAATGAAGAAGAAATTTTAATAAAAGCTAATGAAATAAATAGATACGGTTTTAATTCAAATGAAGTGATAGCATTAGTTAATTCTGCCTCTAGTCTTCAAGATTCAATCAATAACTATTCTAATGGAATAGAACATTTTAATAACAAAGAATATTATGAAGCTGTAACTAATTTTTCAAATCTATCTCCATTGGATTTAAATTATAATGAATCATTAATTTACTTAAGAGAATCTACAAATGAGATTAAAGATGAATTATTTTCTAAATGTGATGAATTATGCTCTAACGACTATTATAGTCAGGCATTAAATCAAATATCTAGTATTCCTTCTGTTTTAAATGATGATGAAGATATAAAAACAAAAATTGCTGAAATTAAATCTAGTAAACAGCAATATTTAGATAAAATTGCTGATTCAAAAACAGTATCCGATTATTATATAAATAATATTTCTTCACAAAACATAAATACATTAAATTTAGTTAGTAATACCCCTTATTTGATTTTTATAGATATAAATAATCAAAAAACCTACGTTTATAAAGGTAAAGCAAATAAGTGGGATTTAGATAAATCCTTTTCTTGTTCTACAGGAATAGATTCAGAACCAACTCCTTGTGGTGCCTTTTCTATTAAAGAAAAAGGTGAATGGTTCTTCTCGGATAAGTTTAAACAAGGTGGAAAGTATTGGACTCAAATTGATGGTGATATATTATTTCACTCAGTTCCATATGCTGAAGATAAAACTACAGTAGTAGATACTACTTTAAACAAAAAATCCTCACACGGATGCATAAGATTAGCATTAAGCGATGCTAAATGGATATATGATAACATCCCAAGAGATACTAAAATCATAATTAAATAGCTAATTATCCCCCCAATAAATATAGAAAAGTAAGTGTCTTAAATATAATTTATCCATACATTTAAGGCACTCACTTATTTTTTATTTAATAAAATTAATACTTTTATAATAATTTCTATATTAAAATCTCTTTCTCTAAATAGAATGAATATAGATATCTCTTATCAACTTTCTTTCCCGTCATTTTAAATATTGCTTCACTATAATATAATAATTGGCTTTTATATTTTTCTTTAAATTCTTCTTCATTTTCTACATAATCTGTTTTGTAATCTAACAAGATTATTTCATCATCACATTTAAAGAAACAATCTATTATACCTTGTACTCTTATTTTTTCATTAGCATACTTTTGTGGTAAAGATTCATCTAATTCTAAACTGCTTATCTCAGTATAGAACGGAACTTCTCTATAAACTTTTTCACCATTATTATATATTTTTAGCATTTTCTTTCCTAAATTGCCTTTAAAGAACTTCAATATCTTATATGGATTAATTGAGTTATATTCTTCTTGTAATATAAACTCTTCATCATATAATTTATTTAACTGTTCTTTTATTTCTTCTAATGTTCCAACTTTACTAAAATCTATTTTTTTCATTGCAAAATGAATTGCGGTTCCTCTTTCTGCTGCTGATATTCCTTTTTCTTCTTGAAGAAATTTAGGAGTAATTACATCTTTCTTTTTATTATCCTCTTCATCTAAATCAAATATATCAAGAGTATCAATATTATCGTCCATATTTCTTCTTTTTAAATCAGATACAGATATATTACTTGTAAGCTTAGTTGATTCTTTAAATTCATACTCATAACCTAATCTTCTATAAACTTCACTTTTAACTTTTTTATTTACATCTTTATCTAAAATTGAAATTTTAACATCTTCTTCTTCTTGATTTTCATCTAGTTCATCATACACATCTAATTCATGTTTATTCCATATGCTAATTTTCCACCTTGATAAATCATCTTTACACATTTCACTAGAAAATCCTAATTTCCTTCTAAGTATCTCACCATCTTTATGCTTACATAAAACCATACCAATCCAGTCTAAATACGATTTTCCTTTTGATATCTCATACGGCAATACAACATCCTTATCTAAAACTGCTGAGTTAATCCACTTTTCAATAGATTTTTCTGCATTTCTTACTGCCCCTGTTATAATTAATTTTTCTTTAGCTCTTGTAAAAGCAACATATAATACTCTCATTTCTTCAGATAATGTTTCTAATTTCATTCTTTTTTTAATTGCTTCTTTAGGTAAAGTTGTAATACTAGTTCTATTTTCTAAGTTAATATATTCAGGACCTAATCCTAATTCCTCATGATAAAGTATCTTATTATTTAAATCCATTAAGTTAAAGTTCTTACCACATCCAGCTAAAAATACAACTGGAAATTCTAAGCCCTTACTTTTATGAATACTCATAATTCTAACAACATCTTCATTTTCACCTAAAATTTTGGCACTTCCCATATCACCTGATGATTTGGTTAATTTATTTATGAAATTAATAAAATTAAATAGTCCTTTAAAACTAGTATCTGAAAACTGCCTTGCTCTTTGAAATAATATCTTTAAATTTGCTTGTCTTAGGACTCCATTTGGCATAGCTCCCACATATCCGTAATATGCAGTATCCATATATAAATGCCAGATAAACTCATCTATAGGCATATATATTGATTTTCTTCTCCATTTATCAATACTAACTAATATATATTCACATTTTTCTTGAAGCTCTTTTGAAATTAATTTTTCAGTAGTAATTTTAATTATATTTTCATAAAAATACTTTTCTTTATCTATAAGTCTAATATCACTAAGTTCTTCTGCACTTAATCCTATAATAGGAGAACTTAATAATGAAAGCATAGGCACATCTTGCATAGGATTGTCTATTACTTTTAATAATGACATAATAGTTCTTATTTCAATTGATTCAAAATATCCTGAACCGGTATCTGCATAGACAGGTATTCCTGCTAATCCTAATTCATCTAATAGCACTTCTGACCAGTTCTTGGTCGCTCTTAATAGAATTACTATGTCCTTATATTTTAAGTCCCTATATTCGCCTGTGTCTTTATCAAGCACTTTAAACTTACTTCCATCTTTTTTAGAAATTAGTTCATTAATTCTCTTTACTATAATTCTAGCTTCTAAATTTATGTCACCTATTTCTTCTTCTTCAGCCTGTACTTTAGGCTCATCACTTTCCTCTTTATTATCACTTCTATCTAGAATATGAACCTCAATCGGACCACCAACTATATCATCATCATTTTGATTTTTGGGATAACTTGCACCTAAATTTAAAGCTTCAACATCAGTATATTCTAACTCCCCTACAGTCTTAGACATAACTGATTTAAATATATAATTAACACCATTTATAACTTCTTCTCTACTTCTAAAGTTTTTATAAAGTTGAATTTTTCTATTAATTCCTTTATCCAATGAATAGATATTATATTTATCAATAAACAATTCCGGTTTTGCTTGCCTAAATTTATATATACTTTGTTTTACGTCACCAACCATAAATACATTAGGAATATCAGAGTTTTTTCTTGATACTAATTCTATTATTGCTTCTTGAACATTATTAGAATCTTGGTATTCATCTACAAGTACTTCTTCAAAATAATCTTTAAACTTTTGTGCTATTGTTGATGGTATTATTTCATGCTTCTCATTTTCTTCAATTAAAATCTTTAAACATAAATGTTCTAAATCATTAAAATCTAATATATTCTTTTCTTTTTTCTTAGCATTAAATTTATCTATAAATTCTGAAGTAAGCTCTGTTAATTGATTTATATATTGATAAGATTTTTTTATATTATCAAGCATTTTATCTGGAGCCGCTATAAAAGTTCCTTCAATCAATGCTGATATTTTCTTTTTAACTTGATCTCTAATTTGCTTAACTAAGTTTTGTATATTTTCATCACTTACAGTGTTCTTCTTAATAGTCTTTAATCTATTAAAAGTTATTAAATTCAATGAATCATATAAGTCATTTAAATTAGATTCAACATTATTATAAGCATTTACTATTAAATCTAACTCACTGCTAAATCCCTCAAAATAAGGTTCCAATCCATCAGTTTCATTTATTAATTCAATAGCCTTTTGCATCATCTTTATATATCCATCTAGTTCTATTTTTATACTTTCTTTTAATACACTTACCCACTTAGTTTCATCTAATTCCTGTAAGGTTTTTATATCAAAATCCTCTGAAGCATCCTTTAGCCATTTTTTAGGCCATGGTCCTGCCATTGTAAAATTATATAAACTTAAAACTAATTCTTTCAATGCATTATCGCTTTTATAACTACTAAATGCCTCAATAAATTTTACAAATTCCTGATCTTCTTCATCATACTTATCATCAAATAATTCATCTATTATTTCCATCTTTAAAAGTATACCTTCTGTCTGGTCACATATTCTAAAAGATGGATCTAAGTCTATCTTATGAAAATTATTTTTTATTACACCTAAACAAAAAGAATGAATAGTCATAATGTTAGACCTATTTAGTAAAGTCAATTGCTTTTGAAGATTCTTAGATGTTGGATCTTCATCTAGTTTTTTTGATATTGCACTAGCTATTCTTTCTCTCATCTCTGCTGCTGCTGCACTTGTAAATGTAACAACTAAAAGTTTATCAATATCTATAGGATTTTCTTCATTTGTAATTATTTTTATAATTCTTTCTACCAATACGGCTGTTTTCCCAGAACCTGCTGCTGCTGCAACTAATAAATTACAATCTCTTGTTGTAATAGCATTTAGCTGTTCCTCAGTCCATTTTGTTCCACTCATAAATTAATATCTCCTATCTAAATAGCTAATTTTCTTTTCCATCATCATTTAATTCATCCATTATGTTATTCCAAATTTCATCCTTTGATTTTTTCATTATAATTTTATATTTATTATCTTCTATGCTGCTATCAAATTGGCATATAGATGAATAATCGCAAAACTCACAATAACTACCATCAGAATCCTTTGTTGGCTGTATCTTTATATCTCCACATAGCATATCTTCACATAAATCAATCATTTTCTTATTTACATACTCTCTAAGCAAGTTAAATTGTTCTTCAGTTACTACTTCGCTACCAGCTTTAAAATCGCCGTCCTTCTTCAATGCAGCTGGAATAACTAATGAATATCCGTCTGTTTCAATACCTCTATCCATAGCTTTAACCACTTTAGCATCTTTTAATATTAATCCATTCATCTTTAAACTACTTAAAACTTCTTTTTCTAATTCTTCAGTAGTTATGTCACCTTTAGTTTTTATTATAGGGTCATCAACTCTAAAATATAATACAGCTCCAGGTAAAGCTTGCTTTTTTAATATATACTCAGAGTTTTTTAGTAGTGCATCTAAATAAACCAATAACTGCATTTGAAGCCCATAATAAAACTCATTTAAATCAAAATGTTTATTTCCTGTTTTATAATCTACAATTCTTAAATACGTGCTTCCTTCTAAATCTAAAGTATCTATTCTATCAATTCTTCCATTTAAATATACTTTTTCATTAGATGGTAAATCTAACACGATAGCTTCTCCGTCATTATAACTTCCAAAAGAAAATTCATTATTAAATACCTCGAATTCTCCTCTTCTCATTTGCTCTGATATAACAGATACAGATTTAGATATAACTCTTTTAAATCTCTTTGAAAAATACTTATATTTATTAGTGCTATTTAATATAGATCCGCTATCTTCTTTTAACTTAGTATCGATTAATTCAGACACTATATTTTTGCACTTTAGCATATCAAGATCTGACCATGCAATTTTTTCTTTTTTTACTTTATTCGTAAATAAATCTAAAATACCATGTACAAATGATCCTAAATCAGGAGGTGTAAATTCATATACCTTACGATTTTTAGCCTTTAATCCATATTGAATAAAATATGAAAATGGACATTCCGCATACTTTTCCAATCTAGATACACTAAACGATAATTTTCCTAAATCATTTTTATAAAGAGAAAGCAACTTATTTCTAGACACTTTTTCCCCTGTATTAGAATATCTAAGCCCTTTAAATGTATTTTCTATCTTCCATTTAAAATCTTCATTTTCTTTAAACCAATTATATACCTCTCCCCAATACTCCTCATCTATATCTTCATCTTCTAGTTCTCTTCTTAGTGCAAATATTAATTCATTAAAAGTTGGAATTGGAGAAATAACTTTATTTAAATGATCACTTCTTTTAGTTAAATCATATAAAGAACTTTCCTCAACTAAATTAGGCAATATTTTTTTTATTCTAGATATAATTATAGATGGTCTTAAAGATTTACCTTCAAAGTCTGCCATAGGATATGATAGCATTAAATATTCACTAGCGATTGTTAATGCTGTATACACCACAAACTGCTCCTCAAAAGCTTTGCTTCTACCATCAGCTGCTAATACTACTCCAAACTCTTTAAGCTCAATTCTATCTCTATCTGATAGAATTCCCTCATCTTTATGTGCTGCTGGCAATATCCCATCATTAATTCCAACTATATATAATGCCTTTACTTTCCTACCTTTTATTCTAGCTATATCCCCAACATTAACTTGATCTAAAGCTACTGGTATAACTCCTATTTCTTCATTTTCAAAACCAGAATTTAATATTTTAAAAAATTCAAAAGTATCGATAACTTCAGATCCCATAACCTCTACAGCTTGATCTAATATATCTATTACTATAGATTCAACTTGTTTATACTCTTTTACCTTATCTTCTAGCTTTAATTCTTCAAATTTAATAATCCACTCATCTATTCTTTCAAAAGCTTTAATCTCTAATAAGAATTCATATAGAGCTTTACATATATCTATAACCTTATTTTTACCTTCTATTAATTTATGAAATGATATAAGAGAATTTCTTACATCTTCCATCACATCAAATATAGTAAGTTCTTCTTCAGTTGCCCCATTTTCTATACTTATATTTTTAAGTTTTTTAATTTCTTCTTCATTCCATTTATAACTCTTTATTCCATGCTCTAGTACAAAGTTTTCTAACCTATCAATATCATAAGTATTAAATCCTGTTAATCCACTCTTTAAGTATTTAAATACACTTTCATATGACCAATTTTTTAATAAAACTTCAAATGCAGAAGTTATTAAAACAATTAATGGATTATTTAATAATTTTATTTTTTTGTCCATAAAAAATGGTATTTCATAATCATTAAAAATAACAGAAATTATCTTATTATAATCTTCTATATTTCTGCACACTACAGATATATCCCTAAACCTATAATTTCTATCTCTAACTAACCTAATTATGTCCTGAGCTACTTTTTCAATCTCATCATAGGTATTATTTGCTTTGTATAATCTTACATCCTTATTTTTTCCCTTATAAGATTTAAATGGATATGTTATACAATACTTCTCTATGTGAGCTAACTCTTCACTATTTTTAAATCTATATGGTAATTTAGAATTTAAATTAATAGGATTTAAATAACCTATATTATTTTCTTCCATTAACTTTAACAACCTATTCTCTGTATTTTCAATACTACTAAATACATTAGTTATATCTTCAACATCACTATTTTCTACTTTATCCATACAAAGAGTTATGTTAACTACTGATGTCTTAGAAAGTATCCTTATAATCTCTAATTGTTGAGGAGTAAATGTTGTAAATTCATCTATCCAAATCTCACTATTTGCATAAATGTTATTAGCTAACAACTTTTTAGCTAACAAGGTAAGCTCATCATCAATATCTATATAAGAGCTGTGCATTTTTACATTAAACTCCTCATATATTAAAGATAATTCTCTTATTTTTTCAATCAACTCACTATCATCTATCTTATCTGTTAAATCTCTTAAAGCATCTATATCTATATTATATTTTTTAAATTCAGTAATTAATTCAGATATTATATCATTAAATCCTTGTTCTCTGGACATTTTTTTAAAATAACTTAAATCATCCATCTTTTCATTTAATACCTTATTAATTAACATGTGCTTACCAGTATCTTTTATAATCTGCTTTACTCTTCCACCACATTCTTCAAATATATTTTGACACATAGTTCTAAAGCTCAATACATGAGTATTTAAAAATGCTCTTTCACCAATATTATTCAAAACCTTATTTTCAGTAGTAAAAGTATACTGCTCTGGAACTAATAATATTATTTTCTTTTCTTTATCTGAATCTATTAACTTCTTTATCTCATTTATACAAAATAAACTCTTTCCACTACCTGCTCTTCCATAAATAAACCTTATACTCATAATTACTCCTATATTTTTATTTAATAATTTATAAGCTCTCTTTTTTTAGAATGCCCATAATTATTATGTCAGTATACTCTCCATCCATATAATATATTGCTTTTCTTATTTTCTCTTCAATAAACCCACACTTCTTATAACATTTTATAGCTCTTAGATTTTCAGAAACAACCTCTAACTGTATTCTCTTTGCATTTAAATCATCAAACAAATACTTAATTAATGTTTTTATAGAGTCCTCACCATATCCCCTGTTCCAATATTTTTTTCCTATAGTGATACCTATTGAATAAACATTTTTGCAATAATCGCTCTGCTTATAAGTCATAAATCCAACTAAAACATCTTTTTTATTAATTATGCTTACAGCTTTTCTTTTGCATATACTCAAATTATTAAATCCTTCGTTAATTTGTATTTTTTTACCCATTTCTAATATTTTATTATTATATTTTTTTACCTCATAATCGTTAGCTAAATCATATAATCTATTAATATCACTAACTTGCATTAATCTCAAATAAATTTTTTCCCCTTTAAGCATAATTCACCCTCTTAAGAATTACTTATATTGTTATTATACTATTTACAATAAAAATGCTGCACTATATTTGCAAATATTACTATCTGATTAAAAAACATTTAGTTTTAGTTAAATGTTGATATGTATTCTTAAGTTTTATCACATAATTAAACTCAAGAATACGTATTAAAAAGAGCTGACTTTGAAATCAATTTTTTAATGCATTTTAACTTAATTTTATAAAGCTAATTAATTTTATATAACAAAAAAACACCTAGTAAAAATACTAGGTGTTTTGGCGGAGAATCCGGGATTTGAACCCGGGCGCCAGTTGCCCGACCTACGCCCTTAGCAGGGGCGCCTCTTCAGCCACTTGAGTAATTCTCCATGTGCCTTCTAAATTAATTTTTATATAAAATTAATGGCGGAGAGATAGGGATTCGAACCCTAGGTACGCTCACACGCACGCCGGTTTTCAAGACCGGTGCCTTAAACCAACTCGACCATCTCTCCACAACTTACAAAGTTTATTATAACAACTAATATTTAATATGTCAATATAATTAAAAAAAATTTAGTTATAATTTTTAATCAAGTATAATTATATCTAATATAATTTAATGTTTTTAGCAATCGAGTAGGAGCTAAATAATTATTTTATTTAGCGTCCTCTCACACCACCGT
>NZ_CAURTC010000049.1:0-25851 GCF_963527835.1 uncultured Clostridium sp. | reverse complement strand
CGGTGGTGTGAGAGGACGCTAAATAAAATAATTATTTAGCTCCTACTCGATTTATTTTATTCTTTTTATTGAAACAATTTTAAAATTAGAGTCCTCTACCATAGAATCTAAATAAAAAATAACTTCACTTTTATCGCCTTCCTCGCCTTTTAATTTATTTTTCTCAAAAGTTAATCTCCATTTTAAAGATGTGGCATTGCCATAAGAATCCCAATCATAATCATAAAAGAATGCATCTTGAAAAGAATAAGAGTGATTTTCTTTATCTAAGCTCCACAAAGTAGATAAATCTTTGCTATCTATTTTTGAAGAAAATATATCAGGTAAATCGTCTAACTCATAAGGTGTTTCTATCAATTTGATGAAATTAGTTATGTTATTTAGTGACGGAATAGTAGAAGTATCATTTGTTGTATCTAATACTTCATTATTTATTATCATAAAACTATTTGAAGAAGAATTGCCTTTGGATGCTGACAATGAAAAACATTGAGGAGTTTTATTATTTTTAGAGTCTAATATACCAAATATATTTTTGTCACTTGAATATAAATTTTGAAATTTATCATCTTTCCAAGAAAATATATAACATATACTTTTATTTTCTTTTGCACCTTGTAGAATTATTTCTGGTTTTATATCTCTAGATAAATCATATAAATAAATTTTAGGTGACCAATGATTATTTAAAGAGAAAAGTATGTTGTCATTAATTTTACTAGATAAATAAGTACTGTTACTATTATGAGAAATATTTAAATCAACAGTATTATCTTTCTTTATAAATTCTATATGTTCATTTTGACCATCACAAGTCAAATCAGCATTTATGTTTTTAGTTGAATCTATAGGAGCGATGGTTTGTAAAGTATTGCTTTTATTTATAGCAATAACAGTTGTTGATATAAATATTACAATTAACAAAGTTAGAATAAATTTTTTTTTAATTATTAACAAATTCATTATGTATCACCTCAATTAAATTATATGTACATAATATTTTTTTAATTCTAAATTTATAAAAAATATACCCATTTTTAATAATCTTATATTATTAAAAATGGGTATATTTACAATTTATTTCTTTATTATTTTAATTGTTGACAATCTTTACAGTATCCATAAAAATAAACTCTATTATAACAAACTGCAAACTTAGAATGGTCTTCTGCTAATTGATTAAGATAGTCTAAGTTTAAATCTTCAAAGTCATCAATTCTTCCACAAGTTAAACATTGTATATGTGGATGTGAATTAGAATTCCTATCATATCTGAAATTTCCTTCACCCACATTAATTTCTTGGATAAGTCCTACATCGACTAAAGTTTTTAGTGTTTTATATACAGTAGCTAAACTCATGGTTGGATATTGCTCATGAATAGCCTTATATATAGTTTCAGCAGATGGGTGTGATGTAGTGCCTAATAAATAATTGTATACAGCTAATCTTTGTGGTGTTAATTTAAGCTTTTTTTCTTTGAAAATTAAAGCTATTTCACTAATTGTAAACACCTCCATTTATTGTAATATATTATAATTATATAATAATAATAATTAAAAGTCAATTATTATTATTTAATAATAAAATAGGTAGTAATAATTATTAAATAACAAGAAATATACGGAAAAAGTTCATAAAAAATATTATATTATTAATATTTTGTAAATTATCTATTGTGTACTTTATCAAATTCTGTTAAAATATAAATAGGACGAGTTGTTAATTTATTAACAATCTATTTTAGAAATTATGTTATTATAGAGGAGGAGTACGATATGGCAAAATACAAAGTTGGAGACGAATTAATAATAGTTACTGATCCTAATAAAGAGATGGAAAAATTAAAAGAGTTAACTTGTTTAAAAATAGATGGGGACTTTGCACAAATAGCATGGGGTGTAAAAATTGTAGATGTAGAATATAATAAGCCTAATGTAACTTTAACATATATAAATTTTAAAGGTGAAAGAAATAAAGTATTTGCACTATGCAAAGATATAGCAAATTTTGATAAAGAAAAGGTATTAGAAAAAGCGTTATTAAAAGCTTTCCAAAATGAAATAATAAATATAGCAGTTGATAAAAATAGCTAGTGCTTATAGATGATATTATATATGAGCATATTTTTATTATAAGTGAAAAAACTTTAATTTATTACATGTAGAAATTTTCTAACGTAAAGTAAATTAATGTTTTTTCACTTTTTTGTTTTATTATATATAATATGTGATATAATAAGAAAAATTAAATAATAAAATATAATATATATTTGTTAATTAATTAACGTTATATAAAAACTACTTATAATTAATCAGCTCATGTATGAGGAGGAAAAAGTTATGGGAAAATATAAAGTTGGAGAAGAATTAATAATAATTACAGATCAAAGCAAAGAAGTAAAAAAAATAAAAGAATTAAATCAATTAAATATAAAAGATGATTTTGCTCAAATATCTTGGGGTATAAAGGTTATAGATGTAGAGTATGATAAACCAAATGTAACGTTAACTTATATGAATTTCAAAGGTGAAACTAACAAGGTATTTGCAATATGTAAAGATGTAGAAAACTTTGACAATCAAAAGGTATTAGAAAAAGCGTTATTGAAAGCATTTCAAAATGAAATAATAAATATAACAGTAAACAAAAACAACTAGGCTTTTAAGCTATACTATTAATTTTTAATGGTATAGCTTTATTTTTATAAAAAATAAAAAAGTTTATATAAATTTTAAATAAATTAATGTAAAGACTAATTTTACATAGATTTAAAAATTAAAATGTCTTTATAAATAGAAGAATAAAAAGATATATATTATAAAAATATGTAAATATTCTAAAAAACTTTATTTTTGTTATATTTTATAATATAATGATTATGATGGAAACAATTTCTTACAAAAAAAGGGTGTGAGTTTATGGGTAAGTGTCCATTTTGGTCAAGCTCTAAGGAGTATCATGAATGTTATGATTCATGTCCAATGTTAGCAAGTGATATTGAAGATGATGGACAATGTATTTTTAAAGAATACTTATCAGTAAATAGAATAAATTTTAGAGATATAATAAAAGAAGACTATAGCTTTTTAAAGAAATCTATTTATAATGATAAAGGTATTTATTAGTGGATATAAAAAACATCCTATATTTAAATTTTAAATATAGGATGTTTTTTATAATATTTTAATAATTAATCTTGAGTTTCATATGAATTAGTATATTTATGAAGAAGCGATTGCTTTAATGCCCATAAATTTTCAGATAAATCAACATAGTAAGTATGTGGATTTTCAAATCTAAGAACTTCAGACCATAATTTATTTGTTTCATTTTTAGCAAAATCTCTAATTGCAAGTACACTAGGTGATTCATAGATACAATTACCATTATCAAATAATTTAACTTGAAGCTCTTTAGCATAATAATTTTTTAATTTCTTTCTCTTCCAAGTATGAACAGGATCGAAGATAGTCAATGGTTTACTTTCATCTATTCGTTCATTCTTTAAAGCTATTAGATCAGCTAAAGCTTTATGAGAAGATTTATCAAAAATTCTAATTACTTTTTTAAAACCAGGATTAGTTATTTTTTCATCATTTTCACTGATTTTAATTTTAGGTACTAGTTCATTATCATTTTCTATAGCCACTAATTTATAAACACCACCAAATACAGGTTCTGATTTTGCAGTTATTAATCTTTCACCAACACCAAAGGAATCTACACAAGCTCCTTGCTCTAATACGTCTCTAATTATATGTTCATCTAGTGAATTAGAAATAACTATTTTACAATCATCATATCCGGCTTCATCTAACATTTTTCTGCAACGTTTAGTTAAATAGGTTATATCACCAGAATCTATTCTAATACCTGTAGGTCTTTTTCCAAGAGGTTTTAGTATTTCATCAAAAACTTTTATTGCATTAGGTATACCAGACTTTATTACATTATAAGTATCTATTAATAATAAGCAATTATCTGGATAAAGTTCAGCCCAAGACTTAAAGGCTTCGTATTCATTATCAAATAGTTGGACCCAACTATGAGCCATTGTTCCTACAGCAGGGATATTAAACATTTTATCTGAAATAGTACATGCTGTTGAATCACAGCCTCCAATTATTGCAGCTCTAGCACCATAAATAGCACCATCATATCCTTGAGCTCTTCTAGAACCGAATTCCATTACAGTACGATTTCCAGCAGCTCTACAAATTCTATTAGCTTTTGTTGCTATTAATGTTTGATGATTTATGGTTAAAAGTATCATTGTCTCTACAAGTTGTGCTTGAATTACAGGGCCTTTTACTGTTACTAATGGTTCATTTGGAAATACTGGATTTCCTTCTGGAATAGCCCAAACATCACAGCTAAATTTAAAATCTCTTAAATATTTAAGAAAATTATCTGAAAAGATATTTTTGCTTTTTAAATACATAATGTCTTCATCAGTAAATTTTAAATTATTTAAGTATTCTATTAGTTGTTCAACTCCAGCCATGATACAATAACCACCGCCATCGGGAACTCTTCTAAAGAACATATCAAAATATGCAATTTTATTTTGAAGATTTTTATTGAAATAACCATTTCCCATAGTTAATTCATAAAAATCTACCAACATTGTAAGATTTCTCTCGTCTCTAATATTAAATTTATTTTCCATGAATAGTCTCCTTTAAGTAAAGTTCACAATACTATAATTAAGTTATCTACTTATAGTTTGTGAAAGTATCTATAAAAGTATATAATAAAATTATTGTACATCTATAATATAATTATTACAATATAGTTATTTGTTGCATTATTATATAATAATGCAATAATTAAGTAAGGAAAGAGGAAGTTAATGTATAATCTGGATATATATCAAAATGAAGCAGTGATAACTAAGGATAAAAATGCATTAATTATTGCAGCTCCTGGATCTGGAAAAACTACTGTAATAATTAATAGAATATATTATTTAGTTAATAAACTAAAAGTTAGTAATGGACGTATAATAGTAATTACATTTACTAAAGCAGCAGCTAAAAATATGAAAGAAAGATATGAAAATAGGTTTAAGCAAAATACATCACCATTTTTTGGAACATTTCATGGACTCTTTTATAAAATTCTTTTAAGAGCAGGAAAAAACATAGATATAATAGAGGGTAGTATTATAAATAAGCTTATAAAGAAAGTATTAACAAAATATTTTGATGATATTAATGAAGATAAAATTAAAGAAGTTTTAAATAATATATCAATATATAAAACTTCGAGAATAAAACTTTGTGATTTTAAACCATCTATATCTAGAGAAATATTTGAAGAAGCTTTAGACTGTTATGAACATTATAAAAAAGAAAATGAAAAAATGGATTTTGATGATTTAGCAATAGAAGCTTTAGATTTACTTGAAAATAATGAAAAAGCATTAATTTATTATAGAAAATTATTTAAATATATTTTAGTGGATGAATTTCAAGATTGTGATGAATTGCAAATTGAGTTTTTAAAATTAATAAATGATGGTGAAGATAATTCATTATTTGCAGTTGGAGATGAAGATCAATGTATTTATTCATTTAGAGGTTCTAAACCTATGTATATGGTTACTTTTGATAAGATGTTTAAAGAGAGTGCAAAACATTATTTATCAATAAATTATAGAAGTAAAGATAACATAGTTGAAAGGTCTAAGAAATTAATAAAGTTTAATAAGGAAAGAAATAATAAAAAAATACTATCTAATAAAAAAGAAGACGGGATAATTAAGTTTTACACTCCTTATAATGAAAAATCTCAAGGTGATATTTTAGCGGATTTAGTTAAAAATGAAAAAAAATACAATATAGATTATGAAGAAAATGCTATTCTTTATAGAACTAATATGGAGGCTATGAGTGTTATAGACGCATTTACTAAAAATCATATTCCATTTAGATTATTAGATAGACAATATAATTTTTTTGAGCATTTTATTTGTAAAGATTTGATAGCTTATTTAAAATTAGTTGTAAATCCTTTTGACAAGGAGAGTTTTATAAAAATTATAAATAAGCCATTTAGATATATAAGTAAGCATAATATAGATTATGTAAGAAACTATACTATACAGGAAAATCTACTTGATATATTAATAAACAAAGAGGATACTCCACCTTTTCAAAGAAAAAAGCTTGATGAATTAAAGAAGGATTTTAATTATTTAAATAAGATTTCTTTAGGTTCTGCAATTTCATATATAGTTATGGATTTAGAATATATAGATTACTTAAAATCTTATTGTGAAAAGTTTAGTCAAAATCTAGATGATTTAGAAGAAGTAATTGAAGAATTCAAATTATCGGCAGAAGGATTTAAAAATATATTTGATTTTTTAGTTCATATTGAAAATGTAAGTAATGAAATAGAAGAAAGTAAAAATAAAAATCAAAGAGAAGGGGTAATCCTTAGTACAATTCACGGTGTAAAGGGTATGGAATTTAAAAATGTATATCTTGTAAATTGTAACGAAGATACTATTCCACATTCCTCTAGCAAAGAAGAAAATATAGAAGAAGAAAGAAGACTTTTTTATGTTGGTATAACAAGAGCTATAGATAATCTATATTTATTTGCACCAAGAAATAGAAGAGGTCAACTTAAGGAAATATCTAGGTTTGTAGGTGAATCAGGATTTGATAAATTGCCTAAGGATACCTATGGATATAAAATAGGTGATGATATAACTCAAAAGACTTACGGATTAGGAAAAATAAAGTCTATAGAAGAAGATAAAGTTACTATAAGTTTTGAGGATGGAGTTAATAGAAGTTTTTCTTTAAAGGTATTGGCAGAGAATAACTTGATTCAGAAGGTTATTTAGAAAATATGTTCATTCCATTTATTGTTCGATTAAAAATTTAATACATGAATGAAACGATTTTTATGGCTAAATTAAGGCTAAAAACACTAAGGATAGGTAATAACTCTAATAAAACTATAGAAGAGTGTTAAAACGAGTATATGGATTTTTGCAAGGCAATTGGTCAAAGGGAAGCTACCCTAGTTAGTAAGAAAAGATTCTATACTTATGAACTAACAAAACTTATAGATGTAGAAGAAAGTGTAAGTAAATTAACTAGAGATAGAATACAAAAACACATTAATTGTTACAGTAGCATTTTTCTTAGGAACTGGATGTAGAAGTGAAACTTTATTAAATATAAAAGTAAAGGATATTGATTGCTCCCCTTGTAGTAGACACTTAAAATAATAAAAATGTCTATTACCAGGAGGAGCATTTTTTATGTCAAAAAAATATCAAATGAGCAAAAAATTTCAACGATTGAAGCTATTTCTTAATAATGAGATAAGCATACGCTACGCTGCAAGGCAACTTGGCATTGCTTATCAAAGTATACAGACGTGGGTCAACATACTAGTAAGTGTTGACTTACTTACTGATAACTCCTTATACAAATCATTTATAGACATTTCTTTAAACCTACTTAATATGAATAATATTCTACCTTGTGCATGGTTTATATATAATTTCTTATTTTTTCTAATTAGCCTTGTGAAAACTCTTCCAGACAAAAAGTTGACTTTACTTATTAGTAACTCGCCTAATTTATTACTCATTGCCCTCCTATATTTTTATATATAATTATTAAGCTATCAATATATATTTAGGTATATTTAAATCCAACATACCCAATTAAAAGAGTAGTCATTAATTGGTGTTCTTCTTTACGTTGACAGTAATTAGGTCTATACAGCGTTTTTAAAACCTATGTGACACATTGTTATATTTCTTGTTGACATATGACAATGTGTCACATATAATAAGTTTATGACATGTTGTCACTTATTAATTAGATTGGAGGATAAATAATGCCTAAACAAACTTTTTTTAATTTATCTATAGGTAAACAGGAAGCGTTAATTAATGCGGCTATGAAAGAATTTTCAAGAGTTCAATTATTTGAAGCATCGATTTCTAATATTGTTAAGTCAGCTGGGATATCAAGAGGGAGTTTTTATCAATATTTCGATGATAAGGAAGATGTATTCTACTTTTTATTGAATAATCACTCTAAAGAAATGCAAAAGAATTTTATTTTGAGCTTAAAGAAAGTAGATGGAGATATATTCGAAGCATTTATTGAGATGTTTCAATATATGATGAAAAACTTTCAAAACCAACAAAACCGTGACTTTTTTAAAAATATTTTTTTAAATATGAACCATAAAACAGAAAATACATTGACCCAAAATGTGAACGAGAAAATGTGTAATGATCATTTTTCAGAAATCTTTGGATTAATAAATACAACAAATTTGAACGTTACAAAAGATGAAGAAATATTTCTTGTCTTTAAAATTATCATGGCAGTGATGTTTCAAAATCTTATTCATAATTTCGCAGTGGAATTACCATTTGAGGAATCAATAAAAAACTATACTTTAGAAATTAATATGCTCAAAAAAGGGCTTTATAGGGAGGATAAATAATGAATTTATTAGAAATCAAAAATATCAATAAATCTTATACGATCTATAAACAAGAAAAAACTAAAATACTTCACGATGTAAATCTGACTTTTAATAGAGGAGAATTTGTATCCATACTTGGTGAATCAGGGTGTGGTAAATCAACCTTAATGAATATCATTGGTGGAATGGATTCTGACTTTGAGGGAAAGGTTCTTGTAGAAGGAAAGGACATAAAAAATATGAAGGAAAGTGAACTTGATCATTACAGAAAAAGTAAAATAGGGTTCATATTCCAAAGCTTTAATTTAATCCCTCACCTGAGCGTGTTAGAAAATGTATCTATTGCTATGCAAGTGGCGGGTAAAAGTGAAAAAGATCAAAACGAAAGAGCAAAAGAACTTTTAACTGAAGTCGGCTTAAAAGATCACATGATGAAAAGACCGAATCAACTTTCTGGAGGACAAAAACAACGTGTATCAATTGCTCGTGCATTGGCTAATGATCCAGAAATCATTTTAGCTGATGAGCCGACAGGAGCTTTAGACAAAGAGACAAGTCAACAAATATTAGATTTATTAGATAACATAGCAAAAAAAGGAAAGTTAGTTATTGCAGTAACCCATTCTCAAAAGGTTGCCGATTTTGGTAGTAGAATTGTCAAAGTTGATGATGGAAAAATTTTAGAAGATATTAATCTTAAGAAAGGTTATAAATCTCCTAAAAAGTCAAAAAGATCGAGTTCAAAAAGTTTAAGCTATCTGTCTTCATTTAAGCTTGCATTAAAGAATATGAAATTGAATGGAAAAAGAAATGTATTAGTAGCTTTGGGTGGTTCCATAGGTATATTAAGCGTAATTTTGATGTTGTCTTTAGGTAGCGGAGTAACAAGCTTTATTAATGACGAAATCAGTTCCAGTATGAATCCATTAATGATTGAGATTACCAAAGAGGCTGAGGATGGAGTAAATGGACAAGGTTCTAAGATGCCTATGTTCTCAGAAGGAGTACCTTTAAACCAAGCAGATATTGATCAAATCAAAAGTATCAACAATGTAAGCAACATTGAGAAAGTATCATCTTTTACTATGAAAAGTAGTGCAGAATATGAGGACAAACGTTCAGATATACTGCAATTTATCACAATGACGGAATCTGTTAAAGAGGACAAGTTAGAAGAAGGAAACCTTCCAAAGGAAAATGAAGTTCTATTAACAGCAAATCTAGCGAAGTCATTAAGCAGTGAAGAAGAATATAAGTCGCTGATTGGTAAAGAAATAAGTGTCTATGTGAATGAAATAAGTAAAGACAATAAACCTATTATTATTGAAAAAAAATTAGAAGTATCCGGTATATATGAAGCTGAAAGTATGGGATCGCAGGGAATGACTACTGCTTATGTACAATATGAGACTTTAGAAAATGCATATGCAGAGCAAGGATTGACTTTAAATCCAACGCAAATAAATGCTTTTACTGATAAAACAGAACATGTAGAAGATATTAAAGCTACATTAAAAGATGAAGGGTTTGCAAGTTCACAAATGGTTGAAATGCTGAAACAAGTTACATCATATTTAAATATGGCTACCGTAACTCTTGCTGGAATTTCAGGAATTTCCCTTATTGTGTCGGCAATTATGATTTTAGTGGTTCTCTATATAAGTGTGGTCGAGAGAACAAAAGAAATAGGAATTCTACGTGCAGTTGGAGCTAGGAAAAAAGATATAAAACGTATCTTCTTCTCCGAATCGGCTTTACTTGGTTTATTTAGTGGTTTAATAGCTGTGGCAGGTGCTACCGTAATAAGCCTAATTGGAAATAGTATTTTATCCAATAGTTTTGGAGCAGAGCTTATTGATCTAACTGGTCAAACTATGTTGATTGGTATAGCTGTAAGCGTGATTGTAAGTATAATAGCAGGATTCATGCCTTCATCAAAGGCAGCAAAGCTAGATCCTATGGAGTCTTTGAGATATGAATAAAGCAGTAATTCGAACTAAGTACAATAATATTTAAGTAAGAAAGGATGTGTCCACTTGGGTAGGATCAGAAGATATACACCAGAATATAAAGAAATGATAGTAGACTTATATAAATATTAAGCAGTCATTTAGAAAAAAGATGCCCTTATGATAATGCCTTCATACAAGCATTTAAGTACTCTTTATCGATTAAAAGATCTTTTGGAACAATTATAAATATATATACCTTAATAAAGGATTTCATATAAATTTATAGAATATATTACTTTAATGAACAAACATTTATATATTATTAATAATAGAAATAAGGTGATTATATCATGAATGTTAAAATGTGGCTTATTATATTAATTTTAGCGGCAGTTATACTTGTTGCAGTAGGAAAAGTAATAAATCCAAAAGAAGAAAGAGAAAAATATAATAAAAAGAAAATTAAATAAGCATAAGAATGGAGTTTAATACTTCATTTTTATGCTATTTTTATGCCGAAAAATAATAATATTTGGTATAAGTTTATTTTATTATAACTTTTATGAAATATATAGTATAATTATTTGGATATAAAGAAATTGTAAAAAATACGATTAAATTGAATGTAATTAGATTATAATATATAATTTATAATATGTTTAAGAGTAATAATCACTAAATTTGTACGATAAAGGTTGTGTTTAGATGGAGTTAAAAAATTTTAATCCTAAAGATATAATTTTTTCATTAGATATAGGGACAAGATCAATAATAGGAACTGTAGGAATAATAAGAGATAAAAAATTTGAAGTCGTGTGTGAAGAATATATGGAACATGAAGAAAGAGCCATGGTAGATGGTCAAATTCATGATATTAGTCTAGTAGCTTCTGTAGTTGAAAAAGTGAAAAGAATCTTAGAAGAAAGAATAGGAATTACACTTACAGAAGTATCTATAGCAGCTGCGGGCAGATTTTTAAGAACTGTAAATTCAAGGGCAGAAATAGAAATAGATGAAGATCAAGAAATTGATAAGGAAATTGTAAGAAGCTTAGAACTTAGTGTTGTTAAAAATGCAGAAAAAGAAATAGATAATAGTGCAGATGGAAAATTATATTGTGTTGGTTATTCGGTTAAAAGCTTTTATTTAAATGGTTTTGTTATATCTAACTTAATAGGACATAAAGGGAAAACTATTGAAGCAGAAGTAATAGCAACATTTTTGCCGAGATCTGTTATTGATTCTCTTTATTCTGTAATGAATAAGGTAAATTTAAAAGTAACTAATTTAACATTAGAACCTATTGCAGCAATAGAAGCAGCTATACCTAAAAATTTAAGGTTATTAAATATTGCGCTTATAGATGTTGGTGCGGGAACATCAGATATAGCAATAAGTAATAAAGAAACAATATCTGCATATGGTATGGTGCCTATGGCCGGAGATGAAGTTACTGAAATAATAGCCCAGGAGTATTTAGTTGATTTTAATACAGCAGAATTTATAAAAAAATCTGTAAATGAATCTAAAGAAATTGTCTATACTGATGTTTTAGGTCTTGAAAATACAATTTCATCATCAAATGTTATTAAATTGATTGATCCATCAGTAAAAAAAATATCAGAAGAGATTTCAAGTAAGATTTTAGAGTTAAATGGCGGAAAATCTCCAAGTGCTGTATTTTTAGTTGGTGGAGGAGCGCATACACCTAGGCTTTTAGAATGTATAAGTGTAAATTTAAATTTACAACCTCAAAGAATTGCAATTAAAGATAGAAATGCTATTACAGAATGTATATCTGATAATTCTTTGGGATCAGCAGGGGTTACAGTACTAGGAATAGGACTTATAGCATTAAGAAATTTAGGTACAGATTTTATTGATGTTATATTAAATGATACACCAGTTAGTTTATTTAATTCTCATAAGCATACAGTTATGGATGTATTACTTCAAGCAGGTATTAACCCATCACTGCTTATAGCTAAGAATGGTAAAAGCGTAAGATTTAAATATAATGGACGTAAAAGAATTGTATTTGGAGAATATGGAACTAGCGCTAAGATATTTATAAATGGAAATGAATCTGCATTAGAAACAGAAGTTAAGGCTAATGATAATATAGGAGTACAATATGCTAAGAATGGCAATAATGCTAGCCCTAAAGTACGTGATTGTATTGAAAATATAAATTCTATAACTATTTACATTAATGATGAGCTTATAAATTTGGAACCTATAATAACAGTAAATAATAAAATAGAAGATATAAACTGTGAATTGAAAAATAGTGATAAACTTAGAGTATTTATACCAAACAAAGTCTCTGAGATAAAAGAATATGTTTTAAATGATGATGAAATAAGCTTGTTTAAAAATGATATTTTATTAGACGGGGAATATGAAGTTCAAGATGGAGACAGACTTATCAAAAAAGATATTTCATTAATTGAAACACAAATGGAAAACAATGAATTAGAAGATGTTAAATTAACAAGTGATATTAATGAAGAGATGCAAGAACTTAAAAAAGAAGAAAATGCTGAGTCTAAGTTAAATGACAATCTAAATAAAGATGATGAATTAAGCACTGATGATAATTTAAATGATGATGTAAATAAAGATAAATTCCAAGAAAAATTTAATGAAATAAAAGTTATTGTAAACAATAAAGAAATAGTATTAAAAGGCAAAAATGAATATGTTTTTGTTGATATTTTTGATTATATAGATTTTGATTTAACAATTTCAAAGGGCATAATAAATGCTAAAGTTAATGGAGAAAATTCATCATATACAGCTAGAATAGTTGAGGGCGATGTTATAGAAGTTTATTGGTCATAATATCTAGAAGGGAAGTGTGTGTTTATGATAGATTTCAAAAAAGAGGCTAATGATATAAAAGATAAGTTAATTTCAATAAGACGAGATATACATGAACATCCAGAAGTTGGTTTTGAAGAGTGTAGAACTTCAGAACTTATAAAAAACTTTTTAAAAGCAGAAGGTATTGAATATACAGAGGTATCAAAAACTGGAGTTTGTGGAATTATAAAAGGAGAAAAATTAGGCAGCAATAAGACTATAGCAATAAGAGGAGATATGGATGCACTTCCTATACAAGATATGAAATCTTGTGAATATAGTTCAAAAGTAAGTGGGAAAATGCACGCATGTGGACATGATGCTCATACAACAATACTTTTAGGTGTAGCTAAAATATTAAATAAATATAAAAGTGAATTTAGTGGAAATATAAAATTATTATTTGAACCTGCTGAAGAAACTGTTGGTGGAGCTCAATATATGATACAAGATGGAGTTTTAGAAAATCCAAGGGTTGATTATGTGCTAGGTCTTCATGTTGATGAAAATGTAAGCATTGGAAATATAGAAATTAAAAAAGGTGTTGTTAATGCTGCATCTAATCCATTTAAAATAAAGATTACAGGTCAAGGGGGACATGGAGCTGCACCACATACAACAATTGATCCTATTGTTGTAGCTAGTCATATAGTAGTTGCACTTCAAAGCATAGTTAGTAGAGAAATATCGCCTGTAAATCCAGCGGTAATTACTATTGGAACAATAAATGGGGGAACAGCTCAAAATATTATTCCAGGAGAAGTTACATTAAGTGGAATAATTAGAACAATGACAAAAGAAGATAGAAGCTTTTCAATTGAAAGATTAAAAGAAATTGTTAATGGAATTGCTTTGTCTTCAAGAGCAAAAGCAGAAATAGAGATAGAAGAAAGCTATCCTTGTCTATACAATGATGATTATATGGTAGAATTACTAAAGAGCTCTGCAAGCCATATATTAAAAAATGAAAATGTACTTGAACAAAAGGCACCACATATGGGAGTTGAAAGTTTTGCATATTTTGCAATGGAAAGACCTGGAGCATTTTATTTTCTAGGATCAGGAAATAAACAAAAGAAAACTACTGAACCTGCACATAGCAGTTTATTTAATATAGATGAAGATTGTATACCACTTGGTGTAGCAATTCAGTGTTTAACAGCATTTAATTATTTAACAAAATAACCAAAAGAAAAATTATAGGAGTGATAATATTTGAAAATCGAAATAGGAGCTAATGAAGCCGGTCAAAGATTAGATAAATTTTTAAGAAAGTTATTAAAGGACGTTCCACTAAGTGCAATATTTAAAGCTTTAAGAAAAAAAGATATAAGAGTTAACGGTAAAAAGCAAAGTGAAAAGTATTTCTTAGAAGAAGGAGATATTGTTGAAATAAAATATATAAAGAGTAATCCGGAAAAGAAAGAAAAATTTATTCAAGTGAATTTTAGTGGAATGAAAACAGCATATGAAGATGAAAATTTATTAGTCGTTGAAAAATGGCCGGGTATTTTAGTACATCCTGATAAAGATGAAAAAGAACCTACATTAACAGATTATGTACTTTCATATTTAAAAGAAAAAGGATCATATGTTCCAGAAAATGAAATTACATTTACACCTGCACCATGTAACAGATTAGATAGAAATACATCTGGTTTGGTTATGTTTGGAAAAACATTTGAAGGATTAAAATCTATTAATGAAACAATAAGAGAAGATAGAGTAAGAAAATATTATGTAGCTTTAGTTAAGGGAAAGGTAAAGGATGGATTATATACAGGATATATATTAAAGAATCAAGATACAAATATATCTAAGGTATATGAAAAAGAAGTACCAGATTCTAAAAAAATAGCAATGGAAGTTACTACAACACAAACTAATGGTGCATATTCACTACTTGAAATTAATTTAATTACAGGAAGAAGTCATCAAATAAGAGCTCATTTATCACATTTAGGAAATCCTATAATTGGTGATGATAAATATGGTGATAGAAAGTTAAATTCATTCTTCAAAAATAAATATGGATTAGAATATCAATATTTATATGCTTATAAATTAGTTTTTAAAGAAATGAAAGGTAAAGTAGATTATTTAACAAATAAAACTGTAGTTAATGCTTTACCTCCGATATTAAAGAAGATAAAGAGTGATGTATTTAAATTTTCACTTAGATAGGGGTTTAATATGAAAGAAGAATCATCTACTAAAGGCTTTGTAATTCTTTCAGCAGCAGGACTTTTAGCTAAACTGATGTCTGTATTTTATGTTCCGTTATTAAGAAGAACAATAGGCCTTGAAGGCCTTGGAATATACCAAATATGTTATGAAGTATTTATATTTGCATATGCAGTAACTACTTTAGGAGCTCAGCCAGCAATTGCAAAAGTTGTAGCTGAGCTTACCGCTACGAAAAATAAAAGAGATGCAATTAAGGCGCTAAAGATATCTACAATACTTTATGCTGGCGTTGGAGGGGTAATAAGTATACTTATTATGATGTTATCTACTCCTATAGCAAATGCAATAGGAACACCAGAGGCAGCATATGGATTATTATTTTTAGCTCCAAGTATTTTTGTAACTTCTATATTATCAGCATATAGGGGATATTTTCAGGGTAAAAATAATATGACAGCAATCGCTGTATCTCAAGTCTTAGAACAAGTAATAAATGTTGGTGTGAGTTTAGCATTTGCTTATGTTCTAGTAAAAATAAGTGTTCCTTATGGTAGTGCAGGTGGAACAGTAGGTACTACGTTAGGTGCAATAATAGCATGTCTTTATATGGTATATGTATATTATAAGAAAAATTATGAAGGTGAAGCATTTGATTTAGAATCACCTGTTAAAAGAGTAGGCAATAAGAGAATAGTTAGAAAATTGGTTAAGTATGGAGTACCTATTACATTAAGTGCTGGATTACAGAACTTAGGAAGCTTAATTGATATGGTAAATGTAAAAAATAGATTAGCTTATGCTGGTTTTTTAGAAAAACAAGCTAATGAGCTTTACGGAATACTCGGAACTTACAAAACATTACTTTCTGTTCCATTAGTAATAGTTACAGCACTAGCTACAACAGTATTACCTGCAATCGTAAGTGCAGTAGCTATGAAAGATAAAAAGGAAATTAGAAGAAAAGTAAATTTTGCATTTAGAATAACTTATGCAGTAACAATACCTGCTGCTGTAGGACTTGCAGTTTTAAGTAAAGAAATTTATTTATTATTATATGGTTCAGAGCAGGGATATGAATTAATGATATATGGTTCTGTAGTTGTAATACTAATGGCTGTTGTACAAATTCAAAATGTTATATTGCAAAGTATGAATAAACTTTACTTTGTTTTGGGAACATTTATGATAGGTATAGTAGCTAAAATAGCTACAAATTACATATTAGTTGGAATGCCAGAGATTAATGTATTAGGTGCGGTTTTTGGTAACTTTTTATGGTTTGCAATACCGTTTATATTAAATCAGCAAAAGCTTAGCAAAACATTAAAAATGAGGCTACCAATATTTAAACATACATTAAAACCTCTCCTATCTTCAATAGGGATGGTTGCAGGTATATACTTGATTAAAGAACCCTTTGGAGTGTTACTTATATTATTAAATGCTGGAGGAGTATTACAAGGGTTAGTAACAATACTTATGATTTCAGTAGGCGGATTTGCATACTTGTACTTAATGATAGTACTAGGTGGTATTAGAAAAAATGATATTACATCATTCTCTCAAAAAGCATATAATATATTACCAAGATTTTTAAGAGTAAGGTTAAAATAATATTAATTATGTTTGAACAGAATGCTGATATATGCATAAGCAAAGATGGACAAAATTAAAAAAATAAATTTAACTAATATACAGTTACTGAGTAAGTTTGAGAAATAAAATATTAAATAATTAAAGAGAAAGTTCATGTTTCTAAATCTGGAATTTAGAAACATGAACTTTTTCTTTTGTAGGAAATTATAGAATTTTTGGGGCTTTAAAACCGATAAAATTTAAGCTAAGGTAAATATTAATTGAGAATTAAGCGTTGAAAATTGAGAGTAAAGGAAAAAATTCCATTGTGGAATTTTAAAATGTATATTTTAGGAAAACTAATAAGACTTTAAACAAAAACTCTCAACTCTCATCTTTCCACTTTCAACTAAAAAATTATACATCACTTTCACCAAATGTTCCAAGATATAAAAATATTATAAAAGTTAAACCAATTACCATAAAGCTATTTATTATAGGTAGATTAACTAAAACATTTTTAGAGAATATATTAATAATTAAAAAGCTTAAAATACCAAGAAGTAGATATATTATTACATTTGTAAAATTTAAACTTATATTAATGTGTTTATTAACTTCGTATAAATTAAGTGATAAGCCAATACCACAAGCTATAAATAGAGTAATACTATTACCAAAAATATTTATACAAGGTATTGCGGTAAATACATATAAACATACTAACTCAATTGAAGCTTCAATTAATGAATTTCTAAGAATAACCCCCTGTCTATTAAGACCATTTAAAATTCCAAACATGGTAGTAGAAGTGAAGAAAACTGGTGCAGCAAGTGATGCAACTCGAATATATTGACCTAAATCATTTCTACCATAAAAAATTTTCCCTAATTCATCAGGAACAATATTGCATATTATAGTCGTTGAAAGTCCAAGTAAAAAGGCTAGTTTAATTACTTTTCTAATACGAAGAGAAGCCTTGTACTGATTTCCTTGACTTAAAGTTTGAGAAAGATCTGGTATAAGCAAAGTATTTATAGTTGAAACAACAATGAGAGGTATGGCGATTAAACCCATAGCCATACCATTATATTTACCAATCAAGCTTAAGGCTTCAGAATAATTAAAACCAGCACATACTAATCTTCTAGGTACAACTAAAGTACAAAGTGTAGCTAAAATGTTGCTTAAGAAGCCATTTAAACACAAAGGAATTGCCACGATTATCACATCAAACAATAATTGAAATCTACCCTCTGGTTTTTCATATGATTTTGGAACTTTTTTTACAGTATATTTGTAATAAACAAATAAACATAATAAGCTTTGAAATTCACCAATGCATAATGCAACAGTAGCCAATGTAACCATATTTTGAAGCGTCTTAGCTTTTAAGAAAAATATTAAAATACTTACAGTTACAATTCTCATAGCTTTTTCAAAAATATCAATAATAGCAGGTGCTTTTATTTCTGATGTTCCATAAAAGTAGCCTTTAAAAATATTTGAAATGGCAATACAAACCATAGCTGGACATATAACACGTATAGCATCAATAGTTCGCACATCATTAACACCATATTTACCTATTACTGGTGCAGCAAAAAAAACCATTATTCCAATAAGTAAAGCCCAGGTTATGTTAAAAAGAGAAACAATTCGTATAGTTCTAGTTATATTTTTATATTCTCCTTTTTGTTTATATATTGCAGATGTTTTAGAAATAGCAGCTACAATTCCTGCGCTCATAAGGCATATGAACAAATTATAAATTGGCATAACTAAGTTATATAAGCCCATACCCTCGGGACCAAGTATTTTAGACAAATATATAGTAAATATAAATCCAAGAATTCCTGTTGTTATATTAGAAGCCGTCAGTAAAAAAGAATTCTTTAAAAAGTTGTCTTTACTCAAATCTAATTCACTCCTTTAAATTACAATAAAGCATATTCAAAGTAACGACTAAATATGAACATTTTAAATTAAAAGTTAAGATATGATAAACATTTTAATGTAAAAGGTTAAGCTTAAGGGTATATTTTATTAGATTTAAAATATAAATTTAACAAGGGAAAATATATGGTTAATTTTATACTGAGGGGGTTAAGATTTGAAAAGGTTTTGTCAATTTTTATTTAGTTCTGTTATAATAGTAAGTTTAGCTTTTTTATTGTTTAAATTTTCAGGAATTTACAGAGTAAACATTTTAAAAGATAATATAGATTGGAGTATTTCATCTAAAAATTGTAAGGATGCAGTGGCTTTTGATAAAGATGAATATGAAAATACATATGTAGCGTATAAGAACTATATAAAATTATTAAAAGATGATGGAAGAGAAGAAATTTTAGTACAAAATAAGTCTTTTTCAATAGAAAGTTTAGTTTGTACTAATGATGATATGTATTTTATTTCAAATGATGAACTTTATCATTATAATATATCAAGTAAATTTTTAGAGGTAATTTTAAAAGAAATACCAACAAATGGTGAAAATCTTGACAGAAATCTTATATTTAAGGATTCAAGTTTACTTTTATCAATTGGAGCAGCAACTAATTCTGGAATAGCGGAAAGTAATAGTGAAGTAGATTTTGGCAAAATACCATATGATAAAAGTCCTATAAACATTGTATTGAATGGTGAAAATTATGGGCAAGAAAAAACAGGTGCATATATGCCGTATACTAATTCAAGTATTAGAGGACAAAAAATAAGTGCTGAAAAGTTTGGAAATGCCTCAGTTGTAAAAGTGGATTTAAAAACGAATAAGACCTCTTTATATGCATGTGGAATAAGAAATGTAACGGGGTGGGATTTAGATAGTAATAATAATTTGATAGCATTAATTGGTGGCATGGAGGAAAAAGGGTTAAGACCTGTTAAAAGAGATTTTGACTATTTATATAAATTACAAGAAGGAAACTGGTATGGATGGCCGGATTTTAGTGGAGGCGATCCTATAAGTTCACCAAGATTTAATGATGAAAATAAATTAACACCTATAATAAGCAATCCACCTAATAAAATTGTTAATGGACCAGAGTATCAATTCTCTAAAGTTAATAGTATTAGATGTTTAGCAGTATATAAAGATGAAAAAATATTAGATAAAGATTCAAATATTTTTTATGATAAAAAGGATAATGTTATAAGCTCAGTAAATCAAAATGGTGTTTTATATAAATTATTAAAACTAAAAAATGAAAGTGATATAAAAGGAATAAAATATTCATGTGGAAATATATATATATTAGATTCAGGTATAGGATGCATATACAAATTGCAATCTGGTAATTTAGGATTAAAATTTAATTTACCTAAACCTGTTTGGATATTTATAATAATTCTTTTATTTACTTTACTTATACTAAATATAATTAGATTTAATAATAAAAAGAAAACTAGTATTTAAAAGTAAAATAGAAGCTACTCTATAAAATTAATTTTTAAAATATTTATAGGGTAGTTTCTTATTTTAATTAAATTTTTTCATATAATTTAAAATTTTTTAGACTAAAGATTACTAAAATATGTGTTTTCATATTTAATAATATGTTTAATAATGATAGAATATATACTTAGAGGGAAAAGAGGGGAAATTTATGGGAAAAACATTGGTTATTAATTTAGAGGATATTAATTTAAAGGGTGATGTATTAGATGTTGGTCAAGAAAACTTTGGTATAATATATAGTATCTCAAAAGAAGTGGAATCTGAATTGTCACTAGATTATGTTTTTAGTAATGATAAAGACGGGTTAGAAGGAAGTGAATATGATGCATGTACACTTTTTTTTAATTTAAATAGATTTTGGAGTAACATAGAAAAAGAAAAGTTAATTAAAGAAATTAATTCTTATATAAAAGAGAATGGAGAAATATTAATTTGGGATATTAATAAAGAAAGAGGTAAATTATTTAATAATAAAATAAGAGTTATACTTCCAAAGGGTAAAGTAAAAGAATTTACATTCAAGAATTTGAATCCAATAATAAGTTCGAATGTAGAAAATATAAAAAAGATACTTTTAAAATACTTTGATATAGAAGAGATAAAGGTTTGGGAGGATATGTTTTTTATAAGAGCTAAAAAACTTAAAAATGAAATAAACTCTAAAGAAGTAGAGGAGACAAATACGAATGAGGATATTACTTACAGCAATTAACTCTAAATTTATTCATAGTAATTTAGCAGTTAGATATTTAAGAAATTTCACTAAAGATATGGATTGTGGAAGTATAATAAGGGAATTTTCTATTAATGATAGAGAAGAAAAGATATTAGAAGAAATTATTAGTGAAAAGCCTGATGTTGTTGCTTTTTCGGTTTATATATGGAATGTAGAAATGGTTACAAGATTGGCTAACCTTATCAAGAATGTAGATGAAAACATTGAAATCTTATATGGAGGACCAGAGGTGTCATTTGATTCACCGAAGTTTTTGGAAAATAGCATTGGAGAATATATTATTGAAGGAGAAGGCGAAAAAACTTATAGAGATTTTGTTTCATATAAGCTTGGAGCTAAGGAATTGAAGGAAATAAAAGGGCTTCATTATAAGTTAGATGGAAAGGTATGCTCAAACGAAAAAAGACCACTTATGTCTATGGATGACTTAGTGTTTCCTTATGAAGAAAATGAAGATTTAAATAATAAAATAGTTTATTATGAAGCTTCAAGAGGATGCCCATTTAACTGTAAATATTGTCTTTCATCAACAAGTCATGGTGTTAGATTTTTGAATATTGAAAGAGTGATAAAGGAATTACAATATTTCATTGATAAAAGAGTTAGACTAGTTAAATTTGTAGATCGTACATTTAATTGTAATTATAAATTTTCAATGGCTATATGGAAGTTTTTAATAGAATCAGATACAGAAACAAAGTTTCACTTTGAAATATCAGCAGATATTTTAAAAGAGGAGGAAATTAAGTTACTGTCAAAAGCTCCAAAAGGAAGATTCCAATTTGAAGTTGGAGTTCAAACAACAAATGATAAGGTTCTTAATAATATAAATAGATTCGTTAACTTTGAAGATATAAAAGAAAAAGTTGATGAGCTTATGGCTATAAAGAACATTCAACAGCATTTAGACTTAATCGCAGGTCTTCCAGGAGAAAATTATGAGTCATTTGTTAATTCTTTTAATGATGTTTATAAAATAAGACCAGAAGAAATTCAATTGGGATTTTTAAAATTATTAAAGGGATCTTCAATGAGAGAAGAAGCTGAAAAGTATCAAATGAAATTTTCACCTTATCCACCATATGAGATATTAAAGACAGATTGTATTAATTATGATGAACTACTAAAATTAAAAAAAGTAGAAGCTATGGTAGATAAGTATTATAATTCCAAAAAGTTTAATAATATTATTAAATTTTTTGAAAGCAAATTTGAGACACCATTTGAGTTTTATTATTCACTAGGAAATTTCTTTCATAGAAAAGGATATTTTAATAAAAATATTGGAAATATAGAGTATTATAAAGTATTTTTAGACTTTAATAATGAAGTTTTGAAAAATAATAACGATATATTAAATGAAATATTAAAATTTGATTATTTAATATTTAATAAAAAGCGTGGACTACCAGACTTTTTAAGAAGTAATATTAAAAAAGAAGAAGAAAAAGATATAAAAGATAAATTAAGGGATAAATATTCATTTAAAGAGTATTATTTGGAAAAGTTTTCAATAGATATTCAAGAATATATTTTAAATGGAAATATACAAATGTCAGAAAATTATTATTTATTTAATAATACTGGTGACTGTGTGAATGTAAAAAATAAGTTAGAAGTAGCAAAAGGAAGTAAATGGATATAAAATAAAGATAACCTTTACATAATCGCTACTTTAATGAAATTTGACCATTTTTAGCATTTAATAATTTAAAATTCTTGAAAATATACAAAAATAGTGTATAATAAAATAGAGACAAAGTAATTAATACTATATAAAGTATTAATATATATATTATTTTTATATTTAAGGGCATGAAGGTGGTGATATTTTGGCATTAGAAGCAATTGAAGAAATAAAAAAAGCTGAGACTAAAGCAGAAGAAATTCTTAAAGAAGCTAATAATGAAGCTAAAGATATAGTTATGAAAGCTACAGATGAGGCTGAAAAGCAATATCTTGATACTTTATCTTCTGCAAAAGAAAAAGCAAATAAAATTATTTCAAAGGCTGTAGAAGCAGCAAATAAAAAAGCAGAGCCTATTATAAATAAGGGCAAGCAAGAATCTGTAGATATACTACATATATCTGCAGATAAGAAAAATAATGCTGTTAAATTAGTGATTGAGAGGATAGTGAAGATTCATGGCAATAGTTAAGATGAATAAGTTCACCTTGTTAGCCTTTGAATCAAAGAAAAATGAACTTCTTGAAAGAATACAAAACTTCTCAGAAGTTGAATTTATCAATCTACAAGATGAGAATATTCAAGAAAAAAATGAAGTTCTTAATGAGTTAGATAAAGATCAAATTGATTCTGACATATCAAGGTGGGAAGAAGAATTATCAAAAGCTAAATTTGCCCTACAGTTCTTAAAGGACTATGTGCCTAAACAATCATTAATAAAGTCTTTACGTACAGAAAAGCTTTCATTAACTCCAAAAGAACTAGAACAAAGAGTATTAAATGGAGAATGGGAAAGTGTCTATGATAGAGTTAAAGAAAAAGAGCATGTTTTAGCTTCATTAGACAATGAAAAGACTAGATTACAAGGAAGTGTTCAAAGCTTAAAACCATATGAAAATTTTAATTCAGCATTAGGATTTTTAGATGATTTAAAAGTAACTGAATATTTCTTAGGAAGCATTGCTAACCAATATGAGGAAGCATTGAAAAATGATTTAAGTGATTGTTATTTAGAAATTATATCAAAAGACAATCAAGACACTTACTTTTTCCTTTTAGCTCATAAGGATAACAAGGAAGAAGTGGAAGAGGTGCTAAGAGGGTTTGGATTTAGTCCGTTTAAAACAGATGAGAAAGAACTCCCTTTAAAGCTTATTCAAGAATATAATGAAAGAATGTCCTTAATTGATTCAGAAAAGTTCTTAGTAAAAGAAGAATTATCAGGATTTGAGGAAAATTTAGGAAGCTTGAAATTAGCTTATGAATATTATTATAACTTAGTAAATAGAAAATCTATTACTAATAGATTTTTAAAGACAGATAAAACTGTCTTATTACAAGGTTGGGTTCCTAGCGCAAAAAATGATAGGTTAACTCAAATTACTAAGGGTGTATTAGGCGAGGATTACTATTTAGCTTTTGAAGATGTTAAAGAAGAAGAAATTGATGATGTACCTATTAAATTACAAAATAATGATTTAAATGCATCATTTGAATCAGTAACATCAATGTATGCTTTACCTAAGTATAATGACATAGATCCAACCCCATTTGTTACACCATTCTATTTAGCTTTCTTTGGAATGATGGTTGCAGATGCCGGTTATGGATTATTAATGTTATTAGGAACTCTTGGAGCATTAAAGTTATTTAATTTTAATGAAGAAACTAAGAAAATGATTAAATTCTTTATGTATTTAAGTTTCCCAACAATGGTATTTGGACTAATTTATGGTTCATTCTTTGGAGACTTAATAAGTATTAAAGGTTTGATTAATACAAGCACTGATGTTATGACGATACTAGTTATGTCAGTAGTGTTTGGTGCAATTCAAATTGTATTTGGATTATTAATAAAAGCAACAGTATTAATAAGAGCAGGAAAAACATTAGATGCTTTTATGGATGCAGGATCATGGCTTATAACTCTATTTTCCATTGGAGGAATTGCTGCTGGATCGATGCTTAATATACCAGTACTTAAGACAGTATCTATAGCAGGTGCTATTATTGGTTCTATCTTAATTGTTTTAACACAAGGAAGACAAATGGAATCAAAAGGTGGAAAAATAGGTCAAGGTCTTTATGAATTATATGGTATTACAGGATACGTAAGTGACTTAGTATCATACACAAGACTTATGGCGATAGGTTTATCAGGTGGATCTATAGCAGGAGCTATAAATATGATTATGAAAATGGTATCAGATAATGGTAATTCCCTTTTAGGAACTATTCTTTTTGCACCATTAATATTTATCATGTTCCAAACAGTAAACTTATTATTATCATTATTAAGTGGGTATGTTCATACATTAAGACTTACTTATGTAGAATATTTCTCGAAATTTTACGATGGTGGTGGAAAAGCATTTAAGCCACTTGAGGCAAAAAATGAATACATTAATTTAAGAGAAGAGTAGGAGGAAAATTTAAAATGGATATGAGTTGGATTAAGTTTTTTATAGAAAATAACGGTGGATTTGTTATGGGAGCACTAGGTGTTGCTTTAGCAGTAGGAATGTCAGGAATAGGATCATCAAAAGGTGTTGGTATCGTAGGTGAAGCAGCAGCAGGATTATTATCAGAACAACCAGAAAAATTTGGTAAAGCGTTAATTCTTGAATTATTACCAGGTACACAAGGTCTTTATGGATTTGTTATAGGGTTATTAGTATTTTTACAATTAACTCCAGAAACAACTTTTTCACAAGGTGTATACTTATTATTTGCTTGTTTACCAGTAGCTATCACTGGTTTATGGTCAGGTATTGCTCAAGGTAAAGCAGCAGCTGCTGGTATTCAAATATTAGCTAAAAACCCAGAACATAATACTAAAGGTATGGTTCTTGCAGCGATGGTTGAAACTTATGCATTATTAGGATTCGTTGTATCATTCTTATTAGTAAATGGT
>NZ_CAURTC010000048.1:0-26158 GCF_963527835.1 uncultured Clostridium sp. | reverse complement strand
GGTGGTGTGAGAGGACGCTAAATAAAATAATTATTTAGCTCCTACTCGATTATAAGTATAATTAAATAACTTTATGTGATTTTAAATTTACTTATACCATCTTCAAGATTTTCAGAAAGTTTTCTTAGGTTGTTTACGTAATTTTCCATTTCTTGCATCGTTGCATTTATTTCTTCGGCAGAAGCAGAAACTTCTTCTGTGGCAGAAGCAGTTTCCTCTGAAATAGAAGATATGTTTTCTATTTGAAGAACAACTTTATCCTTTTTAGAATCAATAATTGAAGTATCTTTTTTAACATCATTAATTTTTTCGGCAAGGATTTTTATATTTTCTATTATATCCATAAATACTTTATTAGTATCATTTACTACTTTTTCTTGATCATTTACTGTGATCTCTGTTTCTTTCATAGCAAACACAGCGGTTGAAGATTTACTCTTTATTACATCTATTATTTTTTTGATTTCTTCTGTTGAATTTTTTGATTGTTCTGCAAGTTTTCTTATTTCTTCAGCAACAACAGTAAATCCTCTTCCAGCTTCACCAGCTCTTGCAGCCTCTATAGAAGCATTTAAAGCTAATAGATTAGTTTGTTCTGTAATTTCAGCTATAGAATCAGATATAGCATTGATTTTTTCAGTGCTTAAATTCATATCATTAACAATTTCACTAACTTGTAAAGTTGAATCTTTAGTTTTGTTAGATTTTTCAACTAAAATTTTAACCATATCTAAACCTTGTGAAGTTAAATTTTCAGCTCCTTCAGAAATATTTGCAATATGATTATTAGCATCTGTTATTTTATTTATTCCATCAGATAAATCAAGAATTTCTACTGATCCATCTTGAGAACTTTCAGCAGTATGTGTAGCACCTTGAGCAATTTCATCTATAGCATGAGAAACTTGTTCTACTGATGAGGTTGTTTCTTGTGCCATTATTGAAAGAGTTGAAGATGTTTCAAATATAACTTTAGATGAATTTTCTACTTCTAGCATAAGTTCTGATATATTTGTTAACATAGAATTAAAATTGTCTCCAAGACTTCCAAATTCATCTTTACTTTTTATATTAACTTTAGCAGTTAAATCACCGTCTGATGCTTGGCTAAATGCAAGATTTAATTTGTTAGCATTATCTGATATAGATTTGCTCAGAATATAAGCAACAATAATTGATAATGCAAATGCTATAAATGAAACAATAAAAATTAAATTCCTTATTGCACTAACATCATCATTTATTTCTGTATCATCCATTGTAGCTATAAGCTTCCAATTAGTAATGTTATTAGAAGTGAAGGTTGAAAATTTAGTGCTATCTTCAAACAAATAACTTGTAAAACCATTATCATTATTTTTAACTGTATTCCAAAAATCTAATTTAGAAATATTATCAGAACCTATAAGTTCATTATTTGGATGGAATAACATTAGACCATTAGAATCACAAACATAAACATATCCAGATTTTCCTATAGTAATTTCTGATAAAGATTTAGAAATATTTTCAAGAGAAATATTCATAGATACAACACCAATAACATTAGAATCTCTTTCAACTGTTTTAGAAACAGAAACAACTAAATTTCCAGTTCTAACATCATTAAAAGGCTCTGATATCACAACATTACCTTTGTTTTCTAATGCTTTTTTATACCACGATCTTTCCCTTGGATTAAAGTTTTCTCCCATATCTCCTTCAGGATAAATGATGAATTTACCATTTTCTGTACCGTAGTAAGCACTGAAGATATTCTCATCGCTTTGTGCTACATCACGAAGAGTTTCTTGTGCAAAAGCAATTCGTTCATCTGATAAATCACTTTCTATAAAGCTAGTACTATTAGACATCATTTCAATTGGGTTTATAAAAACATTAAGTTTAGTGGCGAGAGATTCATCAACTTGTTTGAGTGTTTGAGCACTAGTAACTTCAAAATTCTTTTCTAAAATTGATTTTGCTTTAGAATAAGATGAAACTCCTAAGAATAAAATAGGTATTAAACAAATTAATATAAAGCTAATAATGAGCTTAGAACGGATATTCGTAAAGTTAAATTTTACTTGCATAATTTAATTAATCCTCCTAACATGTTAGTTTATCTGTTAAGTTATATTAAAAGTATCTTTTAGTTAAGTGAATATAATAAATTTGTAAAACTAAGAAGATATAAATTATATTTCAAGTGTTTATATGAGCTTAACAGATTAGAACTCTTTAATATAATTATCGTTATTTTTACAATTAATCTTTAGTAAAATATACAAAATGGTAACAAACCTAATCACTAAATAACATTATATTCAAATATATATTATTTTTAATAATAAATAGACACAAATGTAAATAAATATAATTTTATAAAAGAAATAAAAAAATAAAACCTACTTTTGTCGAATACATATACAATGATTAAAACTTAGGATATTATTTTAATGTAAATATTAAAAAATAATAAAAGTAAGGGGGAAAGTTATGTCAGAAAATAAAGATAAACAGATTGTTTGGTACACACTAGCATTTATGGCATTCTCAGCTGTATGGGGATTTGGTAATGTTATTAATGGTTTCTCAGAATACAATGGTCTTAAGGCAATAGTATCTTGGATTATAATTTTTGCTATTTATTTTGTACCGTATGCTTTAATGGTAGGGGAATTAGGATCAGCATTTAAAGAACATGGTGGAGGAGTTAGTTCATGGATTCATGAAACTATAGGACCTAAACTTGCATATTATGCTGGTTGGACATATTGGGTAGTTCATATGCCTTATATTTCTCAAAAGCCATCTAATGTTATGATTGCAACAAGTTGGGTTATTTTTCAAGATAAAAGAATTAGTGCTATGAGTCCTAAAATTATGCAAATAATTTGCTTGGTAATCTTTTTATTTGGACTTTATATTGCATCTAAAGGATTAAATCCATTGAAAAAATTATCAACACTTGCGGGAACATCCATGTTCGTAATGTCTATTTTATTTATTCTTTTAATGATAGCAGCACCATCAATTACAGATGCACATTTAAATTCTATTGATTGGTCTGTTAAAACATTTATGCCAACTTTTGATACGAAATTTTTTACTAGTTTAGCAATTTTAGTATTTGCAGTTGGTGGTTGTGAAAAAATTTCACCTTATGTTAATCAAATGAAAAATCCAGAAAAAGGATTTTCAAAAGGTATGATTGCACTGGCAATTATGGTTGCTGTATGTGCAATTTTAGGTACTGTTTCACTTGGAATGATGTTTGATTCAAATAATGTTCCTAAAGATTTAATGACCAATGGTGCATATTATGCATTCCAAAAGTTAGGTGAATATTATCATTTAGGCAATTTATTCGTAATTATATATGCAATTACAAATCTTATTGGACAATTTGCAGTATTAATTGTATCAATTGATGCACCTTTACGTATGTTACTTGATAGTGCAGATAAACATTTCATTCCTGAAAAAATGTTTGTAAAAAATAAGTATGGAGCATACACAAATGGTCACAAACTTATATTAGTAATCGTTTCAATTTTAATAATAGTTCCAGCTATTGGGATTAAAAACGTTGACGATCTAGTTAAATGGTTAGTAAAACTAAATGCAGTTTGTATGCCACTTCGTTATTTATGGGTATTTATTGCTTATATTGCTTTAAAGAAAACTGGAGAAAAGTTTAATAGAGAATATTATTTTGTTAAAAACAATACTGTAGGTATTATTTTAGGAGCCTGGTGTTTTGCATTTACAGCTTTTGCATGTATTAGTGGTATGTATTCTACAGATATATTTAAATTAATACTTAACATCGTAACACCGTTTATATTAATTGGATTAGGTGTTATAATGCCTTATCTTGCTAAAAAAAATAATCAACAAGAATTATAAGAATATAAAAATGTGCTATATACTAAGTTATTAGTTTATAGCACATTTTTTATGATAAAATATTAATCTTGTAATACATTAATTAATGTATCATAAGAAAAATCTACTATTTCACCACAACTAATTTTATTTGTTTTCAATTCTCTACACATTTCTGTAGAATATTTTTCTTTGATTTTTGTTACGAATTCCCTAGAATAATCTCTAGCAATATTGATTTCGTTATTATTATGTCTTCCTTTTAAGAAGCCTATGATTACAATTCCAGCATTTATAGCACCACAAAGACTTCCAATTCCAGCGCCAGCTCCCATGCCACTACCTAATCCAAGTGGAATACTTTCATTAAATTCGTCATTATAAAATTTAATTAATGATTCAGCACAATTATAACCTTCATTAAGATATTTTGATGCACATGTCATTTACATTGTCCCCCTAAAAATATTTTACTATATTGATATTATCATATTTTTCTACAGTGAAAAATGATTTTTTAATAAGTATAAATTATTATTAAGTAGTTAACATGGTAACATATCATATTATCTATGTTAAAATATAAATAATATAATATTTTATATATTAGGAGGAATTATGAAAAAATATATTACTATCTTTATAAGTTTTATTATTGTTTTAAGTATTATAATATATTCAACAAATTATAAAAAGTACAACATGACAATAATGCCATCTAAGCTATCAAAACAAGAAATCATGATTTTAGATCTTGTTGGTGTAGAAAAAAGTAGTATTTTTGATTATCATGTTGATAATAATGTAAAATCAGCAATAGTAGAAATAACAAAATATGAAAAAGGAAAAACTCCAGAGATAAAGTCATCTAGCAATACTAATATTTCAAATAAGTTTGGGAGAATAGAGATAGATTATGCACTAAATGATTTACAATGTAGAGTAGCTTTCAAAGAAAAAGACGGAGTTTCTTCAGCAACTATAAAAGAGAATATAGATAATGAAGATAATAAAGGATATGCAAAAAGTATTTTATCGAAATCTTTGAATATAAAATTGAATGAAAAAATCCCTTTGATTTTTGTTGCAACTAACAATAATGGTTCTATATCTATGTATGATGTAGAGCAATACAACGATAAACCGGAGTTGTTAAATGAATATGATTCAGCAAAACTCATTACTATAACTTTCTCTGATAATGAATTTTAAAAAAATCAAAGAATATAATTTTTATTTTTGACAGTGATTTTAAATTACTGTCTTTTATTTTTTGAATAAAAATATAAGTTCTTTATAAAATATACATGTATTTTATAAAAAATACATTTTAAAACATATTTTTTATATTTATAATAAAAATTATAGTAATAATAAAATAAAATTTCACTATATAAGACATATATGGTAAAATAATCTATAAAGGTTATTGTAATTTAATTATAAATTAGGAGAAGAGATATGGTTAATAAACGGATTCAGGAGAAGCGAGAATATACAATAGAGGATTTAGAAAATTTGTTAGATAATCTTCCATATATAATATGGATTAAGGATGAAGAGGGTAGATATAAGTATGCTAATAAATTAGCAAGTGAAAAATTAGATTTAGAGAAAAAGGATCTTTTGGGAAAAAAGAATTCAGATTTTAAAGACAAAGAGGTATTGAGAAATTTACCAGATAATGAAAGAGAAATATTAGAAAAAAAGATGGGAACTTATTCTAAAAGAGAAATTAAAATTGCTGAGGAAAATATACATCTTGAAACTTATAGTATACCATTTTTGAGTAGTAAGAAAACAAATTTAATAGGTGAATTTGTAAGAGAAATTATACCAAAAAAAAGCATAAATTCTAATATAGAAGACGCGTCAATTAATATTTGCAGTAGAAATAAACATGATGAATTAAAAAATAAAGAGAGATTAAAACAAATAATAAACGATTTTAAAAAAATATTAGATGCACAAGGAATGAGTGTATATATATATAATTCTGAAAAAGAGATATTTGAAAATTATGTGAAAAGTGGGATTTTAAATAATTGCAATGAAGTAATGTCAAAAGAGAGTATTAACAATACTGAATTAGATAAATTTTATTGTATAAGATGTGGATGTGAATTAATTGGAATTTTAGATGTGCAATACAGTGAAAAATATATTGGCGATAAAAACAATAACGAGGATATTATAAAGTCAATTTGTGATGTTATAGGAGTAATAATTAAGAATAAGTGTTTATATTCAACTTTAAATACAGAACTTAATAAACGTATGGAAAGCGAAAAAGAACTAGAATTGTTTTTAGAAACAGCTACTGATTTATGCGCTATAGCAAAAGATGATGGTTATTTTATAAAGGTAACTGATAATTGGACAAAGGTATTAGGTTGGTCTAAAGAAGAGCTTATGAATATGAAATGTATTGATTTAATACATAAGGATGATTTACCTAGGGTATATAAATTAATAAATCTAGCTTATAATTACAATAAATGGAAATATGTTGGCTTTATAGATAAATGTCTTTGTAAAAATGGAGAGTATAGAATTGTAGAATGGAATTGGAGTTATATAAATGGTGGAAAGACCTTTATAATGACAGGTAAAGATATAACGAATTATAATAAATTAGCATTAGAGAATAAGAGGTTAGAGAATGCAATTGCATTAGAAAGTTTAAAAACACAATTTTTTGCAAATTTATCTCATGAATTTAAGACACCATTAAATATAATTTTAACAACAGCTCAACTTATGGAATCTTATATAAAGAAATTTGATGATATGTTAGAAAAGCAAAGCATGAATAAATATTTAAAGGGATTAAAACAAAATTCTTATAGATTATTAAAGCTTGTAAATAATTTGATAGATATAACTAAAATAGATGGTGGTCACTATAAGATTAATATGGTAAATAAAAATATAGTTAATGTTATTGAAGAAATTGTTTTATCTGTAGCAGAATATACTAAAAATAAAGAGCGGGATATTATATTTGATACTGATGAAGAAGAAATAATACTTGCTTGTGATCCAGAAAAAATAGAGCGGATAATTTTAAATTTAGTATCTAATGCATTAAAATATACAGAAAAAGACGGAATAATAAAAGTAAACATTTCCACTAATTTAGATGATAATGAAGTAATAATATCAGTAAAAGATAATGGAATAGGAATTCCAAAAGAATATAAGGAAAAAATATTTGAAAGATTTAAACAAGTTGAGAATTTTTTGCATAAAAATTATGAGGGAAGTGGAATTGGTTTATCGCTTGTAAAATCAATTGTTGAAATGCATGGAGGTAAAATATGGATAAACAGCGAGCCTGATGAAGGTACAGAAGTAATCTTCACTTTGCCTATTAGAAAAATTGATGAAGAAAAACTAGACGAATATAATAATAAAAAGATTTCTTCCAAGATAGAAGTATTTGATATAGAATTTTCTGATATATACTCCATGTAATTATATGAATTATAGAGTGATTAATTGAAGAGAATAAATTAAATTATTTTATTTGTGTAATTTATATGAAGGGGAACATGAGTAATGGAAGGTTGTACTATAAATAAAAAATATAGCGTAGATGACTTAGAAAGAATATTAGATAACTTTCCGCATCTAATATGGATTAAAGATCAAAAAAATAGATATAGATACGTAAATAAATATTTTTTGACTACATTTGAAAAAATTGAAAAAGATATTATAGGAAAAAAAGAAATAAATAATTGTAATGATGAGTATGTATTAGGAACTGAAGAAAATTTAATTTGACTGGCAGAGATATTACTGAAAAGAAACAACTAGAAGAAGAAAAAAGAAGATTAGAAGAAGCAATAGCTATGGAAAGTTTAAAAACTGAATTTTTTGCTACTGTATCTCATGAATTTAAAACACTATTAAATATTATTTTAACTACAGTTCAATTATTAGCTGACAAATTAAAAAATAATATATTAACTGAAGAAGTTAAGGTAGATATTAAATATATAAATGGAATAAAGCAAAATTCATACAGATTACTAAAATTAGTAAATAATTTAATAGATATAACTCAAATAGATGGTGGGATTTATAAATTAAGTCTTGAAAATTGCAATATTGTAAGCATTATTGAAAATATAGTATTATCTGTTAGCCAATATATACATGAAAAAAATCGTAATATAATACTTGACACAACTAAGGAAGAGATTATACTTGCAGTAGACTGTGATAAAATTGAAAGAATAATATTAAATTTATTATCTAATGCGGTTAAATATACAGAACAAGGCGGAAATATTTACGTTAATTTAAGTACTGACACAAGGAATGATAGAGTTATTGTAAATGTAAAAGATGATGGTATTGGAATACCTGAAGAAGATATAGAACGTATATTTAGAAGGTTTAAACAATCAGGTGATGTTTTTACCAGACGATGTGAAGGTACTGGAATTGGACTATCCATAGTAAGATCTTTAATAGAAATGCACGGTGGTAAGATAACGGTTAATGAGGAAGTTAAAAAAGGGGCTGAATTTATATTTTATATTCCTATAAATAAAATAGCAGATAAAGAGTTTTGTAGTCTTTATGACAAAAAAATAGATTCAAGGTTTGAAAAATACAATATAGAATTTTCGGATATATATTAGAATGTCATAGCCACTATAATAAGGGAATAATAAAATGCAAAAAGAAGAAAACAAAGCATATGTTTTTAAAGGTCTAAATGATTTGTCGAAGTTACAACCATCAAAAGAAGTTTTAAATAATAAATATATTAATGAATCTGTTAAATAATGAATTAAGAGATGAGTCAGTTAAGCAAATTATACTAATTAAAGTCATTATAATATAAATTTACTTTAATATTTATGTTTAGTTGATATATAATAGTAACTAATAATATTAGATTAAATGAATAAGGTGAATAAATTGGAAACAAAAAAAATGACAGAAGCAGGAGTTCTTACCGCTGTATTTGTAGTAATAAGCATTATAGCAATTGGCACAGGAGTTGGATATTTAGGATATTTAGATTTTATGGTTCCAATAATTACTACACTTATATACTTAAGATGTGGTTTTAAATATACAGTATTATCTAGTTTATCTTCAATTCTCATAATAACATTAGCTATAGGAGATGTGGTTTCAGGGATTTGTATAAGTCAAAGTATGGTATTAGGATTTATATGCGGAATATTTGTTAAAAAGCAAGAAACAATTTTAGATGATTTATTTTATTGCTCAATACTGTCATGTGTTGTTATGGTGATAGTTGATATAAACTTTTCTAAGATATTAGGATATAGCTTACTTAAAGAATCTCAAGTCTATGTAGATAAATTATTATTTTTAAATCAAACATTAAAAAATGTTCTGCATTACATTTTAATAATATCACTTCCAATAGGAACTACCTTTATAACATATATTGCATCATTATTTTTAGGGAAAAAATTAAATCTACTAAGTTGTGTATCAAATAAAAAGTTTTTAGTTATAAGAAATTTCAAGAAATACGGAATAGCAATTTGTTGTTCTAAGAAAATCATAAACATTGGAATAGTATATTTGATAAGTATGTACATAGTGTATTTAAATATAGAAGTAAGTAAATTTGTGCATTTAAATATAATATTAAATTCAATAAAGTATATAGTTATATACTTTTTGTTGCAAGATAGCTACAAGTATATAAATAGAGTGATTTATACATTAACTAAATCTAAGTTTTCACTAATTTTAATAGAGATTATAACTTTGTATATGCTTTTAAATTTTTTTATAAAAACAGCAATAGTGTTAATTAGTATTTCATTCATTATGGATAATATTTTAAATTTAAGAGAAAAGCAAATAGGCTTTTTAGATAAGATTTTAATATAATACATTAGAATAAAAATACAAGAAATACACATGTACGTTCTTGTATTTTTATTTCTTTTTAACATGCGTAGCATCTACAATGTAATTTCTTTTCAGACATAAGGGTAAAATAATCATAACCGTGAATCCAATAACTAAGAAGATCAGGTTTATAATCTAAAAGATGTTTTAAAAAGTCATCAAATAAGTTTAATTTTACTAAAGTTTTTATAATATCTTTAGGATATGGAGTGAATTTATTATAGGGGTTTCTAGGATCTATAACTTTAATTTTATTATTTTTATCTACAAATATATGTGCATTCCTAATATTTAATCTTTTGAAATCTAAGACTTTAAAATCTTCAATTAAATCTATAATCTCTATAGATAAAGAATAGGTTAATCCATTTTTACGTAAAAACTCATAAAGATTATCACCTTCTACGAATTCTCGTAACACCATATTTTCAGCCATAAATAGCACATTAGGAAAAAATCTACTCTTTTTTGTTTTTTCAAGAATTTCTACTTCTTTTTCTGCCTTTTTTTTATTATAGAATATTTTTAAAGCAAATCCTTCGGGAGTTAAATAAACCTTTCCTTCATGTCCTTTACCTAAAAATTCACATTGTTTAACATTTAGAAGGTATCTCATTTTATCACTACTATATATTGATTTATAATATTATATGACTATATTACTTTATTGACACGATACTTAAGCTTTTTGCTAATTTATAGTACAAAATTGAATTCTTATTAGGAAATTAGGCAAAGTAAAGTTGAAATAAAAATGTATAAAATGGAAAAACATATTGTTTTTAAATAGTGTATAATAATATTGAATCAAATTTATATGCAAATCAAATTTTAATTTGTAATAAATGGGGGATGAAATATTGGGTGGAATAATAACAATAAAGAATATTATAGATAATTATAAAAATGCAGATATAGATTTTGAAAGTTTAAGTTTAGAAAAAATAAAAAAATATGCGGACAGAGAAAACAAAAAAGCACAAAATGTTTTAGGAGATAAATATTATACTGGTGATGACATTGCTCAGGATTATGAAGAGGCTGTTAAATGGTATATAAAGTCTGCAGAACAAGGCTATGATGTTGCACAATATAACTTAGGTGATATGTACTATTGTGGAAATGGGGTAAAGCAAGATTATGAAAAAGCTATAGAATATTTTAAATACTCAGCTAGTCAAGGAAATCCAGATGCACAATGTAATTTAGCATGTATGTATGAAGAAGGTTTAGGAACTGAAGTAAACTATGATGAAGCTATTAAATGGTATGAAAAAGCTGCATTACAAGAAGATTTTTATGCACAATATAACTTAGGAAATTTATATATATATGGAAATGGTGTTGATATAGATTACAAAAAAGCATTTAAATGGCACATGAAAGCTTCAATTCTAGGATATGAGAAGTCTCAAAATACTTTAGGATATATGTATGAACAAGGGCTTGGAACAGAGAAAAATTATGAAGAGGCTGTTAAGTATTATAAAAAAGCAGCATATCAATTATATTCATATGCTGAATATAATTTAGCTACCATGTACTATTTAGGAAAGGGAATAACTCAAGATCGTAAAACTGCATATATATGGTATAAAAAAGCTGCAAATCAAGGATTAAAAAAAGCTATAATCGCTTTAAAAACTAAATATAAAGAAATAAACGTATAATAAATATTAAAGCTATATCTTAAAGTAATAATTTTACTTTAAGATATAGCTTTATTTCTTTTAATTACAGATACATTAAAAGAAATAGGTAAGTATGTAAATAAAGGAATAAAAAATAAACAATAACTTATTAATTATTATAAAAATTTATAATCCATTATTTACATGATATAATATATGATGGTTATATAATATTAGCTTATATAACTAATATTAAAAAGTAGAGGAGAAAATAATGGAATTGAATTGGAGTTTAAAAGAAATATACCCATCATTTGATAGTGAAGAATTTAAAAGTGATTTAGAATCACTTAAATATACTATAGAGAACATCAATGAATGGAGTAATGAAGTAACTATAGATAAAGAAAATGTAGTATTTAATTTAGAAGAATATATAAAGAAATTTACTAGATTTACTGATTTAGCAAGTAAATTATCAATATATATAAATTTGATTTTAAGTGTTGATACTACAGATAAAGAGGGTTTAAAATATTCAGATGTTATAGATAAAAAGTTAACAGAAGTTGTTGAAAGCAACACTAAAATAGAAAAATGGATTAGTAGTATAGAAAATATAGATGAAGTTATAAGTAAGTCAAGATTACTTAAAGACCATGAGTTTATATTAAGAAGTATAATTGAAAATAGTAAATATTTACTTAGTGATAAAGAGGAAAATATAATTGCTAGTATGAAAAATACAGGTTCTAATGCTTGGCTTAAACTTAAAGATAAACTGATTTCTAATTTAGAAGTAAAAATTGAAGTGGATGGAGAAACTAAATTCTTACCGCTAACGTTAGTCTTAAATATGGCATATGATAAAGATCCAACTGTTAGAAAAAAAGCATATGAGGCTGAAATAGCTTCTTATAAAAAGGTTGAAGAAGGGGTAGCAGCAGCTCTTAATGGAATAAAAGGAGAAGTTTTAACTGTATGTGATTTAAGAGGATATAAATCTCCATTAGAACAAACACTTAAAGATTCAAGAATGGATGAAGAATCTTTAGATGCTATGATTTCTGCAATGAAAGAAAGGTTACCTATTTTTAGAAAGTATTTAAGAAGAAAAGCTGAAATTTTAGGATATAAGAATAGTCTGCCATTTTATGAATTATATGCACCGATTAATAGTGCAGATATGAAGTTTAGTTATGAAGAGGGAACTGAATTTGTTATTAAAAATTTCAATACTTTTAGTAATAACTTAGCTAATTTTGCAAGAAAAGCTATAGATAATGCGTGGATAGATGTAATGCCTAAGTCTGGTAAGGTAGGTGGTGCATTTTGTGAAAATCTACACTTTATAGGAGAAAGTAGGTTCTTACTTAATTATGGTGAAAGCTTTGGAGATGTTGTAACTCTTGCTCATGAATTAGGTCATGGATTTCATGGTGAGTGCTTAAATAATGAAACAACATTAAATTCTGATTATCCTATGCCAATAGCAGAAACAGCATCAACTTTTTGTGAAACTATAATAAAAAAAGCAGCTATAAAGGAAGCAAGTAAAGATGAAGCTTTATCAATATTAGAAACTGAAATAAGTGATTGTGCTCAAGTAATAGTTGATATATATTCAAGATTTTTATTTGAAAAATCATTTTTTGAAGCAAGAAAAGAAAGTGCTTTAAGCGTAGAAGAAATTAAAGAATTAATGTTAGCTGCTCAAAGAGAAGCTTATGGTGATGGATTAGATCCAAATTACTTACATCCATATATGTGGACTTGGAAGCCACATTATTATTATGCAGATAGTAATTTCTATAATTTCCCATATGCGTTTGGGTTATTATTTGCTAAAGGGTTATATGCTGAATACTTAAAAAGAGGAGATTCATTCTCTGATGAATATGAAAAATTACTTTCAATTACAGGTAAAAATAAAATAGCAGATGTAACAAAAGTTATGGGAATAGATATACATGATAAGAAATTTTGGGAAAACTCTTTAAAGACAATAGAAGAAGATATAGAAGAGTTTATGAAGCTTAGTGATAAATTATTGTAAATTGGACATAAAATAAAGTCAGCTATTGACAAATTAAGAATATAAATTTAAATATTAATCATAGAAGTATAACATTTACAGCGCTATTTTACCATAAAGTTCAAATTTTGCAGTAAAATAGCGTTATATTTATGTTAAATAATACATTAATTAGTCATTAATGATAAAAAATATATTATAATATACAAATACTATATTATGTGGAGTGATCGTTATGTCAATAAGAAACAATAAATTTAAATTAAATCCTGTGCAGATACTGGCAATAGGCTTTGTTATATTAATTTTTATAGGAGGATTATTATTATCTTTACCAATATCATCAGCTTCAGGAGAATCAACTAATTTTTTAGATGCATTATTTACTGCTACAACTGCTAGTTGCGTAACAGGACTAGTTGTAAAGGATACAGGTACATATTGGAGCACTACTGGGCAAGTAATAATTTTAATTCTTATTGAAATAGGTGGATTAGGCTTTATGTCATTTGCTACTTTTATAGCTATGTTATTTGGTAAAAAGATTACACTTAAAAATAGATTAGTTATGCAAGAAGCTATGAATACATTAAGCATTCAAGGTCTTGTAAAAATGTTAAGGTATGTTATGGGAATTACTTTTTCAATACAGATATTAGGAGCATGTATTTTATCAACACAATTTGTACCTGAATTTGGGTTAAAGAAAGGTAGTTTTTATAGTATATTTCATTCGATTTCTTTTTTCTGTAATGCTGGGATTGATTTAATAGGTAATTTTCAAAGTTTAACAAGATATTATGACAAGCCTGTTGTATTATTAACAGTTAGTAGTTTAATTGTTATTGGTGGACTAGGTTTCACTGTTTTACATGAAATATATAATTTTAAGGGAATAAAAAGATTATCTAGTCATACGAAATTGGTATTTTTAATTACAGCTGCACTAATAATATTAGGAACTATCTTTATGTTTGCATTAGAATATAATAATGCAAATACAATTGGTAATATGAATTTGAAAGATAAAATAGTAAATTCAATATTAGCTTCAATAACACCAAGAACAGCAGGAGTTAATAGCATACCTATAGATGATATGCGTACTGCAAGTAAGTTCTTTACTATTATACTGATGTTTATTGGTGGATCTCCAGGTTCAACTGCTGGAGGACTTAAAACAACTACTTTTGGAGTAATAATACTTACTGTTATTTGCGTTATAAAAGGTAAGGAAGATACCGAATTGTTTGGTAGAAGATTCCCAAAAGAATTAGTATACAAAGCATTTTCTTTATTATTTATAGGAATGACTTTAGTTATTGTTGTTACAATGATATTAACAATAACTGAGCCTAATGAATCACTGATTTCACTTTTATATGAAGCTACATCTGCTTTTGGGACAGTTGGATTAACAACAGGAGTTACTCAAAGATTAAGTAGTATGGGGAAGGGTATAATAATTATAATGATGTATTTAGGAAGAGTTGGTCCTTTAACAGTTGCATTAGCATTAACTAAGAGAAGAAAAAGGACTTTATATAAATATCCAGAAGCTAAAATATTAATAGGATAAATATGAGTAATATTAATTTATGTAGTATAATTAATTTATAAGAAAAATTAGCTTACAGATTATAATTTTAATATTATCTGTAAGCTAATAAAACAATATTTAAATGTTAAGCTATGTTTTAGCAGTGTGTTGATATGTGCATAAGCAAAGTAGACTGAGTAATTGAACTTAGGAATACTAAAATGACTATAGTCCAATTACAATGCCACTTTACCTATTGCATATATTAACACATATTTAAAACATAGCTAAACTTTAAGAAAATGTTTACAGAGGAGATGGTAGAATGAATGATTTAACAAAAAGCGTAATTTTAAGTAATAAGGTTAAAATGCCTTTACTTGGATTTGGAACTTATAAAGTTAATGATGGTAAAGAAGTTGTTAACTCAGTTAAAGAAGCTTTAAAATTAGGATATAGGCATATTGATACAGCAGCTTTTTATAAAAATGAAGATGGTGTAGGAATTGCTATAAAAGAAAGCGGAATAAAAAGAGAAGATATATTTTTAGTAAGTAAAGTATGGAATACAGAACAAGGATATGAAAAAACATTAAAATCTTTTGAGAATTCATTAAAAAACTTACAAACTGATTATATTGATTTATTTTTAATTCACTGGCCACAACCTTTGAATAAGGAAACTTGGAAAGCCTTAGAGAAGCTTTATAAAGAAAAGAAAGTTAGAGCCATAGGAGTAAGTAATTTTACAGTTAATCACTTAAAAGATCTAATAAGTGATGCAGAAATTATTCCAATGGTAAATCAAGTAGAATTTCATCCAAAACTTGTACAAGAAGATTTAATTAAATTTTGCAATGATAACAATATACAATTAGAAGCATGGTCGCCTTTGATGAGAGGAAAGGTTTTTGAAATTGAAACATTAAAAGATATTGCTGAAAAGTATAAAAAGACAGTATCTCAAATTGTTTTAAGATGGGATTTACAAATGGGGGTAGTAACTATACCTAAATCTATAACACCATTTAGAATAAAGGAAAATGCAGAAATATTTGATTTTGAGTTGAGTGAAGAAGATATAAGAAAAATCACTAAATTAGATGAAAATATTAGATGTGGATCAAATCCAGATAGTATTTATTCACAAGGTCATAAGTAATTAAAGAGTTAAAAATAAATTAGTATTAATATATAAATACTAATTTATTTTTTTTGCTTTTTATTAAATTACATTAAATCAGATATGTTAATTATATTGTCGCAATAATATTATAACGTTAATGTAGCATACCTTTAGAAATAACACCACAATAAAAAAGAAATCAAAAATAAAAATAAAAACATAAAAAATAAAAAATCAAATTATTGACAGAAACAATGAATATGGGATAATATTATTAGAATTCGCAGTGGAATAAAAAAGATTAAATGTAAAAAAATATACTGAGCAAAAGGTGGTTAATTTAAATGATTGGTAATAGAAATTTAAACGATATAATCGATATTAATTTATTAAAATCAATACAAGATAGATTAGCTGAAATTACTGGACTTGCGTATAATATAGTTGATTTTAAGGGTAATCCAATTAATAATTATTCAAACTTTTGTGATTTTTGTAGTAAAGTTAGAAATACTAAAGAAGGTATGAAAATATGTTATGATACAAATGCCCATGCAGGATTAGAAGCGGCTATAAGACAAAAACCATATGTTTTTAAATGTCCAGCAGGTTTAGTAGATGTTGCTATTCCTATTATTGTAAATGGTAATTATCTTGGTGCAGTTTTTTTTGGACAAGTTAGAACTAATAAAGATAGGCTTGAGCCAATTAGAAAATCAAATTATTATTCTAAAATGTGTAAAAATGATGATGAATTATTAAATGACTTCAATAACACAAAATTTATAGATTATTCTAAGATTGAATCAATATATTCTTTAGTTAATATAATCGTAAATTTATTGGTTGAGAAATCTGAACTTAGTTCAATTCAGGAAGAGTTAAGTTTTAATAATATAAAGCTTATTAGAGAAAAACAGGAGAGAAAAGAATTAGAAGAAAAACTTAAGTTTTGTGAATTGGATTCTTTAGAGACACCTATAAGTTTTGAATTTATTCTTAATACATTAAACACAATATCTAGTCTTGCACTAATAGAAGATGCCACTAAAACTCAAGAAATGATATATTCTTTAACAAAACTATTTAGATATAACTTTAAAAATATTGGTAACTTAGTTTCTATGGGGAAAGCTATAGAAAATATCAAAACATACTTAAAGATACAATTAACTAGATTTGGTGAGAGAATAAGATATGAAATTAATATAGATGAAAAAATTAACAACATTAAAATACCAACTATGATTTTTTTACCATTTATAGAATACTCAATATTAAATGGACTATGTCCTAAAAAAGACGGAGGAACTATTTTTATTAAAGGAGAATGTAATGAAAATAACGCTACTATTTTAATTCAAGACAATGGCATAGGAATTTCTGAAGATGAATTATTTTCAATATTAAATGGTAAATGCAAAAAGGGGTCTTTAGGTGCAGGCATATATAATGCTAATAATGTTCTTGTTAAATATTATGGGAAGGAATATAAAGTTAAGATAAAAAGTGAACTAAATATAGGAACTAATGTGAGTTTTAAACTACCATTATAGATTATATTTTAGTAAAGCGTTGATACATGTATAAGATGTAGCGGTAAAATCCAGACTAATTAATTGAAAATCAGGAAAATGTAAAGGGGGAGAGCATTAATATGTGTAAAGTATTACTAGCTTCTGATGACGCTTTAGAACTTGAAGCTTTAAAAATAATTATATATAAAAAAATAAAAAATGTTAGCATTGTTGGATTAGCATGTAATGGTGATGAAGTAATTAGTATGAATAATAATTTAAATCCAGATATAATTTTTTTAGATACTATGCTTCCAGGAAAAGATGGGTTTGAAATAACTGAAATTATAAAGAAAAATTATAAAGAAAAAACAATTGTATTAATGAGTATTTATGATAACTTTGAATCTTTACAAAGAGCTTTAAAGGTAAAAGCAGATGATTATTTACTAAAACCAATCAGACCAGAAAAGGTTATAGAAATACTAAGTGAATATATGAAAAATAATGAGTGTATGCTTTTAGATGAAAACCTATCTAATGAATATAAGTTAAATCAAACTTTAAATTATATAGAGAAAAACTTTAAAAAAAATATAACACTTAAAGAAGTAGCAGAGTATATGAATTATAGTACAACATATTTTAGTAAGAGCTTTAAAAAATATGTTGGTGTTAATTTTAATAAATATATAACTCAAATAAGATTACAAGAAGCAAAACGTGTATTAAGAGAAACTAATATTAGCATAAATGATTTGGCATTTGACATGGGATATAATGAACCTAATTATTTCTGTAAAGTATTCAAAAAAGAAGAAGGTATTACACCATCAGAGTATAGAGAAAAAGTATGACATAAAAATATAGCTTACAGTTAAATAATTACTTAAAATTAATAGAAAAACAGTGATTATAATATTTATTGGAAAAATATTATAATAGTATTGGACACATAAGTATTATAAAATATCTAAGTTAACCTGTATTATAGTATATAAGAAATAGATTATTTGAGCTAAAATAAGTAAACGTATTCTTATGAAAATTACTTTGATTAGCTTACAAATAGAGTATCTTATAATAAGAGGGGGAGAACTATGGATATATTAGCAAAAGGATTTATGAATCCAACTAAAAGAGTAGAAAAATTAAAAGAAGAGATATTTTCAGCAATTCCATGTATTGAGGCTGATAGAGCAATAATATTAACTGAATCATTTAAAGAAACAGAAAATGAACCTATAATTATTCGAAAGGCTAAATCTCTTGAGAAGATACTAAGTGAAATACCTATAGTAATTAGGGATAATGAACTTATTGTAGGAAGTTTAACTAAAAATCCTAGGTCATGTCAAGTTTTTCCTGAATTTTCAAATCAATGGTTAGTAGATGAATTTGATAAATTCGAAAAAAGAACTTCAGATTTATTCAAAATTCCAGAAGAAACAAAATCTAAGCTTAAAGAAGTTTTTAAGTACTGGCAAGGAAAAACAGTAAGTGAATTAGCTACATCTTATATGTCTAATGAAACTAAAGATGCTATGAATACAAAAGTATTTACAGTGGCTAATTATCATTTTAATGGTTTAGGTCATATTTCTGTAGATTATCCTAAAGTACTAGAAAAAGGATTTTTAGGAATTATAAAAGAAACAGAGAATGCTATAAATAATGCAGATAAAAGTAATGCTGAATATGTTAAAAAGAAGGTATTCTGGGATTCTATAGTAATTTCTTGTAAGGCGGCAATAAAATATGCAAATAGATATAGTGAATTAGCCAAAAAATTAGCAGGCGAAACACTAGATATAAATAGAAAAAATGAATTATTAAAAATTGCTGAAATATGTAGTAAAGTTCCAGCGAATCCAGCAGAAACATTTTATGAAGCATGTCAATCATTTTGGTTTGTACAAGCTATAATTAGCTTAGAATCTAACGGACATGCTATATCTCCAGCACGTTTTGATCAATACATGTATCCTTATTATAAGAATGATATTGATAATAAATTTGCAACTAAGGAAGTAAATACAGAAATTCTTCATTGTTTATGGGTTAAATTTAATGATCTTACTAAAGTTCGTGATGAAACAACAACTAAAGCTTTTAGTGGTTATTCTATGTTCCAAAACTTAATTGTAGGTGGACAAACTCCAGATGGAAAAGATGCAACAAATGAATTATCTTATATGTGTCTTGAAGCTACTGGAAGTTTAAAATTACCACAACCATCTCTTTGTGTTAGAATATGGAGCAAAACTCCTGATGAATTCTTAATTAGAACTTGTGAATTAACTCGTTTAGGAACTGGACTGCCAGCATTCTATAATGATGAAGTGGTTATTCCAACTTTGATTAATCAAGGTTTAACAATAGAAGACGCTAGAGATTATGCAATTGTAGGATGTGTTGAACCTCAAAAGCCTGGAAAAACTGATGGCTGGTATGATGCTGCATTCTTTAACTTAGCAAAGATATTAGAATTATCTATGAATAATGGTAGACTTAAAGGTAAACAAGTTGGACCAGAAACCGGTGAATTTACTTCATTTGAAAATATAGATGATTTTATAAAAGCATATAAAAAACAAATTGAATATTTTGTATTCCATATGGTTGCAGCAGATAATTGTGTTGATATAGCACATGCTGAAAGAGCACCACTTCCATTTTTATCATCTATGCTTGATGATTGCATTGGTAAAGGAAAATCAATTCAAGAAGGTGGAGGACATTATCGTTTTTCAGGTCCATTAGGTGTTGGAATTGCAAATGTTGGCGATTCATTTATGGCTATAAAGAAACTTATATTTGATGAAAACAAAATTACTTTATTAAAATTAAAAGCTGCTGTTGATAGTAACTTTGGTGAAAATGAAGATGATCCAATTAAAAAAGCAGAATATGAAGATATAAAACAATTAATTTTAAATAGAGTTCCTAAGTTTGGTAATGATATAGATGAAGTGGATGAATTTACACGTGATGGTGCACTTATTTATTGTAAAGAAGTATTAAAATATACAAATCAACGTGGAGGAAAATTTATTCCAGGATTATATCCAGTTTCAAATAATGTATACTTAGGAAGTCTCGTTGGTGCAACACCTGATGGTAGAAATGCATTTAAACCTTTAGCTGATGGAGTTTCTCCAACTAGAGGTGCAGACGTTAATGGACCAACAGCAGCAGCAAATTCAGTATCTAAATTAGAACATTTTGCAGCTCCAAGTGGAACACTATTTAATCAAAAGTTCAATCCAAACTCTCTACAAGGAGATAATGGATTGAAAAACTTAGGATCTTTAATAAGAAGTTATTTTGATAGAAAAGGTATGCATATACAGTTTAATGTAATAGATAAAAAAGTTCTTCTTGAAGCTCAAAAACATCCTGAACAATATAGAGATTTAATAGTACGTGTTGCTGGTTATAGTGCTCAATTTATTTGTTTAGATAAAGGTGTACAAGATGATATTATAAAGAGAACAGAACAAAATTTATAAATGAGTTACTATAAGTAAATTTTAAATATAGAAATATAAATACTCTTATGAAAGGAAAAAGCTATGCTAAAAAACGAAGTGGATTTAAATAAAATAGGTATTGTTTTTAATATACAAAGATTTTCAGTAAATGATGGACCAGGCATACGCACTATAGTATTTTTAAAAGGATGTCCATTATCTTGCAATTGGTGTAGCAATCCTGAATCTCAAAATGTAAATAAACAATTACTTTTTAATATAAAGAATTGTACAGGATGCCATAAGTGCGAAACTATATGTGAATATGATGCTATTGATTTTAATAATCTTAATAGAATAGATAGAGATAAATGCATTAGTTGTGGAAAATGTGCAGAAAACTGTTATCCAGGAGCTCTTGTTGTTTCAGGAAAAGAAATGAGCGTTAAAGAAGTGTTAAATGAGTTAAATAAAGATTCCTCTCAATTTAGAAGATCAAATGGTGGAGTTACACTCTCAGGTGGAGAACCACTATTACAACACGATTTTGCGCTAGAAATATTAAAAGGATGTAAAAGCATAGGGATTCACACAACTATAGAAACCACAGGATATGTAAATAAAGAGGTGTTAAAAAAAATAGCACCTTGGGTTGATTTAGCACTTTTAGATATTAAGACAATTAATGAAGATAAGCATATAAAATATGTTGGAGCAAGTAATAAGATAATACTAGAAAATGCAAAGTTAATATCAGAATCGGTAACTAGTACTATTATTAGAGTTCCTGTTATACCAGAGTTTAATTGTGATGAAAAAAGCATACAAGATATTGCTAAATTTACAAAAAGCTTAAATAATATAACAGAGATTCATTTATTACCTTATCATAAATTAGGTTTAAATAAATATCATTGCTTAGGTAAAGAATATTTAATGAAAAATGATATTAATACCCCAAGTGAGGAAGTAATGCTAAATTTCAAAAAAATTGTTGAAGATGTAGGACTAACATGTAACATTGGAGCCAATTAACCCCATTTAATTTAATATAATAGGACTATCTTAAAAGAATTCTTTTAAGATAGTCCTATATTTTTATAAATCATTGTATTATTGGAATAATAATTAGTAGATACAATTATTTAAAATAGGAGATGATTTGTAATGAGTAAAAGAAATAGTGAACAAAAGTTTTCGAATATGGCTAAAATGGGAAATTTTACTAAAAATGCAGTAAAGAATTTTGAAGAGAATCTAGTAAATCAAAAAGATTATTTAGAAAAAGTTAAACACTAATGGTAAAATTTTCAAATAAAGTTTTGTAATATATTTGGCTATGCTTTAGTAGAATATTAACATATTTAAAACATAGCCAAATAATTAAATACTCATACAAAAATTATATGAGTATTTAATTTTTTATTTTATTAATTGTATGAAATAGGGCATATTATTTAATATATAAACTTAAGTAAACACATACAAATATTAAATTTATAAAATAATACTAATATTATATACAACTTATCAATAATACTTTATTAAATATAAATATATCTAATTTAATAAAGTAAATAAATAGAAAAATTAAAAAACACTAGTGAAGTCTTTAAATTTTTCATAGAAAGTATTACATCTTTGTTATATAATGACTTTGCTAGGTTATTTTATTAAAAAATATAAAAGATAGTAAAGGGGGAATTAGTACTGTGAAATGCTTATTAAAATCTAAAAAAATAATTTCGTTATTAACTACAATAAGTTTAGTACTTACATTAATAACGGGGTTTCCGGTAGCTGCGTATGCACAGGAATCTGAGAAAACATTCAATTTAGTTGAAATTACAGATTTCCATGGTGCATTAACTGATTCATCAGGAAATCCAGTTGCAGCAGTTCTAGCTGATAGATTAAATGAAATAAAACAATCTAATCCAAATAGAACTTTAATTATGGGTGGTGGAGATTTATATCAAGGATCTGCTACATCTAATATTATGAAAGGGATTCCAGTTCAAGAAGTTATGACTGAAATAGGTTTAGAAGTAACTGCTCTTGGAAATCATGAATTTGATTGGGGACTAGACACAATAATTAATACCACAATGAAGGGTGCAGGATACTCAATAGTTTGTAGTAATCTTTATGATAAGAATACAGGAAAAAGAGTATTTGATCCTTATAAAATTATAACTAAAGATGGAACTAAAATAGCAGTTATAGGTGGTATTACAACTGAAACTCCATCAATCGTATTACCCGATTTTGTAAAGGATTACGATTTTAGAGATTTAACAACTGAAGTAAATTCAGTTGCACAATAAATTAAACAAAATAATTTAGCAGATGTAGTAGTTGTATTAGTTCATGAAGGTGACAATAGAGATAATGCTACAGGACCAATTTTTGATATGGCAAATCAATTAAAGAATGTTGATGCAGTATTTGGTGGACATACTCATACTAAAGTTTGTGGAAGCGCTACCAATACAAAAATACCAGTATATATTGGAAACTCTTATGGAAAGGGTTATGTAAATGCTAAATTTACAATAACTAGTGACAAGAAGGTTAAATTTGAAGAGCCAACTTATGAAAATTCTTATGTTGATCTAGATAATGAAAATGGTTATAAAACTACTAGTCCTAAAATAGATTCAGAAATAGAAAAAATGGTTAAAAAAGCTGATGAAACTACTAATCCGATAACTCAAGAACTTATTGGTGTAAATACTGATAAAGAACTCACTAGAGTTCAACAAGCTTCTCCATATGGATCATCTGTTTTAGGAAATTGGGCAGCTGATATAACTAAAAGTGCAGCAGGAGCTCAATTAGTTTTTCAAAATAATGGTGGTTTAAGAATTGATATACCAACAGGGCATCTTACAGTAGGTACTATGTGGAAATTCATGCCTTTTGATAATACAGTTTATAAATTAAACATGAAAAAGGCAGATATAAAAGCAGTATTAGAACAAGCAATTTGTGATGGTGGAAAAGGATTACAAATTTCAGGTATAAAATTCACATATAATTCAAGCCTTCCATCAGGAAATAGAGTTATAGATATAACTAAGGAAGATGGAAGTTCAATAAGTGATACTGAAATATTAACAGCTGGAGTTCCAGATTTTTTAGCAACAGGTGGAGACGGATTTAAAGCATTTACAAAATGTGGAGGATCAGATCCAGCTAATGATACTCATATTGTAATTAGAGATGCATTTATAGATTGGTGTAAAGCTAATAAAGATGCAAATGGTGAAAATACTATTCCTAATGGAAATATTTCAAGAATAACTAATGCGTCAAGTACTATAACTTTACTTGCAACAACTGATGTTCATGGTAGCGTATTAAATTATGATTATGCAACTGGAAAAGTTCCAACAAAAGGACAAGGCTTAGCCAAAGTATCAAGCTATGTTAACAGCGTTAGAGCTAATAATCCAAATGTAATGCTAATTGACAATGGAGATACAGTTCAAGGAACACCTCTTGTTTATTACTATAATTTATTAGGTACTCAAGCAATATATCCAATGGCTAAAGTAATGGGTGCTATGAAATATGATTCTTGGAACTTAGGAAATCATGAATTCAATTATGGATTAAAGGTTTTAAATAGGGTAATTCAAGATTATAAAAATGAAGGAATTCCAGTACTTGGAGCTAATATTTATAAATCTGGAACTGCAAACAATGATTTAAAACAAGATGAAAATTTTGTTGATCCTTATATTATGAAAGACTTTAATGTAAATGGTAAAAAAGTTAAGGTTGCAGTTGTTGGTTTAGAAAATAAATGCATACCAAATTGGGAAGATGCTAATCACTATAAAGGTCTATACTTTAATGATCCAGTGGAAGAAGCTAAGAAATGGGTTAAAGTAGTTAAAGATCAAGGTGCTAACATTGTAATAGTTTCATTTCATAGTGGACAAGAAAGTGAATCAGATGTTATACCAGAAAATCAAGTTAATGCAATTGCAACACAAGTTAGTGGGATAGATGCAATTGTAGCAGGACATGCACACACAAAAGTAAATGATTTAACACAAAAAAATCCAGAAGGAAAAATAGTTCCAATACTTGAATCAACTAAATCAGCTACAGGTGTTGCTCAATTTGATTTCAACCTTGATTCAAAAGGTAATGTCATAGGAACTTCAACTAAAAATGTTTTAATGGATGATTCAATTAAGGAAGATCCAGAAATAGTAGAATTAATAAAACCATACCATGAAACAACATTAAAATATATTCAAAATAAAGTTGGTACATTAACTGGAGTATTCTTAGGAAAAGGACAAACAACTGAACCTACACCTATTATGGAATTAATAAATAAAGTACAAGCTGAAAGCGCAAATGCTCAATTATCTGTTGCAGCGCCTTTAAGTGCATCATGTTTTATTCCTAAAGGGGATGTTACTATAAAAGATATGATGTCAGTTTATGTATTTGAAAATTTCTTATATGGCGTAAAGATGAATGGAAAGCAAATTAAAGATTGGATGGAATATTCAGTAAGATATTATGCACAAACTAATAATGATAATGATTCAATTATTAAAGATCCAACTTTAAATATTCCTGATTATAATTTAGATCAATTATATGGGGCAACTTATGATATAGATTTAACAGAGCCTGCATGTAAAGTAGATGAAAAAACAGGTAGAGTAATTTCAGGAAATAGAATAAAGAATTTAAAGATTAATGGAGTGCTAGTACAAGATTCAGATGAATTTGTAGTTGCAATTAATAACTATAGATTTAATGGAGGCGGTGGATTCATGAAAGCTGCTGGATTAGATAATACTGATCCAAGCATAGTTACTTATGATTCAACTAAAGCATTAGGTGATGATGGACAAATAAGAAGCTTAATGACAGAGTACTTTAAAAATAAGGGTACAGTTTCTCCAGACTGCTCTAATAATTGGAGAACAATAACTAAAACAGCTGTAGAAAAAATAGCTGCTTAGAAATCGAGTAGGAGCTAAATAATTATTTTATTTAGCGTCCTCTCACACCACCG
>NZ_CAURTC010000047.1:0-26608 GCF_963527835.1 uncultured Clostridium sp. | reverse complement strand
GCGCCGAAGGTACTGCACGGGAGACTGTGTGGGAGATTAGGACGTTGCCAGGTAAATGGCTCGATAGCTCAGTCGGTAGAGCAGAGGACTGAAAATCCTCGTGTCACTGGTTCGATTCCAGTTCGAGCCACCATGGCGCTATAGCCAAGTGGTAAGGCAGAGGTCTGCAAAACCTTTATCCCCAGTTCAAATCTGGGTGGCGCCTCCATTAAAACCTTGAATTATCTGATTCAAGGTTTTTTTGTGTTTAAAAAATAAAAAACAAAAAATTATCCACAAAAAATAAAATTATCAATAAAGTTATCAACAATTTACTTACAAAATGTATATAAAATATATTTTTATGTGGATAATTTATAGAAAAATATTTAGATTATAAAAAGAGAATGTAAATATAGAAGGATATTGTGTTAACTGTACTCTAAAAGTAATAAAAATAAAAAAGAACCTATATAATAGGCAAGAAAAATGTCTATAAATATAGGATCCATCTTAATTAAACATATCTTTTTTATATAAAATGAATGCTACTATGAAGCATATTCCCAGTGTTAACATCATAACTACTGAGAATGCATGAGGATTACCATCAGATAAAGGTAACATAACATTCATACCAAATATTCCACTTATAATAGTAGGAATTGCCATCAGTATAGTTACGGAAGCTAATACTTTCATAACTATATTTAAGTTATTTGAAATAACTGAAGCAAAGAAGTCCATTGTACTAGCTAAAATATTGCTATATATTTCTGTCATTTCTATAGCTTGCTTATTTTCAATGATAACATCTTCTAAGACATCTTTATCTTCTTCGTACTTTTGCATAATTTCTAATTTTAACATTTTTTCTAAGGTTATTTCATTAGCTTTTAATGAAGTTGAGAAATATACAAGAGATTTTTCTAATGAATGAAGTTGAATAAGTTCTCTATTCTTCATAGATTTATGTAATCTTTTCTCGATCATTAAACTTTTTTTATCTATTTGTCTTAGATAAAGTAAGTAATAAGTAGATATTCTATTTAGTATTTGCAATATAAACCTTGATTTTTTAAATGTAAAAAATGATTTTATTCTAGCATTAGCAAAGTCAGTTATAATTTTACTGTTTTTTAAACAAATAGTAACTAATAATTTATCACTATGTATTATAGCTAATGGATAAGTATCATATGTTAAAGAGTTTTCCTCCATTTCTGTGAATGGTATATCAACTATAACTAATATAGCGTCATCCTCAATATCAATTCTAGATGTTTCTTCATCATCTAGTGCTGCCTTTAAAAAATCAATAGAAATTCCAGTTTTCTTTGATACAAGAATTAATTCTTCTTCAGATGGAGCTACTATGTTTATCCAACAACCATTTTCAATACTATCAATAGGTTTTAAACTTGAATCGAATTCACTCTGACTTTTATAAATTTGAATCAATAAAATCACCTCCAAATATCTTTATTATACTATTATAATAAAGATATTACGAATATACTATAATAATAAATTAAAAAGAGAAACTAGCTATTAAAATTTGAAAATGGTATTAAAACATAGAAAACATGTAATTAAAAACCTACAATTAATAGTATTCTAAGAATTATAGAGAATATAAAGAAATATAGCGTTATTTCAATATAGCTTTATATTTAAAAGCTTAGTATAATCATAATGTTATTTTAATTTTAAAGTATGGGGGAAAATATTAATGCATAAAGAGGTAGTCATAAGAAAGAAGGCACCTGTTATAGCGATAGTATTACTTATAATTACAGCAATGTTGTATTTATATCAAGGAATAAGTATTCTAGGGATAAAAAATATAAGGCTTGTTAAATTTTATAATATGAGCATTGTGTTTTTAACTTTAAGTATAATATTTTTTGAGATAATGAAATGCAGAATATCATATAAGTATTCGATTATAGCGAACAAGCTTATTATCAATAAAATTTTTCATAATAATGAAAAGAACCTAGAAAGTATAAATTTAGCTGATATCGTGTATATTGGGAAAAGTAATTACATAGCAAAAGAATATATTGTAAAGAATAAGGGGAATTACTCTTGCGGAATGATTAATAAGAAGAAATATTGTTGTATATACAAAAGAGAGAATGTTTATTATAAATTTAGTTTTAATCCCAGTGATAAACTTATAAGAAGATTAAATCTTAATAGTTAATTTGTAAGAGACAATTGTGTTTACTATATAAATAAAGGTACTCTATTCGAGTACCTTTATTTATATATTTTTATTCTTAAAAAAATCGTTCTTTACCTCATTAAGAAGATTTTCATTTTGAATTAAATCCATTCCTGTAAATGCTAATGCTAATGAGGTATTTTTACATTGTTTAAATGCAAATTCTGATTGAGTAGCTTTAGCAAAATCTTTTGTTCCATATTTAATGTTAGGATTATCAGTTATACATATATATGGGTGTATACAAGGAACTCTATGACTGACATCTCCTAGACTTAATCCTGCATATATATCACGAGATTCACCAATGTCTATTATTCCGTTTTCTTTTAGGTTATGGCTAAATAATCTATTAAGAGTTCTATTGCTTATTAATTCTTTATTTGATGGTTCATATAAAGAAGTAGTATATTCTAAATTTGTTAATTCTGAAATATATCTTGCGATAGTTCTAAGTTTATTATCAGCCCATTCAGCAGTCTTGTAATCTTTACCTCTAATATAAAATTTGGCTTCTGCTTCTGCTGGTAGAAGTAAAGGTGTATATCCTCCTTTAGATAAAATTGCATTTATTTCTAAATCTTTAGGAAAGCCCTTTTGAAGAGAATTTAATATATTTAAATTTAATAACACTGCATCTAGTGCTGTATAAGTATTTTGATTTAAAAAAGTTAGTCCATCTTTTCCTTTATATTGTATACTTAATGGAATTATTGCTGAAGATGTTCCACTTTCACTTGTTAGTACATCTGGATGAGCAAGCATAACAACGTCTATATCATCAAAAACACCTTGCCTAGTCATAACAGATTTAGTTCCACCTAAATATTCACCGGGACATCCTATTACTACAACAGAACCTCCTATTTTATCTATGATACTACCTAATGCTACTGCAGCACCTATTGATATTGTACTTAAAGCGTTATGTCCTGTTATATGTCCATAGTCTTTAACAGCATCATATTCACTTAAAAAACAGATTTTAGGATAACCAGTTCCCTTTTTACAAATAAAAGAATTGGATATATCTAAAAAATTCTCATTAACTTCAAAGTTATGTTTGTTTAATAAATTACAAATATATTTTGAAGATTTAATTTCAGAATAACTTTCCTCAGGATTATTATATAAATAAGAACTTAAATCCTTAAGTTCTTGCTCACAAGTACATAAAAATGAAATTATTTCTTTCTTCATATTTCAACCCTCCAAATTATTATTTAATATTATTTTTTCCAACTATTAAAAAAATATTTGTTTATTGAAATTAAAAGAAAAAATATATAATCATATTTAAGATTAAAAAATTTATATATGGAAATAATTAAGCTAAAAGATACATTAGGGGGTATAGATAATTTTGGAGAATAAAGTATGTTTTTTATGTGGTAAAAAAGAAGGTAGTGGTATAATATTAAAAGGAGAAAAGATATGTTCTCATTGTGAATGTGAACTTACAAATATTAGCATTGTAAATCCTAAATATCATTACTTTAAAGAAAAAGTTAAAAATATTTTATTTAAAAAATAAAAATTAAATTTTTACTTTATTAAGATTTATTAAAAGCTATATTTAATTATATAGCTATTTTTATTTTGGAAAGATTTTAGAAAATTACATTAAAATATAATTTTCAATTTAGAGTTTATATAGAAACTAAGAAATTAATTATTACGGGGGAAATTCATTATGACAAAAGGTAAATTAATTATAATAGAGAGTGGATCAGATGCTTCAGGAAAAGCTACTCAAGCTAAAAAATTATATGAGAGGTTATTAGCAGAAGGATATAATATAAAAAAGGTAACATATCCCAATTATGATAGTCCAGCTTGTATGCCAGTTAAAATGTATTTAAGTGGGGAGTTTGGAAATAAGCCAGAAGATGTAAATGCATATGTAGCATCAACTTTTTATGCTATTGATAGATTTGCTTCATATAATATAGAATGGAAAGAATTTTATAATAATGGTGGAATAATTATTGCAGATAGATATACAACTTCTAATATGGTACATCAAGCAGTAAAAATGGATGAAAAAGAAAAAGATAAATATTTAGATTGGCTTTATAATTTAGAATTTAATTTATATAAGCTTCCTGTTCCAGACTGCGTAATGTTTTTAGATGTTCTACCTGAAATAAGTCAAAAATTAATGAAAGATAGAAATAATAAGTTTACAGGCAAAAAAGAAAAGGATATACATGAAAATAATAAGGATTATTTAGCTAAATCTTATTATAATTCTTTAGAAATAGCAGATAGATATAATTGGGATAAAATAAAATGTAATGATGGTGATAATTTAAAGACAATAGAAGAAATCCATGAAGAAATTTATAAAAATGTTAAAAACTATATATAATAATTTAAATTAGTATTTTCATAAATTAAGAATAGAAATATTTATTTATATAATATAAGTATAGATTTATGGTAAAATGATATCAAGAATAATATGAATTAGAGGTGGATAGTAAATGAAATTAGTTATTGCTATAGTACAAGATGAAGATGCAATAGATGTGTTAGATTCATTAACAGATAATGATTTTAGAGTAACTAAACTAGCTACTACGGGTGGATTTTTAAAAGCAGGTAATACTACTTTAATGGTTGGAGTTGAAGAAGAAAAGCTTGACCAAGCATTAGATGTAATTAAAGATGTATGTAAAAAAAGAAAAGAAACAGTAATAGCTCCGACACCTTTAAGTAGTAATGAGGGTGGATATATTCAACAATGTCCTATGCAAATTACTGTAGGTGGAGCAACTGTATTTGTTGTAGATGTTGATAAATTTATAAAAATATAAGGAGAATAGCATTGAGAGAAATTATTGGTCATGAAAGAATTATTAATGGATTTAATCTAAGGAAAAGAAGTAATACTTTTTCTCATGCTAATTTAATTATTGGTGATGATGGGATTGGAAAAAGTTTAGTTGCAAATTATCTTGCAAATGGTATATTAGGATTAAAGGGCGATAAGGAGTTTGTAGACATTATAAATTATTACCCTTTATCTTCTTCATTTGGAGTAGATGATATAAGAAATATTATAGCTGAAGTATCTAAGAAACCTTTTGAAAGTGATAAAAAAGTTTTAATACTTCATAAGTGTGAAAAGATGACTATTCAAGCTCAAAATGCATTGTTAAAAACTATAGAAGAACCTCCAATGGGAGTGCATTTAATACTTCTTAGTGAATCACTAGAATTAATCTTAGATACTATAAAATCACGTTGTCAAACTTATAAGTTAACACCATTATCTAAAGAGGATATTAGTAAGTATATAGAGAGTAAATATTTTGATATAAGTATAGAAAACAAAAAGGCAGCTTTGGCATATAGTCAAGGTATTCCAGGAAAAGTTGAAAAATTTATAGAAGATGATAAATTAAATGATTTAAGAAATATATTATTAGAATTATTGTGTGATTTAGAAAATAATAAAGAGAATTTTGTTTTAAAATATAGAGAGATATTAGCTAGTTATAAAGATAAACAAAGTGAAGTCTTAAATATATTAATTTCATATATAAGAGATATTATGTTTTTAAAGGAATTAGATTCTAATGATTTAGTTGTAAATTTTGATAAACTTAAAGAAATAAGAGATATATCAATGAGAATGTCTTATAAAAAGCTTAATTATATGTTAGAATACATAAAAGAAGCAAGAATTAGTTTAAATAATAACACTAATTATTCAATGACCATAACGGTATTGCTTATGGGATTTGCGGAGGTATAATTGATGATAAAAGTTATTGGAGTAAGGTTTAAAAAAGCGGGAAAAATTTATTATTTTGATCCAGTAAACTTTGCTGTTAAAAAAGAAAATTATGTAATAGTTGAAACTGCTAGAGGAATAGAATTTGGCCAATGCGTCATAGGAATAAAAGAGATATCAGAAGATGAAATAGTATCACCTTTAAAAGAAGTTATAAGAATAGCTGATGAAAAAGATATTCAAAAGCATAAGGATAATAAGGGTAGAGAAAATGAAGCTTTAGAAATATGTTTAAAAAAGATACAAGAACATGGATTAAAAATGAAATTAATAGATGTAGAATATACATTTGATAATCATAAAGTCATATTCTATTTTACAGCAGATGGAAGAGTAGATTTTAGAGAATTAGTTAAAGATTTAGCTACTATATTTAAGACTAGAATAGAATTAAGACAAATAGGTGTAAGAGATGAAGCTAAAATGATAGGCGGTCTAGGACCTTGTGGAAGACCAATGTGTTGTTCTACTTTTTTAGGAGACTTTGCATCTGTGTCCATTAAAATGGCTAAAGAGCAAAATCTTTCTTTAAATCCAACTAAGATATCAGGAATATGCGGAAGACTTATGTGTTGCTTAAATTACGAACAAAGCACTTATGAAGATATTAGAAGAAGACTTCCTAAAGTTGGATCGATAGTTGAAACTATTGATGGAAAAGGTGAAGTAATAGGTAATTTAACAGTAAAAGAAAGCGTAAAAGTTAAATTAAAACGTGGAGACGAAGAAGTAGTTGACATATATAAAATAGAGGATGTTAAATTAATATCTGGAAGTTATGAAGGTTCAATAGATAATTCAGATATTAAATTAGAAATTGAATCTGAAGAAGATAAAAAGTTGATAAAAGAGTTGATAAAAGAAGAAAATTAGAGAAGTATGGAGAAAAATTTCTCAAATAGCCTATATATTAGAGCATTAAATTGATACTTTTATCACAAAATACTTTTAAAACATTAAAATACATGATAAAATTGTAGATGGTTAATTATCATACAATTTTAGGAGGTGTTTTTAATGGCATTTGTAATTAATGATTCATGTGTTAGCTGTGGAGCATGCGCTGGAGAATGTCCAGTTGATGCTATAAGCCAAGGAGATGCATACTACGTTATTGATGCAGATACTTGTATCGATTGCGGTAACTGTGCTAATGTTTGCCCAGTTGGTGCTCCAGTTCAAGAATAGTAAAAAAGATCGTCTATAGACGGTCTTTTTTTATACCTAAAATCATAAATTTTTTAATATAAGACTATAAGAAAAGTTAATTAAAAATAAAAAAGCTATCATTTAGAATTTTAAAATAAGCTCAAACTCTTATAATGTTACTTTTAACTAAAAGTATCATCTCTAAATAGATCTTAAGGTGGAGATAATAATAATACGGAATTTTCCTTATAAAGTTTTAAATCATCACTAGTTAAGGTATTGGAGTTTATTTTTTCAACATTGTTCATAGAGATTAAAAAGTTTTTAGCATCATCTAAATAAAGCATAGATTTAAAAGTTTTATAATGAATTGGTATTATATACTTTGGAGAAATCAATTTGCTTATTTTAGCCCCCTCAGTACCATTTAATGTGAAATGACCTCCTATTGGAACAAACAAAATATCTACATTTTCTAATTTAGTAGAAATCAAATCTAAAGGGATATGTCCTAAGTCTCCTAAATGACAAATTTTCAACTTATCTAATGTAAAAGTATATATTATATTAGGTCCTCTTTTTAAACCATTATATTTATCATGAAAAGAAGAAAATCCCTCTATATGGATGAAATCAAGATCAAAAACACCAGTAGTATTAATAATTTTTACATTATTATCATTTTCCTTTAAAAATGAATGATCAAAATGATTATGACTCATTACTATAATGTCAGAGTGAAGAAAATTATTATTATATCCTATAGAATCATCAAATGGATCTATGAGTATTCTTTTACCATTATTACTTGTTATTAAAAAACAAGAATGTCCATACCAAGTTAATTTCATAATATAAATTCCTTTGAAAAAATATATAAATTTGTATATTAAATATATTGAACATTTAGTAAAGTTTTATTCATATTTTAATAAAATAAATTATAGTGTTTTAAATTATAATATAAATATAGTATAATAACTACAAAGTCAAAGTAAGTCAAAAACAAAAATATAAACTGATGTTTAGGTAGGTGAACTTATGGCAAAACTTTCAGATATAATTGAAGAATTTATAAAAGAAATGTTTAATGATAGTGTGGATAATATGGTTTTAATACAACGAAATGAGTTAGCTGATCAATTTAGATGTGCACCATCACAAATAAATTATGTTTTAACAACTAGATTTACTTACAATAAAGGTTATTTAATTGAAAGCAAGCGTGGTGGCGGTGGCCATATTATTATAAAGCAATTAGACAATGGTAGTTCCAGCAGAAGAGAGGAGATAATAAATCAAAGTATAAGTAATACAATAACATATCATAATGCTGTAAATATAATAGATAATTTATTTGAATCTGATATTATTACAGAAAAAGAATGTGAACTGATGAAAATAGCTATAAATGATAGAACTTTAATTTCAGTTGAAAATAGAAATAAAATAAGAGCAGATATTTTTAAAGCAATGATTATGGTTATTTTATCTTAAGAGGTGGGGATTATATGTTGTGTGAAAAATGTAAAAAGAATGAGGCTAAAATTAATTTGGTTAAAATAGTAAATGGGGAAAAAAATGAGATTTGGTTATGTGAATCTTGTGCTAAAGATATATCAGATATACCATTTGTAAATTCTTTAAATGAAATTGGTGGATTACAATTTGAAAATATATTAACAGGATTTTTAAATAATCTTGGTGATAAAAAAACAAAACCAAAAGAACTTGTTTGTCCAAAGTGTAAAATGAATTACTCTGAATTTGAAAAAACAGGTAAGTTAGGTTGTGGAGAATGTTATAATGTATTTTTTGAATATATAAAACCTATAGTAAAGAGAATTCACGGAAATGTAAAACATGTAGGAAAAATTCCTAAATTTGATGGAGAATCCTTAATTAAAAGAAAAAAGATAATAAAGTTAAAGCAAGATTTACAAAATGCTATTAAATTAGAAGAATATGAAAAAGCAGCTGTGTTAAGAGACGAAATTAAAGAATTAGAAGAATTCATATTCATTAATAGCAAAGATGACAAGGTGTTTTTGGTTAAGGAGGAAAAAGGTAATGAAAAATTGGATTAATGAAGAATGTAATAAAGAAGATATAGTTATAAATAGTAATATTTCTTTATCTAGAAACTTAAAAGAAAAGCCTTTTTCTAATAAATTAAATGAAATAGAAGCAAGGGAAAATGCGGGATTTATTTATCAAATTGTGAAAAGTGAAATTAAAGATGAATCTTGTATTTATCAGTTATGGAATGAAGATAAGGAATTAATAAATAGCTATCTAGATAAGCAATTAATAAGTAAAGAGTTAATAAAAAATAGAGATAAAACAGCATTTATTTTAAATAGTGAAGAAACTTTAAGTATTATGATAAATGAGGATGATCACTTAAAGTTAAAGTGTATAACTGCAGGATTTGATTTGGAGACTGCATTTGATAATATAACAAAACTTGATGATAAAATAGAAAAACGAGTTCATTATGCATTTGATGAAAACTTAGGATATCTAACTACGTCTCCTACTAATTTAGGAACAGGAATGAGAGCATATGTTAATATTCATTTGCCCGCTTTAAATTTTAATGATGAAATAAGTAATTTTAGCAAGGGACTAACTCAAATAGGTATGGATATGAAAGGCCTGTATGAAGAAGGAAATAAAGCCTATGGGAATATGTACAAAATATCTAATCAAGTTACATTAGGATTAACTGAAGAAGAAATAATTGATAACCTAAAAGGTGCAGTGTTAAATGTTATTTCAGAAGAAAAGAAATTTAGAGAAGTTTTATTAACAAAGTGCAAATATGATATAGAAGATAAAGTATTTAGAGCATATGGAATTTTAACATCAGCTATTTTACTAAGTGAAAAAGAGTGTACTGAATTATTATCTAGTGTGAGATTTGGAGTTGAATTATCTTTATTAGATATTTCAAAAAATAAGTTAAATAAATTATTAGTATATACTAGAGATTCATCACTTCAAAACTATTTAAAAAGAAAACTTTCAAATAAGGAACTTAATTATGAAAGAGCTAAATTTGTAAGATCAATATTAGCTTAAACTTAAATAAGAATATAAGGGAGGGATTTTTTAAGTATGGATTTTAATAAATTTACAGAAAGAACTCAATCAATAATATTAGAAGCACAAATTGAATCACAAGAGTTTAAACATGGATATGTAGGTACAGAACATTTATTATTGGGTTTAGTAAAAGAAAAAGGAAATCAATCTAAGATATTAAATGAATTTGGTATTGATGCTGAAATAGTAAGAGATATGATAAGTAGATATTTAGGCTATGGTGAATTACAAATGCCTGAAGATGATATATTATTGACACCTAGAGCAAAAAGACTTCTTGATGAAAGCTTTGTAGAGGCTAAAAAATTTAGTCATAAAAATGTTAGTCCAGAACATATATTAATGGCATTGCTTAATCAAGAAGAAGGAATGGCATATACTATATTAAAAAATTTGAAATTAGATTTTAAAGAAATAAAAGATAAATTATTTGTATTTTTAAATGGTCAGTATGTAGATGAAAATGAAGAAGTTAAATCTCCAAGATCAGAAAAAACTAAAACTCCTATGTTAGATAAATACGGACGAGATTTAACTCAGTTTGCAAGAGATGGTGGATTAGATCCTGTTATTGGAAGAGATTCAGAAAATCAAAGAGTTTTAGAAATATTATGTAGAAGAATAAAAAACAATCCTTGTTTAATAGGTGAACCTGGAGTTGGAAAAACAGCAGTAATTGAAGGGTTAGCACAAAGGATTGTAGAAGGTAATATCCCTGAAATACTAAGAGATAAGAGAATTGTTTCCCTTGATTTAACAGCATTGCTTGCAGGTGCTAAATATAGAGGTGAATTTGAAGATAGATTGAAAAAGGTAATGCTAGAGATAGAAAAAGATAAAAGCATTATAATATTTATAGATGAAATTCATACAATAATAGGTGCCGGAGCAGCTGAGGGTGCAATAGATGCTTCAAATATATTAAAACCAGCGCTTTCTAGAGGACAAATTCAATGTATAGGTGCAACAACTATAAATGAATATAGAAAACATATAGAAAAAGATTCTGCTTTAGAAAGAAGATTTCAACCTGTTAATGTTGGTGAGCCGTCAAATGATGAAACACTAATAATAATAAGGGGATTAAGAGAAAAGTATGAAGAACATCATAATGTTAATATTACAGAGAAAGCATTAGAAGCTGCTGTTGAGTTATCTGATAGATATATTACAGATAGATTTATGCCAGATAAAGCTATTGATTTGATTGATGAGGCATGTGCCAAAGTTAGAATAAAAAATTTAATTCCACCTGCTAATTTAAAATCAATGGAAGATAAAATAAAAGAAACAACTAAGGAAAAAGAAGAATGTATTAGGGTTCAAGATTTTGAAAAAGCAGCAAATATGAGGGATATTGAAAATAATTTAAAAGAAGAATTAGAAGCACTCAGAAAAGAGTGGAGTGCTTCTAATTCTAATAAATCATTAAATGTAGATGAAGAAGATATAGCAGAAGTTGTATCAGCGTGGACTAAAATACCCGCTAAAAAACTTACAGAAAAAGAAAGTGAAAAATTACTAAAACTTGAAAATATATTAGAAAAAAGAGTTATAGGTCAAACAGAAGCTGTTGAATCTATAGCTAAGGCGGTAAGAAGAGCTAGAGTTGGAATAAAAGATCCTAATAGACCAATTGGAACATTTATATTTTTAGGACCTACAGGTGTTGGTAAAACAGAACTTTCAAAAGCATTAGCTGAAGCTATGTTTGGAGATGAGAATAGCATAATAAGAATAGATATGTCTGAATATATGGAAAGTAATTCAGTTTCTAAATTAATAGGTTCACCTCCAGGATATATAGGATATGACGATGGAGGTCAATTAACAGAAGCAGTCAGAAGAAAGCCTTATTCAGTAGTGCTTTTAGATGAAATTGAAAAAGCTCATCAAGATGTATTCAATATATTGCTTCAAATTATGGAGGATGGAAGACTTACAGATTCTCATGGAAAAGTAGTTAATTTTAAAAATACTATAGTTATAATGACTTCTAATGTAGGTGCACATCAAATAAAGAAACAAAAAGCAATTGGGTTTAATACAAGTATTGATGAAAATTCAGAATATGAAAAGATGAAAGACAATGTTTTAGAAGAATTAAAGAGAAGCTTTAAACCAGAATTTTTAAATAGAATAGATGATACAATAGTATTCCATAAATTAAAAGAAGATGATCTTTTAGATATAGTTGATTTAATGTTAAAATCTATTACTAAAAGACTTAAAAATAAAAATATACACTTAAACTTTGAAAAAGATAGTAAAAAGTTCTTAATTAACAAAAGAGTTGATTTAAATTATGGAGCAAGACCATTAAGAAGAATTATTACTAAAGAAGTAGAAGATAAATTAAGTGAAGAAATTCTTTTAGGTAATATAAAAATTGGAGATAGAATTAAAGTAAATGAATCAAAAGATAATTTAATATTTACAAAACTAGATTAATAATTTTAAAAAGTTATCTTAAAATAAGTTAATGTGTTTAGGTGCATTATTGGTATTTTTAAGATAGCTTTTTTATTCTTTAGGAAATTATGAAAATCTTAGATCTGTGGATAATTTCTAGAATACTGTATTTTAAAGGTATGATGAGTATCTCTAAAGAATAAAAAAATAATCATATGCCGCACCATTATTCCTACACTACGTTTGGAAAGGGTACATGGCTAAAAAATCGCTGGCTCTAAAGTCGCCTAGGCGATTTTGTTCTTTGGATATGTTTTGGCAAAGTGTTCATTGCATATATAAACACATATTAAAAATATAAGTTTTTATTTATGAATTAATAGATTGAAATAATACTTATTTGTTAATAGTATTTATTAATTAGAAATTATATGATAAAATTATAAATATAATAATTATTACAAGGGAATAATTAATTTATAGAGTTTTAAATAAGCTTATGCTAGATAGAAGTTTATTTAAAGATAAGAGGTGAATTTATGGCTAAACAAGAAAAAGAAATAGATTTAATAGTAGTTGGTGCAGGTCCAGCCGGATTAGCTGCAGGAATTTATGGTGGTAGAGCAAAATTAGATATGATAGTCTTGGAAGAAAAAATTATAGGCGGGCAAGTAAGAAATAGTTATACTATTGAAAATTACCCTGGATTTCAAAAAATATCAGGAACAGAGTTAGCAGATATTTTTCAAAAGCAAGTTGAGTCATTAGGAGTAACTATAGACGAGTTTGATTTAATAGAAAATGTAGAACTATCTGATGATGAAAAAATAGTAGAAACTGAAAGTTATATATATAAACCTAAAGCTGTAATAATTGCAACGGGAGCTTCGCCTAAAAAATTACCAGTTCCTGAAGAAGCAAAGTATGAGGGTAAAGGTGTTCATTATTGTGCAGTTTGTGATGGTGCCATGTATGAAGGCAAGCGAATAGGAGTTGTAGGCGGAGGAAATTCAGCTTTAGAAGAAGCTATATTTTTAACTAAATTTGCTGAAAAAGTTTTTGTAATTAGAAGGCATGATTATTTTAATGGAGAAAAATCTTTAATAGAAGAAGTATTAAATCATCCTAAAATAGAAGTTTTATTTAATGAAGATCTAGTTCACTTAAGCGGGGATAATTTTTTAGAAGAAGTAACTATTAAAAATAAAAATACAGATGAATTAAGTACATTAAAACTTGATGCAATTTTTGGGTATATTGGAACAGAACCTAAAACAAATGGATTAGATAAATATTTAAAATTAAATGATTATGGATATATAATTACAAATGAAGATATGGAAACTAATATAGCGGGTGTGTATGCTGTGGGTGATGTGCGTGAAAAGAAATATAGACAAATAACTACAGCAGTTTCAGATGGAACAATAGCTTTATTAAATGCTGAAAAATACGTAGTACAAAAGGAGAAATAGTAATATGATAAAAATTTATTCAACATCATGGTGTCCTGCTTGTATAAAGGCAAAGAGATATTTTGATATAAAAGGATTAAAATATGAAGAAATAAATGTTGCAGATAAACATGAGGATAGAGAAGAGGTATTTAAAGCGTCAGGTCAAAGAAGTGTACCAGTAATAGATATATCAGGAAATATAATAGTAGGATTTGATAAAAAACAAATAGATGAGTATGTAAATCATTAGGATTAAAGAATGGAATTTAAAATTATTAGTATATATTTTAGTATAAAACTAATAAAAAAATAAATTTTATAAGTTAAAAATTATAATAGTTATTTTTGAATTTTAAATTAATATTTTTTAAAAATAAAATATAAAATGATTTTTATATTTTATTAAAATCAATAGAGATTTATATAAGAACAAAAGACTTGGAAAATACAATTGTTTATGTATTGCCAAGTCTTTTACATATTTATGAATATAAATTTATTTGTTTAAGGCTTCATCTATAGATGATTTATCAAATCCAATGATAATAGTATCATCTATATCTAATACTGGTACTCCCATTTGTTTGGACTTTTTAACCATATCTTCTCTAGCAATCATATCTTCTTGAACATTTAGTTCTTCAAAATCAACACTTTTTGATTTCAAGTAATTTTTAACTTTAACACACCACGGGCATGAATCTGTAGTATAAATTTTTACCATGATAACACTCCTTAATTAATAATAACTATTATTTAAAATATTATAATACTTAAGAAATAATATAGCAATCACTTTATTATATTATTATTTTCTAAATTAGAGTTTAAAACTAAATTAGAAAATTCATTTTGAGAATATGTATTATCAAAATTATGTTGAAAAACATGCTCTTCATTATCTCTTAATATATTTTTAGAAGGAAGTGTAACATTATTAAAAGAATCTTTAGTTATCATATTATCATCTCCTTATTTATACAAATAGTTTTCGTAATGAATTGATTATTTATACAAAATAGGATTTTAAATTGATAATAAAATTTAATTCGAATATAATACTAAATTTAATTACTAAATTTGGACAATACTATTAATAAATAGCAGTTTATTAAAGTTGTTGATTATAATTTTACTTAAAAGTCATAATTAATATTAAAATTTATGTTATTATAAAATTATTAATGAATATAGTAATTGAATCTTAAAACAAGAAAGGAATTTGTATGGCTAAAATAAAATCTACATATATATGTCAACAATGTGGATATGAAGCTCCTAAATGGTTGGGGAAATGTCCATCATGTAACAACTGGAATACTTTTAATGAAGAGATAAAGGATGATAGTAAAGTAGTAACTTCGTTAAAAGCTAATAACATAGTGCAAAATAACCAGCCTAAAAATATAAGGGATATAAAATCTGGAGAAAAAGAAAGATATGATACAGGAATAAAAGAACTTAACAGAGTTTTAGGTGGAGGATTAGTTAAAGGATCTTTAACTTTAATTTCAGGGGACCCTGGAATAGGAAAATCTACACTGCTATTACAAACGGCAAATAATATAGCTATGAAATATGGTAAAGTTCTGTATGTCTCTGGAGAAGAATCAGAAGAACAAATAAAAATTAGAGGAGATAGACTAGGTGTAAATAGTGAAAATCTATTTATAATATCTGAAACAAATTTAGATGCTATTTCAATATATATAGAACAAATTAATCCTAATTTTGTTATAATAGATTCAATTCAAACTGTATTTAAAGAAAGTGTTTCTTCAGCACCTGGTAGTGTATCTCAAGTAAAAGAATGTTCAAATACTATTATGAGAATGTGTAAAGGTAAAAACATACCATTTTTCTTAGTTGCACATGTAACTAAACAAGGTGAATTAGCAGGTCCAAGAGTTTTAGAACATATGGTTGATACAGTTTTATATTTTGAAGGTGAAAGAACAGAAGAATATAGAATTTTAAGAACCATGAAGAATCGTTTTGGAACTACTAGTGAAATAGGCGTATTTGAAATGCAACAAGAAGGCTTAGTAGAAGTATTTGATCCATCAAAAATATTTTTAGAGGATACTAGTGCTAATCAAGAAGGCTCTGTAGTTGTTGGAGTCATGGAAGGTACTAGACCTATCTTAATAGAAATTCAAGCATTGGTAAGTGAAACTAAAGCTCCAATGCCGAGAAGAACAGCTGTTGGAATTGACAATCAAAGATTGAGTTTAATATTAGCAGTTTTAGAAAAGAAGCTAAAAGTATTTTTCTATAATAAAGATGTATATGTGAATGTAGTAGGCGGACTTAATATAGATGGAACATCTGCAGATTTAGGCTTAGCATTGGCTTTAATATCTAGTGCAAAATCTAAGGAGTTTAAATTAGATAAAACATTGATGGTAGGAGAAGTGGGATTAACTGGAGAAATAAGACCAATATCAGCGGCCGAACGATTAGTAAAAGAAGCTGAAAAACTTGGATTTAAAAACGTAATAATTCCTGAAAGAAATTTAGATAAAATAAAAACAGAGAATATAAAAGTAATAGGTATTAGACATTTAATGGAAGTAATAAACAAGATATTTTGAGAAAAACAGGTGAGTGTATGAGATTAGAAAAGGGAATGAAAATAAAAGATACTTTAAAAATTATGTGCCCAGGCACTCAACTACGAGAAGGGCTTGAAAATATCCTTAGAGCTAAAACGGGTGGATTAATTGTAATTGGAGATAATAAAGAAGTAATGGATACAGTTGATGGTGGATTTACTCTTAATTCTGATTATAGTCCATCATATGTTTATGAATTAGCTAAAATGGATGGTGCAATAGTAATTAGTGAAGATTTAAAAAAAATTGTATGTGCTAATGCTCAACTTATACCAGATCCTTCAATTGTAACTCATGAGACTGGTACTAGGCATAGGACTGCGCACAGAATAGCGAAGCAGACTAATAATATAGTAATTGCTATATCTCAAAGAAGAAATATAATAACTGTATATAAAGGTGATATAAAATATGTTTTAAGAGATAGTAGTGTAATTTTGGCTAGAGCCAATCAAGCTATTCAAACTTTAGAAAAGTATGTTTCTGTATTGGAAAGAGTAATTAACAACTTAAATCTTTTAGAGTTTCAAGATTTAACAACTTTATTTGATGTTGTTACTGCAATTCAAAGAACTGAAATGGTAATGAGAATAGTAGAAGAAATAAATATGTATATCTTAGAGCTAGGAAATGAAGGTAGACTTATATCTATGCAACTTAATGAGCTTGTTAAGCATATAGAAAGAGATGGAATATTATTAATAAGAGATTATTGCAAAGAAGAATTTGAATACAATGAAGTATATGAACAAATACAAAAATTAAGTGCAACTGAACTTTTAGATTTAGATGCAATTGCAAGAGTTTTAGGTCATGCTGGAGATTCACTTGTAGATACGCTTATATCAGCTAAAGGGTATAGAATATTAAGTAAAGTTCCTAGAATACCATCTACTGTAATAGAAAATTTAATTAAAGAATTTAAAGAATTAAATAATGTTATAGAGGCCGATATCGATGAACTTGATATTGTTGAGGGAATAGGAGAAGCAAGAGCAAAAGCAATTAAAGATGGGTTAAAAAGAATAAGAGAACAAATTCTTTTAAATAAAAAGATATAAAAGTAGAAAATCGGTATTACCACAAAAGGTAAACCGATTTTTTATTATCTAAAAACAAATTTTCCAAGTGTATTTATTTTGTCATATTCTTTAAGCAAAACATCGTATAAATTTATATCTAGATTATTGCATAAAGAAGTAAGATAAAAAAGATTATTACCAATTTCTCTTTCTATGATTTCACGACAATTTTCACAAAGTTCACCACTTAAATGAGATGCTAAGTAGGTAGATAAGTCGTCAACAGATTTATCTTCATTTAATGGATTTTGTTTAGAAGCATTAATATTTATACATCCACAATTTGTAACAGATTTTGCAACTGCTCTATTAATTCTAGAACTAGATTCACTATATTTAGTAAGTATATCTAAGATACTTTTATGTCTTAACAAAGAATCATTTACAGAGTTTTGAAAATCATCAAATATTATATCTTTCATACGCCTCAACTCCTTAAGATAATTTAATTTTACTTTAAGTAATTATAAATATTTTCAGACTATTTCATTAATATGGGATTAAGATTTGGAATACATGTATATAATACAGAAGAATTATATTAATTGATAGGGGGCATATTTAAGTAAACTTAATAAATTATTCATTTTAGATATATATATAGTGTGATATAATTAATAATAGTTAATATATAGAAATGAATTAGTATGTATTATTGTAACAATTTAGGAAGGGGTGAGATATTTGTTAAAAAAGATTATAAGAGGAATTTTTTCAGCTATAGGTTTATTAGTTGGTTATATCATAGCAAAATCTTTGTTAGATATACCGAATATTAAGGAAATTAAATATTTATCTACATTAACAGGTTCCATAACATTTATAACTATTATATCGTTATTATTTGGAATTATATTATATATTGTATCTCCAATTATATATAAAGCTATTTTTAATTTGGTTGAATATATAGAAAAGAATATTCAAAAACTTACATTAATTGAAATTATTTGTGGAGTATTAGGAGCTATTATAGCTTTAATATTAATGAGCTTTATTGCAAAGCCGATAAATGGAATAAATGATAAGTTTGGACCTATGTTATTTATATTTTTAAATATAATATCAGCGATAATAGGTGCAGATATATTAGTTAAGAAAAAAGATGACATAATAGCATTACTTTCTAATATAAGGAAAAATACAGGTAAAGAAAAGAAAGCAAAAGGCAATAATGTAAAAGGTGTAGCAAAAGTGTTAGATACATCGGTTATAATTGATGGTAGAATATTTGATATTTGTGAAACAGGTTTTATAGAAGGTCCTTTAGTAATTCCTAACTTTGTCTTAGATGAATTAAGACACATATCAGATTCTTCGGATTCTTTAAAGAGAAATAGAGGAAGAAGAGGATTAGATATATTAAATAGGATACAAAAAGAACTTTCAATTGAAACACAAATTTGGGAAGGCGATTTTCCTAAAATAAGTGAAGTAGATAGCAAACTATTAAAACTTGCACAAACATTGAACGGAAAAGTAATAACTAACGATTATAATTTAAATAAAGTTGCAGAATTTCAAGGAGTACCTGTGTTAAATATAAATGAATTGTCAAATGCGATAAAGTCAGTAGTTTTACCAGGCGAGGAAATGCATGTAGATATGATTAAGGACGGTAAAGAATCAACTCAAGGAGTAGGATATTTAGACGATGGTACTATGATAGTTGTAGAGGGCGGTAAAAAATATATTGGTCAAACAATTACTGTTATAGTTACATCAGTTTTACAAACTGCTGCTGGAAGAATGATATTTGCTAAACCAAAGGATAATTAAGAAAAGGAGCTTTTCTATATGGTTAGTGCAATAGTAGTAGCTGGTGGAAGAGGTAAAAGAATGGGCACTGTTCAAAGTAAGCAATATCTTAATTTGAATGGTAAGCCCATTCTTTATTACACCATTAAAAGTTTTTTAGACTGTAAATTAGTAGATAACATTATATTAGTAGTGCCATCTCACGAGATGGATTATTGTGAGAAGGAAATACTAGAAAAGAATTCTTTAAAAATTAATAAAATTGTGGCTGGAGGAAATGAACGTTACGATTCTGTATATAATGGGTTAATTGAAGCAAAAGGATCAGATATTGTGTTAATTCATGATGGAGTAAGACCTTTTGCATCAAAGAAACTAATAGAAAATGCTATAAAATGTGCAGAAAAGTATGGTGCAGCAGCACCAGGAGTTATGCCTAAAGATACAATAAAAATTATAGATAGTAATAGGTTTTCTCTTGAAACACCTAATAGAAGTGAGTTAGTATCAGTTCAAACACCTCAAGCATTCAAATATGATTTAATATATGGCTGTCATAAAAAAATAAAAAATGAAGATGTTAATATTACAGATGATACTATGGTTGTAGAATATTTCGGAAATAAGGTTTATATATACGAGGGCGAGTATACAAATATAAAAATTACTACTCCTGAAGATCTTATTATTGGCGAATATCTAGTAAATAGATAGCTTATAGATAATATATTGACAGTCAAATTACAAAAAGTTATAATAAATTAAGTTAATTTTAAAATTACATAAAAACTTTGATGAAGAATAGTAGAAATCACCTTTAAGAGAGAAAATCCTTGGCTGTAAGATTTTCAATAGATTTTGAACCAGCTTTGGAGTAATAGGTAAAAACTATCGGTTTAACACCGTTATCATTATTAGAGAACAAATTTAGGTGGTACCGCGATTATAAGTTCGCCCTAAGATATAGGGTGGACTTTTTTTATTATTTTTAAAGCCACTTTAATATAAAAAAATAATATATTGGAGGAAGTTTAACTATGAAAATGTCTAACATGTTAATATCTACACTAAGAGAAGTTCCAGCAGAAGCAGAAATTGATAGCCATAAGCTTATGCTTAGATCAGGAATGATAAGAAAAATGGCATCAGGAATATATAATTATATGCCATTAGGTCTTAAAGCATTAAAGAAAGTTGAAGATATAATAAGAGAAGAAATGAATGAAGCAGGAGCTCAAGAATTTTTAGCTTCAGCTATGATTCCAGCAGAATTATGGCAATCATCAGGTAGATGGGATGCTTATGGCGCTGAAATGTTTAGAGTAAAAGATAGAAATGAAAGAGATTTCTGTTTAGGACCTACACATGAAGAAGTATTTACTGATATAGCTAAAAATGAAATTAAATCTTATAAGCAATTACCAGTTAATTTATATCAAATTCAAACAAAATATAGAGACGAACGTAGACCAAGATTTGGTGTTATGAGATCAAGAGAATTTGTTATGAAAGATGCTTATAGTTTTGATAAGGATCAACAAGGATTAGATGAGTCATATAATAAAATGTATGAAGCATATGTTAAAATTTTTAATAGATGTGGATTAGATGCAAAATGTGTTGAAGCAGATTCAGGAGCAATTGGAGGATCAAATTCAGCAGAATTTATGGTTAAATCAGAAGTTGGAGAAGACGATATTGTTTTCTGTACTGAATGTGATTATGCAGCTAACATTGAAAAAGCAACTGCTAGATTAGAAGCAGTTGAAAAAGAAGAATTAATGGAAGTTGAAAAAGTAGCTACTCCTGATAGTAGAGGAATAGATGAAGTATCAGAATTCTTAAATATATCTCCTAAAAAGACAGTTAAAACTTTATTATATAATGTTGATGGAAAAATAGTTGCTGTATTTGTAAGAGGCGATAGAGAAGTTAATGAAGTTAAAGTAGCAAATGCTTCAAATGCCTCAGGAGACATAGAAATGGCTTCTCATGAAGAGTATATGAATGCAACTAGTTGTGGAATTGGATTTGCAGGACCAATAGGAATAAAGGCTGATTTAATATTGGTAGATAAAGAAGTTAAGAATATGCATAACTTTGTAACAGGAGCAAATGAAACAGGATATCATATTAAAAATGTAAATTATGGACGTGACTTTGAAGGTACAGCTGGTGACTATAGAAATGTAGTAGAAGGAGAAGCATGCCCAACATGTGGAGGAAAGCTTACAATTTCTAGAGGAACAGAAGTTGGTCATATTTTTAAATTAGGAACTAAGTATTCAGAAGCAATGAATGCTAAATTTATAGCTGAAAATGGAAAAGAAGCTCCATTCATAATGGGATGCTATGGAATAGGTGTTACCAGAACTATGGCATCTATAATTGAACAACATAACGATGAGAACGGAATAATATGGCCATTATCTGTTGCTCCATACCATGTTTCAGTAATTGCTGTAAATGTTAAAGATGAAGAACAAGTAAAAATAGCTACTAAACTTTATGAAGATTTAAGAGCTATGGGTGTTGAAGCATTATTAGATGATAGAAATGAAAGAGCAGGAGTTAAGTTTAAAGATTCAGAAATAATGGGAATTCCTATGAGAGTAACAGTAGGAAAGAAAATTGTTGATGGAGAAGTTGAATTTAAACTTAGAAATGATGATATGCAAGTAGTTAAAATAGATGAGATTTGTCAAATAGTAAAAGGAGAATTTAATAAAAATAATATAAAATTAAGATAACACAGGAGGTTGAAAGTTAATGAGGATATTTAATACTTTAACGAGAAAAAAAGAAGAATTTATCCCTATTACTCCAGGGAAGGTCAAAATGTATGTTTGTGGCCCAACAGTATATAATTTCTTTCATATAGGAAATGGAAGAACATTTATAGTATTCGATACAATCAGAAGATATTTAGAGTATAGAGGATATGACGTTAAATTCGTTCAAAATTTTACAGACATAGATGATAAGATGATAAAAAAAGCTAATGAAGAAGGTACAACTGTAAAAGAAATTGGAGATAAATATATAAAAGAGTATTATGAAGATGCTGATAACCTTCAAATAGAACGGGCTACAGTTAATCCTAGAGCTACTGAATATATACATGATATTATTGAATTTGTTACACAATTAATTGAAAAAGGTTATGCATATGAAGTTGAAGGAGATGTATATTTTAATACTAAAAATTTCAATAATTATGGTAAATTATCAGGTCAAAGTATAGAAGATTTACAAATGGGTGCAAGCAACAGAACTTCATCTGTGGCAGGTGAAAGAAAAAAAGATCCTATGGATTTTGCTATATGGAAAGCTAAAAAACCAGGAGAACCAGCTTGGGAATGTCCTTGGGGAATGGGAAGACCAGGGTGGCATATAGAGTGTTCATGTATGGCGAAGAAAATACTAGGTGATACGATAGATATTCATGCGGGTGGTATGGATTTAGCATTTCCACATCATGAAAATGAAGTTGCTCAAAGTGAAGCTTTAACAGGAAATAAGTTTTCAAATTATTGGATGCACTCAGCATATGTAAATATTAATAACCAAAAGATGTCTAAGTCTTTAAATAACTTCTTTACTGCTAGAGATATATTAAAAGAATATGATTCAGATGTTATAAGATTTTTTATGATGTCAGCTCATTATAGAATACAAATAAACTTTAGCAAGGATTTATTAGATTCTGCAAAAGCATCAGTAGAAAGACTTTATAATGCAATAGGTAATTTAGAAAACTTAATTGATGAAGTTTCAATAGAAACTATGAGAGAAGAAGAAATTAAATATTTAGATTCTTTAAACAAATATAGAGAAAAGTACATTGAAAAAATGGATGATGATTTTAATACAGCGGATGCACTTACTGTTTTATTTGAATTAACTAAAGATACTAATACAAATATAAATGTAAATTCATCTAAAGAATTAATTAATAAAGCATTAGAAATTATAAGAGAATTAGGAGCACCATTAGGTCTACTTCAAAAAACAACTAAAGGTAGCTTAGAAGATGAAATAGAGTCTCTAATAGAGCAAAGACAAGATGCAAGAAAGAATAGGGATTTTGCCTTAGCGGATAAAATAAGAGATGATTTAAAAGATAGAGGAATTGTTTTAGAAGATACACCTCAAGGTGTTAGATGGAAAAAAATAAATTAAATTAGATAGGGCTGCAAATTGCAGCCCTTATTTAAAGGAGCATAAATTATGTTAGATGATTTAAAAATAAGGGAATTTAGTGAAGCAAATGTAAGAATGTTAAATCCTCTTCAATTAGCGATAATAGGAGATGGAGTGTATGAAGTATTTATAAGGACGTATATTTTATCTGAAAATGAAGGTTTAAGTGCTAATAAAATTCATAGAAAAGCAATCAGTTATGTAAAAGCTCAAGCACAATCAAGTATTATGCATAATTTAGAAGAATACTTAACTGAAGAAGAGCTTAGAATATACAAAAGAGGAAGAAATGCAAAATCTGCGACAGTTCCTAAAAATGCTGATGTTAGAGATTATAGAATGGCAACTGGATTTGAAGCATTAATAGGATATTTATATCTAATAGGAAATAAGGAAAGATTAGAATTTATGTTACAGAAAAGTGTTGTAGTTTTAAATGAAAAAGAGGTGTAATTGAATGAGGGAAAATACAAAAGTAGGTAATAAGAGAGAAAACAAGAGAGATAATAAAAGAGAAATCAATAAAAATAGAGTAGCTGATAATAATTCATATGATAATGGTTTTGAGGAAAGAGAAGATATAATAATCGGAAGAAATGCCGTTTTAGAAGCTTTAAAAACTGAGAGAACTATAGAAACTCTTTATATATCTAATTCTAAATTGGAGGGATCAATAAATGCAATAATATCAAAAGCAAAGGACAAAAAGATACTAATAAAAGAAGTTGATAAAAGAAAACTAGACTCTATGTGTAATAATGCAGTTCACCAAGGTGTTATTGCAAGAGTAACTCCATATGAATATTCAGAAGTATCAGATATTCTAGAATTAGCAGAAAAAAAAGGTGAGAATCCATTTATAGTAATTTTAGATGAAGTAGAAGATCCACATAATTTAGGATCTATTATCAGAACAGCAGAATTATTTGGAGTTCACGGAATAATAATACCAAAAAGAAGAAGTGCGTCAGTAACAACTATGGTTTATAAATCTTCAGTAGGTGCTATAGAACATGTAAAAGTAGCTAGAGTTACAAACTTGAATTCAGTAATAGATGAATTAAAAGAAAAAGGAATTTGGGTTTATGGAACAGATATAAGAGCAGAAGAATATAGTTATCAAACTGATTTTGGTGGTCCATGTGCTATTATAATTGGTAATGAAGGAAAAGGAATATCAAAATTGACATTAAAAAAATGTGATAAATTAATCAAAATACCTATGGTAGGCAAGATTAATTCTTTAAATGCTTCTGTAGCAGGTGGTATAATTATGTATGAAGTATTAAAAGGTCGTTTAAAGTAGAATGAATTAAGAGGTAACTATTGTGAAAATTATTTTTGTTGATGGATATAATGTTATAAATAGTTGGCCAGATTTAAAAATAAAAAAGAATTATAATTTTGATGGTGCCAGAAGATCGTTAATAGACACTATGCATAATTATGGGGCTTATAATGATTGTAAAGTAATAATCGTTTTTGATGCTCATAAAGTATCAGGTAGTATTCAAAAAGTAGAAGCAGTAAATAAAAATTTATCAATAATTTTTACAAAGGATGGAGAAACAGCAGATAGTTATATAGAAAAAGAAGTAAATTTATTAGGACGAAAATATGAAGTTATTGTTGTCACATCTGATTGGTTAGAGCAGCAAACTATTTTCCAAAGAGGGGCAGTAAGAATGTCATCTTTAGAATTTTACAATGAAGTTTTAGATGTAGAGAATTCTATAAGAAAAAGGAAGAATAAAAGTAAAATTTCAGATAAAAACATACTTAGTGATAATATTGATTTGGAGATATTGAAAAAATTAGAAAAAATAAGAAGAAGTGAGTAAATTTAATTGACTAAGATATTTTTACTGCGTTATAATTGTTTACATAGGATATACAGTGATTATAATGAGAAAGTTGAGAGTGAATATTGGGTGAGTTTTTAGAGTTTAAAGATAAATTAGATGAAGAAGTTGTATTAGAAGCTAAAAATGGAAATACTAGAGCACAAGAATATATGATTTCCAAATACAAAAATTTTGTTAAGGCAAAAGCAAAATCTTATTTCTTAATAGGGGCAGATAGAGAAGATATATATCAAGAAGGTATGATAGGCCTATACAAAGCAATAAGGGACTTTAAAGCTGATAAATTAACTTCATTTAAAGCTTTTGCAGAGTTATGTGTAACAAGACAAATTATAACTGCAATTAAAACTGCAACTAGACAAAAACACATTCCTTTAAATACTTATGTTTCATTAAATAAACCTATTTATGAAGAAGAATCAGAAAGAACATTATTAGATGTTTTATCTGGGATAAAAATTTCAGATCCTGAGGAACTTTTAATAAATAAGGAGCATATGGATGACATTGAAGCTGCAATTGCTAAAGTATTGTCTGATTTAGAGCTAGAAGTTCTTATGTCATACCTAGATGGAAAGTCTTATCAAGAGATTGCTTGTGATTTAGATAGGCATTCAAAATCAATTGATAATGCATTACAGAGAGTCAAGAGAAAGCTTGAAAAATGCTTAGGTATAAAGTAGTTAAATTATATTGACAAACAAAACGAATAATAGTAAACTTTATAATTGGTATATCAAGAAAATGTCAAGATATGAGTGCTCACGTAGCTCAGTAGGTAGAGCGTCGCCTTGGTAAGGCGGAGGTCGTCGGTTCAATCCCGATCGTGAGCTCCAATTATAAAATAAAAAACACTAGGCAAAGTTTATTAAAGGATAAGAGGAGGAATTTAGAATGTCAAAAGAAAAATTTGAGAGAAGTAAACCACACGTAAATATCGGAACAATT
>NZ_CAURTC010000046.1:0-26816 GCF_963527835.1 uncultured Clostridium sp. | reverse complement strand
TGTATCTAAAATCATATTAGAAATAAATTAATTTGCTATGGCTGAATAGTTACTTAAAATTTTCTTTAATACTACTTGAAAATTAAAATATGTGATGCTATAATTAATTTAAGAAAACGATTTACAGCGTTTTTTAGTACAAGCTTACATCGTTTTCAGGAATCGTTTCCGATATATTTTATTAATATTTCTATTTTTTAATCATAGTAAACGAATTTAAATGTTAAATATAAATTAAAAGTAAAGAGATAGGTATATATTTAATATTGTTCGTATATAATTTACTAACATATGTTTTGGAATCGTTTCCACATATAGTTATATGATTATACTATTTTATAGGAGGGGTACAAAAATGAAATTAAGAATGAAAAAAACATTATCAACAGTATTAGCTGCTTCACTTATGTTAGGTACAGTAGCTGGTTGTTCATCATCTAATGCTGGAAATAGTGCTAAAAAGGATGGAGCTGGAAAGACAGTTAAGGTATTTCAATTAAAAGTTGAAATCAATGACCAATTAAAAGAACTTGCTAAAAAATATGAAGATGAAACAGGTGTTAAAGTTGATATAACTTCTGTTGGTGGTGGTGCTGACTATGGTGCTTCATTAAAAGCTGAATTCCAAAAAGGTACTGAACCTGATATATTCATGATTCAAGGTGCTGGAGATTATGGTGTTTGGCAACATAAAATTGATGAATTAACTGCTGAACCTTGGGTTAAATATGCAGTTAATGGTACATTAGATACAGTTACAGTAGATGGTAAAGTTTATGGTATGCCTGCTGCAACTGAAGGTTACGGATTAATGTATAATAAAGACATCTTAGATAAAACTGGTATTGATCCTTCATCTATAGATACTTTTGATAAACTAAAAGCTGCATTCGAAACTTTAGATGCTAAAAAGGCTGAATTAGGAATAGACAATGTAGTATCTTATACAACTAAAGAAACTTGGGTTACTGGTAACCATACTTTCAATATTCCTTTAGCTGTACAAGAAAAACCATCTCAATTTGTTAAAGATTATGTGGCTGGAAAAGCTGACTTTGTTAATAATCAATATTTTAAAGATTGGATGAACTTAGTTGATTTACTTTGCAAATATGGTGGTGGAGCTACTCTAGATACTATAGATTATAATAAGCAAGTTGCTAACTTTGGATTAGGCAAAACAGCTTTCTTACATCAAGGAAACTGGACTAGTAAAGAATTGGCTGACTTAAATGCAGATTTTCCTAAGGGTTTCGTTCCATTAGCTATTAATAACGATCCAAAAATAAGTGGAAGCATTCCTGTTGGAGTACCTATGTATTGGGTTGTTAATAAAGATTCAGCTGTTAATAAAGAAGCTAAAGACTTCTTAAATTGGATTGTCACTAGTGAAGCTGGACAAACATCTATAGTAAAAGGCATGAAGATGATTCCTGCATTCACTAACTTTACAGTTGAACCTGAAGATGAACTTGCTAAATCTATTGTTGAGTTTAACAAAGCTGGTAAAACTATTCCTTGGGCATTCACAAATCTTCCAGATGGATTCACAATGAATAATATTGGACCTGTATTCTCTAAATTTGCTAGAGGAGATATTGATAAAACTCAAATGATTCAACAATTACAAGATGCTTCTAAATAATGTTTTTAAAATCCATAAGGAGAATATTTCTCCTTATGGATGTTTATTACTCATTAGTACATTACATATAGCATTAATTACACATGAGTTGTATTTGTATATATAGTGATTTTTATTACAAAGGAGTGAAAATATGAAAAAGAATAGTAAGGAACAAAGAGATTTTTGGCTTTTTATAGGTCCCTGCTTGTTCTCTCTTATCATGGTAGTAATAATCCCTTTCTTTATGGGTATTTATTACACATTTACAAACTGGAATGGCGCAAATCCAAAGTATGGTTTTGTTGGATTTGAAAATTATTTAAGCATTTGGAAAGATGCCCAATTTCTTTATTCATTTAAAATAACAATTTTATATACTATTGCAAGCGTAATTACTATTAATTTAATTGGGTTTGGACTAGCATATATAGTTACTAGAAATTTGAAGACAAAAAATATTTTAAGAACTGGTTTCTTTATGCCAAACTTAATAGGTGGATTAATTTTAGGATTTATATGGCAATTTTTGTTTAACTCTGTATTCACTTCAATTGGCCAAAGCATGGGTTCATCATTCTTAGGAACTTCATTACTGCAAAATCCCGGTTCTGCAATGTTTGCAATGTTGATAGTTGCTTCATGGCAATATGCTGGATATATAATGGTTATTTATGTTGCTTCCCTTGAAAATGTACCTGCTGATTTATTAGAAGCTAGTCATATTGATGGAGCTAATGGCTTTCAAACTTTTAAACATATTACAATTCCAATGGTAAGACCTGCAATTACAGTATGTTTGTTCTTAACATTAGCTAATTCATTTAAAATGTTTGATTTAAACTTCTCTTTAACATCTGCAAAGACAACTGAGATGTTATCTTTAAATATTTATAGAGAGGCTTTCGTAGTAAATAATATGGGTATAGGACAAGCAAAAGCTATTATTTTCTTTATATTTGTAACTGCTGTGTCATTAACACAAGTATACTTTAATAAAAAGAAGGAGGTAGAAGCATAATGAAAACAAATGTTGCAGAAAATACCGCTAGTTCATCTAAAAAAAGCAAAAAGCTATCAACGTTAAATGGATATAGCCGTAAATTAGGTGCATTAGAAATTATAACATGGATTGCATTAATACTTTACTTAACTCCTTTTTACTTAATGTTTATAAACTCTTTTAAAACTAGAAGAGAAATCTTTGTAAATACAACTGGTTTACCTTCTGTATGGAACTTTAGTAATTATTTAGATGCAATGGATAGAATGCATATGACAAGTGCATTTATTAATTCTATTATCATTACTGTTGTAAGTGTTGCTTTAATAATTTTATTTTCTTCAATGGCATCTTGGGTTTTAGTTCGTAATCAATCTAAAGCTAGTAAGATTATATTCTACGTATTTGTCTCTGCTATGGTAGTTCCTTTCCAAGCTGTAATGTTACCACTTGTTAAATGGATGGGAATTTTAGGTATCGATTCCATCAATTTTAGTTTGTTAGGTACACATTATGGATTAATCTTTATGTATATTGGATTTGGGTCTAGTATGAGTATATTCTTGTACCACGGCGTAATAAAAGGAATTCCTAAAGAAATTGAGGAAGCTGCTATTATAGATGGTTGTAGCAAATGGAAAGTTTACACTAACGTAATACTTCCACTTCTAAAACCTACTACTGTAACTGTGGCTGTATTAAATGGAATATGGATATGGAATGACTTCTTACTACCATTCTTAACTGTCAATGGTAAGATAAATACTATTCCACTTGCTATGAATAATTTCTTTGGAGCTTTCTCAAAGCAATGGGAACTTGCAATGGCAGCTTTAATATTAGCTATTATCCCAATAGTTATTTTCTACTTCTTTGTACAAAGGCAAATTATTCAAGGAATCGTGCAAGGTTCTATCAAATAACTTATTAAATAATAAAAAGTAGATGACATTTTATAAAATGTCATCTACTTTTTTTCATGTTTCTAATTATAGTTTTTTCATCTTTATCAACCCTATATGATTCTGTAATTTTTTGTAGAGCTTTATTATAAGTAAAATTATCTAATTTATTATCTTTTAAATAAATCATTGTCTTTTCAGGATATTTAATATAACATATTGAAATAGCCCAAGCTACTGCCATTTTTACATAATACCCATCATGATGTATATTGTCTAAAATCTCTATTACTCTATCTATATACTCATCTACAATATAAAAATCAAGTAAAAGAACAACTGCAAATCTAAGTTCAAATTCTTTTTGTGAAGCTAAATATGTCTTTAAAATGTCAAATCCCTTTTCTTTATTAGATTTAAAACATTTTAATCCTGCACAAAAAGTATCACATATTCCCCAATTATAAATCTTAGGCACAAATTCCCTGATATATTTAAATCGTTCTTCAATATCCATTTTAGCTAATCCAATAACCATTCCCTGTAACATTATTTCTTCATAATATTCATTAGAAGCTTCTGCTAAATATTTTCTCCACTCCCCCTTAGAAATTTCTTTTGCAAATTTTCTAAGAACAGGAACCCTTACACCCACAATATTATCAGTATTTGGACATAGCTTACTATGAAACTCTTTATATTTAGAATCTGATAACTCAAATATTTTTTCTCTTATATCTTCATTATTCATAACTTACAAATTTCCTTTCTTAATATGACCTTTACTCTATCTATTTTATATTATACAGGAAAATATTTCTTTAGTTTGTATTATTATAATATCCCTTTTAAAATAAGCAATTATAATGAAAAACAGTAGGTGATTTTATTTTTACATAAAACTCCCTATTGTCACTTGTTCATAAAAATTATACTAATGTTTAATACTATTCATTGCTATTTTTATCTAATTTAAATCTTTCTACTGTATTATTAATTAAATATAAAAAACACCATAAATAGCTTTATAAAAATAAAACTCTTTATGGCGTTCTACTATTTGTTTGATATTATATTAAAGTTTTCATCAATCGCCTCTGCAATTCCCTCTGCAACTTTTTGTTGATAATATGAATCTGCACATCTTTCTGCTTCTTCAGGATTTGTTATAAATCCAACCTCAACTAACACTGCTGGCATATTAGTATTTCTAAGTACAAATAAAGTACGTTCAGCATCATTTTTTACGCTACGATCTTTAGTGTCAATAACTTTTACAATGCTATCATTTATAACTTTAGCCATTTTTTTACTTTTTTCAAGTCTATTATAATCTAAATTTCCACCATACTTATCATCTTTAGGTGCTGTACTATAATAGCTCTCCACACCTTTAGCAGTTTCTACTGCTGAATTATGATGGATACTTATAAAGAAATTGGCATTTTCATCATTAGCTGTATCTGTTTTATGAGAAAGACTTGCTGTTAAAGATCCATAAGATGGTCTTTCTTTAGCTTTTCTTGTCATTATTACATTAAAGCCTCTGTCCTCTAATTCATTCTTAAGTTTAGATGCAACTTGTATATTTAAATCTGTTTCACTATAAGTTGTTCCATCGATTTTGTTTTCAGATCCATAATCTTTTCCATAATCATGACCTGGATCTATTACAATAGTTTTTTCATTTGAAGTTTTATTATTATCTTTATCTTTATTGGAATCTTTATCAGAAGATGAATTCATTCTTTTTCCATCAAGTCCAATAGTATATCCATTGATTACAGTATTAACTAGCATCTTTCCTGTGTTTACATCTAAATAATAATTATCTCCATTACTTGACTTCCAACCTGTTGCAATGGATCCATTATCATTTAAGAAATACCAGGTATTATCTATATTAATCCATCCCTTTGCCATTGCCCCTGTATCATATAAATAATATCTTGTTCCATTATCTGTAATCCATCCACTTTGCATATCACCATTTAAACTAAAGTAATACCAATAATTATTAATATTTTTCCAACCGACTTTCATTAAACCACTATTATCAAAATAATACATTTTATTATTTATATTATTAAGTCCATTTATCATAGCACCAGTATCTTTTAAATAATACCACGTTCCATTAATATTAAGCCATCCTTTTGTCATTGCTCCTGAACTTTTTAAATAATACCATGTGTTATTTATATTTAACCATCCAGTTGCCATACTTCCATTATCTTTTAGATAATACCAATTACCATCTGGATTTATCCAGCCAGTAGCTTTTGTATTATCTGATCTATAGTAACTCCAAGATCCATTTTCGTATTTCCAACCAATATTAGATGAAATATTAACATTTCCACTATTCTCATTACTACTTGTATTAAGAACTTCATTTACATTTGGTAAATTAGGTCTACTTTCTTGCACTCCTGGATTTGGTGATAAATTAGATGAGTTATCTTTATCATCACCATCTTCAACATCAACTCCAGAATACTTTAATAAATCACTATAAAGTGCATTTACTTCCTCACCATATGTAGAACTTGGAGCCCAAACCCCACTTAATGCTTTTACTGTTTTGGCTTTTCCCTTAATAGTTCTAAAATGTCTTGGATCATAGCTATCACTTTTAGGATATCCTTTACCACCTGCATATAATGCTAAATGATCCATGTGAGCTTGTACTCCTTCATCCCAATTATCAAATCTTTCATGAGCATTTTTGTCATTATCATCCCCACCTGCTGCTGTCTTAAGCCCACAAGGATTATTATAACTTTCATTTAAAACACCAGTAAACTTACCATATCCAGTTTCTTTGGCAGCTTGTACATATGCTATTGCAGGGTTTACATCACCACAATCAGATGAATATTCCCAATATAAATCTGCTAAACCAATAAAGTTTTTAGTTGCACCTTTAGATTTAGCCCAATTTTTAGCTTCTTTTACTGTTATATCATTATCTGATATTATTTTATTATCATTACTTGCAGCTTGTACATTCATTGTTGGAATTGCCATTAACATAATTGCAACAGCAAACATCGAAATAATAAATTTCTTCTTAATATTCAATATTTCTCAACCCCTTTTATGTTATATTTTAACACCAAATACATGTTTTAACTACATAATATTCCATTTTAATATATTAATTTTTTATTAAGGATATGTTTTAAATATGTGCTGTTATATGCAATAAGTGAAGTGACATTATAATTGGGCTTTGAGAATTCTTAATTTGAAATTTATTTATTTATACAAAAAATTTACAACAATGGAAAAAGACCATAAATACTTAATTTATCGTCCTAAATTTCATAATAAAAATATTATTTTACTTGTATATATTTAAAATTATTTTGGGTAATATTTGAAAAACTTGGCATTATAATTTTTAAGTATAAAATTTTCTAGTAAATAATTCTGAGATATATCTTTTAATATGAATTCACATCCATAATAATATAAATTATCCTTTTCATATTTTCTTTTAGTAATAGTTTCTATATATATTTTTTTATCTTCTATTGGTAATTCAATAAAAAAGTTAATGCCTTTAGGAATGTCTAAAACACACTCTAACAGTATTCCTCTAATGCTTAAATTTTTACTTGTCATAAAAATAGGTTTAGATAACTCTATTACTTTTTCAGATATATTCCGTATCTCTGTTACCTTTAAAGGCATATTTACAATAATTCTATTGTTATTTCGTCTTTCTTTATCGAGTAAAAATCTTATATTTTTAACCACTATAGTATTTTCTAATATATTATTTATAATACCATTATATATGGATATTCCCTGATTATTATTAAAAATATTTATAAAAACTTCCTCATCAATTTTCAATTCAGTTTTTTCATTAGCGCATATAATTAAAGTATCTTTTTGTATTTTTCTAACTATTCCCATAGTTATTATTTTTTCATCAATAGAAGTTAATTTTGCTGATGAATATTCAATGCTATTTTTCATTATCAAACTTATTAAACCCTTTCTAATATTATAGCTTCATCGGTTTTAGTTAATATTATAAATATAATTTTCTATATATGATTAATATTTCCATTATATATTCGTGCTAAAATTTACTAATATTAATAGCAAACTTTATAAATTATAAAATTCACAAAAATATAACATTAAAATATTAAATATTATATTAAATATTAACTTTTAAAATAATATTATTAAGAATTTTTCACATTAAGCTTAAATATCTCTTTTACTTTTCATTCCACATTCTAACAATAAATTAAAAATAAATATATATTATAGTTGTTCCTTAATAAAAAAGTTCTGAATAAAAAAATCCAAATGTCAATTCTCCCTTATACTACAATATCAACATTTACTTAAAACATATCCTAAAAAATAAAAGTAGTAAAAACAAATTTTTATACATCTCTACTACTTTCATTATCTTTTATTCTTCTATAAATTAAGTTTTATTCCATTATCCATAAACTTTCTCTTCTAGCTTAATAAGCTATCATAACATTTCTTAACATATTTGAAGATTCTTTAAAATAGCCTTTGTAACACATATGACACATTTCATCAACAGTTTATATATATAACTTAATATTGATTTTTCAGCCAAACAATTTTATCTAAATCTTTTTGTATTATATTTTTTCAATTTTAGATATGCTTTTCCCTTTGTATACATTAATTATAATTCCAACTATAAACATGTTTATAATCGTACTTGTTCCTCCATAACTTATAAAAGGTAGTGGCATAGGTACATACGCACTTATAGTAACTTCAAAAGTAATTAGTACATTGCAAATAAATTGAATTGTTATTATAGATACAACTCCTAAAACTAAAGATCTAGCATAAGTATTTTTTACACATACTGCTACTTTAATCATTCTTATTATTAGTACTCCAATTAAAGTAATAATTATAATCCCAACTATCCAACCAAAATTATATATTATATATGAAAGAATATAATCAACATAAAACTCTGGAATAATATTTTTATCAAAGTTAGTAGCTCTTCCAATTAACACTGATGAATTCCTAATTATTTTAAGTTGATTATAAATATATCCATATCCATCAATATTATTACTTCTATCAATAAAATTTGAAGTAGTATCAAAACCTATTTTGCTTAAAATCATAATTAATGTTTCAATACTAATAAATAATCCTAATATCTTCTTGCTTGCTTTTGATAAATATACTAATATACTCAATGAAATTCCGTAAATAATAAAACTAAATAGTGAATTGGTTCTTACAAGTAATATCAATGGTAATAAACCTAAAAATAAAGCTATTATAATTTTTCTTTTATTATTCCAATCATATTTATCATATATTCCTGCTAAAGCAATTATTATTATTATTGGTGCAAAATATCCAATATTTATAGTTAATCCACCTATTGGTAACCATTGTCTTACTCCATTAACACTTTGAATTCCTGAAAATACAGTATAAGCTAAAGAGAATAAACCAATAATATAAATATACTTTGAATATTTCTTAATCTTCCTATAATCAATGAAGCATGACATTATAAATACAAATATCCCCAGTATGCTAAATATAATATTATTCTTTGGTATATGATTATTTTCAAGTGCCCCATTCCACTCAAAAAATCTTATTATTACAGCACTAAATAATACCAATCCAATACTTAACGCTATTATGCTCCATTCTGGCTTAGACTTGTGTAGCTTATTAAGTTCACTTCCTACATGTTTAGACGAACCCATTTCATTAATTGCTTTCTTTAAAGCCTTCTCTTTTTTTTCTCCTGATTTTATATATTCATTTGCCTTTTCTTCTAAATGTGCACTTAATTCATCTCTTATTTCATTATGCATTCTTTTATTCTTTACTTGTGAGCACACATCACTAATATATTTTTTTATATCATCACTATCTTTTATAGTCATCTTTTCATCACCTCACCAGATTATTATTAATTTTTAACTTATTAAACATTAACACTTTAACTACTTTTTATTATTTAAATATCTTATTTTAAAATATACTTATGTTATCTTTTGTAATTTCCCCATATTTTCTAACATTTTAATGTTTTTAGTATCCTCAGCCCTAAATTTTAAATATTCTCTTCCTTTTCTAGTTAATCTATAATATTTTTTATCTATATTATCGCTTTCACGAATCCAGTATGATTCTAATAAAGCCTTTCCTTCTAAGTAATGTAAAATTGGATATATTTCACCTTCTTGCATTAGAAATGTGCCCTTAGACTTAATTCCTAATTCTTTAATTACTGCATATCCATACATATCCTTTCTTTGAATTAATTCTAGTATTAATATTTCTAAGTCAATCTTTTTATTTTCTATTTTTTCCTCTTCTCTCACTACATTTAAAATATTCTGTAATATTTCTTCTTTAGATTCTAATCCTTTACGAATTGCTTTTTTAACTATATCCTCTTTATTCAAAATACACCCTCCTATATTTCAAATTCTTCATTTATTTTATTCATTGTCCGATACAATCTATTTTTAACAGTAGACTCACTTACATTAAGCCTCTTACTTATGTCTTTTATTTTCAAATCACTTTGAAAATATAAAACAAATATCTTAAAAGTAAGTATATCCTTTTTCTTTATATACCCCCATATTTCCTCACATAATGCTTCTTCTTCATAGTTATATTCAATATTTAAATCCTCCTGAATGTTTTTAAATTGTTTCTCATCATTTAGTGAAAATATTGGAATATGGTTTTGTACCATTTTTAATAATCCATAATGCTTATATACTTCATTTCTTGCAATTCTTATTAAATACTTTTTATATTCTTTTATTTCTCTTTTATTTTTTAAAGCTTTATAAAAATTCAAATATATATTTTGCATTATATCTGCTATATCATCACTACTTCTACATTTTGATACTACATATCTTAATACGTCATCATAGGTATTGTTATATATGTCAGTAATTAATTTTTCAATATTTGTTTCTTGCACATTTCACACTCCTTACACTAATAATGATACCTATATATTAAATTTTGTTTCAATAAAAATAAATTTAATTGAAATTTATTTTGGATATGTTTTAAAACAGTTAAATAAAATAAAGTACTATTTATGTTTATAGAGTGTTTAAATCTTTATTAAAACAGTCATTTTCCACTTAAATGACTATGTTTTTACGAAAATAATATATTTAACTTTAAATAAACCTTATCATTTAATATCAAATGATAAGGTTTATTCTTAACACAAAATTATTTTAAACTTTTTAATATATATTACAATTAACAAACTATATTTTTCATAATTAATTTATTTTAAGTAAACATGAAATCAATAGATTTTTTATATAAATTGTAATCATATATTATTTCTCAAGTATATACAAATATCCTTACTCACAATATTTCTCTATAAATTAAAGATACACAAATGACCCACCTTATTATGGTAAGTCCTATTTTCATGTCTACAACTAAATTAAATTATGATTCCTTCAAAATGGTCCATTTCATGTTGAATAATTTGTGCTATAAATCCAGTAAACACCTGCTTTTGTTTCTTGAAGCTTCTATCAAGATACTCCACCTCTATTGTTTCATATCTTTTTGTTTTTCTAAATCCTGTTAAAGATAAACAGCTCTCTTCTGTTTCATAAATCTTTTCTTTTTTTAATATAACTGGATTCACCATAGGCACAATAAGGTTTCCTACAGCAAATACCAATATACGCTTTTTTACTCCAATCATGTTCCCAGCCAAGCCAACACAATGCTCTAGGTTTGCTCTTAGGGTATCTATTAAATCATCAATTACTGCTATATCATTTTTTGTTGCATCTTCTGATTTTTGACCTAAAAATAATATATCTTTTATAATTGGTTTTATCATACTTTATCTACCTCTTTTTTCAGTTATATTTTATAATCATTTTAACCTATTTTATCAGCATTTCAAATTTTACTTTATTTATTTTTCAGCCAATTCCACACATTATTATCTCTTTCTAATTTAAGACTTATATCTATCATAATCTCACTCCTTTGTTTCCTAGTTAATATTTTTAAATATAAAAGTAGCCTTAATTTAAATAATCAAGTCTTTAATCCATTATTTGTGATACGGAGAACCTTATCACAAATAATGGATAATGCTTTTAGTAATATCCCTTTTCACATAACAGTTCATAACAACTATTTACTTCTTCATCAGTAAATAATTTTGCATATTGAGGCTCTACAATAATCGCCTCCATTGTTAATTCAATACATCCTTCTTCTACTAATTTACTAAAACAATCAGATGTTCTGCCTTTTCTGAAAATTTCCTGCGCAGTTCTAACTATTCCAAATCTCTCTATTGTTTCTAGAAATCTTGTCATTTTACAACCACATTCTTTTTCTGCTATTTCACAACTTTTTATAACTTCCTGTTGTAATTTTTTCTCTAATGCGTCCATTTTTCCACTCCAATATTAATTATTTTTATACTACTATTCTATAGTATAATTTAAAATTTTCAATTTTATTTAGTACTCTTAATTTATAAAACTAAAAAATATCCTTAAAAATATATTTTAAAAGGAGATTTTTTTATTATTTAAATTTCATTATATTTTAAATACTTTTGCATAAGTTCTTTATGTTTTACTTCTGATGGTGACAGAAATTTATAATATTAAATTCTATTATTCTTTCTCTTTCATCATTTTATCTCTTCATAAAAAAACTCTAACCATACCTGATAAGAATCGAAATTTTTTTCGTATAATAGTACCTCTACATTCTTATATGATTTTTTCAATCTATTAATGCAAATAGAAAATATTCTCTTTAATAAAATACTCCCCCATAATACATATTGATTTATCTTAGTTCCATATAATAATACACCATATTGCCACTTTTAGTAAAAACCTCATTTACTTATGACACTGTTCTCAGTATCAGTAGTAAGTGAGGTTTTACTATTCTATGATAGGAAATAACAAAGATATTTCAAAACCATCTTTGTATTCTTCTGAAACTTCGATTTCAATTTTTAGGCTATCAGCTACTTGCTTTGCCAAATAAAGTCCCATTCCAGTAGATTGTTTTCTCTGCTCTCCAGCATCTCCTGTAAATTCTTTATCAAATAAAAATGGCAAATCATACGGCTTAACTCCTATTCCATTATCTTTAATTACAAGCATTATATTACCACTTTTATTATCAATCTTAGTAATCAGTATTATGAACGGATTGAATTCCTCTCTATCCATATATTTTATAGAATTACTTAAAACCTGTCTTAACACAAATAGTAACCCTTTTTTATCGGAAAGCACCTGTATATTTCCTACTTCATTATTAATAATAATTTTTTGTTCCTCTATTAAGTTTTTATACTCATCAATAACATCTTTACAGATTTCATCAAGTGATATTTTGGTAAAAATATAATCTAAATGCTCAGATTTTACTCTTGCATAATATAACATTCTTTCTATATCTTCTTGCATTTTAGTTCTTGCATATTCTAATCTCTGATAGATTGGAAATAAAATCTCTTCCTTTCTATTATCAAGAACAAATGTCATCAACGCTAATGGCGTTTTTATCTCATGTGCCCATGTTTCTATATACTCTTCATATTCCTTTAAATTTAAATCTTGTTTTTTGATTAGCTCCTCCTTTTTACGAAGCTTTTCTCCAATTAAATGAATAATTTCTTTTTCTCCACCTGAAAAAAAACTAAGACATACTTCTTCTTCTTTCAAATTTGGGTTGTTTATAAAATCTATAATCGCTTCCTTTTTTCTTTTATCTATACTATAAATTAGAAGACTAATTAAACTATATAACAAAATGCAACCAATTATCATATTTGGAAAAATATAACTAAAACTATTAGCATCAATTAACCAAAGAAAAACACCAAACATAATATTAAAAATCATAATTACAATAAACCATATTTTATATTTAAAAAATATGCTAACTAATTTTCTAATCATTTTCTTTTTCCTCAATTGCCACAAGATTGTATCCCTTGCCTCTTACTGTTATAATTTCATACTTCATGTTTAAACTTTTAATTGTCTTTTTTAACCTTGTCATATTAACCTGTAGTGCATTTTCATCAATGTACTCTTTAGTTCCCCATATTTTCTCAAATAGCATATCTTTTATAACAATTTTACCTACATTTAATAAAAGAAGCTCCATTATTTTTCCTTGATTTTCAGTTAGTACAATGGACTGCTCATTAGCATACATTGTATAAGTTTCTAAATCAAGTTTTACTCCTTTTATTTCAATAAAATGATTTCTATCTTCATATCTACGAAGCAAATTAGAAATTCTAGCTATTAATCTATCTTTATTGCATGGCTTTGTAAGGTACTCATCTGCTCCTAACCCTAAAGCATGTAGCTCATCTTTTAATTGATCTCTACTAGTCAAAACCAGTATAGGGACAGTACTTTTCATCCTAATGGACTTACATATTTCAAAACCAGTTACTCCTGGCAAATTTAAGTCTAATAACACAAGGTCAGGGGATGACTTTAAGATTTCTTCTGCTGTGTTAATAAAGCTGGTAATACAACAAGTATCGTATGCTTCCTTCTGCAATATAGATACAATTTCTTCTCTCATAAATAATTCATCCTCAACTATTCCAATCTTTTTCATTTGAATCCCCCTTATATATTTAACTTAATGTAATTTTATATCATTAACTATCTTCTCTTTTCATATCCATTAATGCTGCTATTTGCCTATCACTTATTTGCATTACAGCAATTATATAACAAAATTCTACCATACAAAGTACAAGAATTATAGGTACTGCAACTATCATTAATGTACCAATTTTTGATTTCATTTCTGAAGGGATAATCCCTGAAAATAATGATCTAATTCCAAATATACTTCCAATTGCCGCAACCACTACTGGAAAATAAAAATACCATTTTATCTGTTTTCTAGCTGATTTACATAAATCATTATAATTACATCCAAGACGAATTATTGTCTGATAGCGTCTTCCTGTCTTTTGTTGCTGCATTAAAAATTGAACTCCTATAACAGTATTGGCAATAATTAAGAAAATAATTGCAAGATAAATTGTTGTATAGCTAGCTGCCACAGTATAAAACAATTGTCTTCCCATATTTTGCAAGTAGCTTTCATACTTTAGATTTGTCCTATTAAGTAATTCATTTACCTGTCTAATTGCCTGCATTAACCCATTATCTTTCACAAAATCATCTTTTAATGTTGTATTCCAATAAGAACTATATTCTCCATTTGTAAAACGATCAAATACATCATCTGAAAGAATAAATCCATAACTAATATTTATAGAACGGTCAGTTACAATATTATCTTGGCAAAGTTGTTCTACAAGCTCATATTCTTCATTTCCTATTCCTACTTTTACTTTTTCTTTAAGTACACTTCTCAATATCTCTGCTGTACTTCCATCTGAAAACTCTAGACCATTATATAATGCTACTTGATTCTTACCAAGCTTGATGGTATCCTTTCCTTCCAACTTTAGAATGTTATTATATCCTGATAGGGAAATCACATTTGGATATGTTAAATACTGAAGATTATTTAATAATATATCTTTATGATTAGAAGCTACCTGCTTCTTCACAGCCTCTATTAAATTTTTTGCAGAAAAGATATCTTTGTTATCTCTACTCCTTAAATTACCTGTTCTAACATCAAATATTTCATTCATATAATTTTGCATTTGTAAATTATCTAATTCTTCCCTTATCTCTTTACCATCTCCTTTAAATGTATAATGTAGCACATTCTGATTTTTTGAACTAGAATTAAAACTTACTGAAACTCCATAACCAAAGCAGCACAATGCTATCAAAACTAATAGTGATGAAACTGCAAGAGAATTTGATTTAAGAAATACATTCTCCTGTAATTGTCTAAATGTAAATACCTCTAACCCATTTTTATTCTTTATCTTTTTAAGAATAGTTTCAAATAATATTCCAATACCATGAAATAAAAGAAAAGTACCACAAAGCCCTAAAACAACTGTAATTCCCATAACCTTAATAGAAGTCCATGAATCTCCTTCAATAGCCAGTACATAAGCAATAACCAATAATGTAACTCCGAGTAAGAGCTTTATTATTGTAAAAACTCCATTGCCCCCCCTATGTTTTTTGTCTTGAGACTCTGATAGTAATTGCATTATTTCTTTTTTTGCAATATTTCTACTTAATATTAGTAATGCTAGCAGTCTAATGATTAAATAACCAAATATTGTCCATAGAACTGCCAAAATAGAAAAAGAAAATTTATGTTCTATAATTCCAAGCCCTACAATTTTAGCTGTAATCATGCTAATCATTTCTGATATAAAAACAGCTATGGGAATTCCAATAGCAAGTGATATAATACTATTCCATACCTCTTCTACCAGAAGCATAAAGAATAATCTTTTACGACGCATACCAAGCATCAAATACATACCAATCTCATGACTTCTTTTTTCTAATTGATACTTTCCTGAAAAATAAACTAAAAAGAATAAGATAAATAGTGAAATTGCATATAGTACAGGAGTTAGTAATAATAGATGATTAACTGCATCACTTTCTATTGTTTTTAAGAATATTATTACATCCTGATTTTCTAATGATAAAATAATATAAAATGCTATTATTGACACAATCAAAGATACAAAAAATAGTCCATTTTCTTTTCTATTTCGTTTACTATTTTTCTTAACTAAATCAAAGAACATTTGCACTTCCTCCTCCCAATTGTGCCATTACCAAAATAATTCTTTCATAAAAAGCTTCTTGAGATTCTTCTGGAACTCTTCTTCTAATTTCGTGAAAAATAATTCCATCCTGAATAAATAAAATTCGTGAACAGTACCTTGCTGCATTTGGATCATGAGTTACCATTAAAATAGTTACCTTCTGCTCCTTATTTAGTCCAGAAAGTTTTTTCATTAATAACTTTGCATTCTTTGAATCTAATGCACCTGTTGGCTCATCTGCAAGAACTATTCCCGGATTCATAATTAATGCTCTAGCCGCTGCTACACGCTGTTTTTGTCCACCAGACATTTCTGATGGGAATTTTGTCATTACATCTTCAATCTCAAAATATTTTGTAAGTTCATCAATTCTTTTTTCATCTTCTTTTCCTATCATATTATGAATTGCAACAGGCAACATAATGTTTTCTCTAGCATTCAGGTTATCAATCAATTCGAAATTTTGAAACAGATATCCAATACGATTTCCTCTATAATCAGCCAATTTCTTTCCTTTAAACCGGCCTATATCTTCACCCTTTAAAATAATCTTCCCATCTGTTGGACAAGTAGTTGTTGCAATACAATTCAGTAATGTTGTTTTCCCAGACCCACTACTTCCCATAATACCAACAAACTCCCCATCCACAATTTGAAAGCTAATGCCATCTATAGCTTTTGTAATATTATCCTTTTTCCCATAATACTTACGTAAAGATTGTACTTCTAATATTTTCTCAACCATTCCTTATTTCCTCCATTTAATAAAGTGCATTGCACTTTAGATAATAAATTCTAATTTCATAATAACTAAACTAATGTTTTTATTAATCATGTATTTGAGTTTATTATACAAAACAATAATGGCATATAACACTTACAGTTCATGAAAGGTTTGTATGTGTGCAAATAAAAATAGCCTTAGGCTAGTTATATCAATACCTAAAGCTATAAGCCTCATTTACTTATGATACCGTTCTCCATTCATTATCCTAAACTCTATTTACTCCCCAATCACTTTTTTAATTAAGTCAGCTACATTAAAACTATACTTAATATCCTTATTTTATCAAAATTAAAGTATTTATTGAAATATGATATTATATAAAATATATGTAATAATTTATAATCCATTGATCTTTCTTACCAAAATTTATATTAAAATTGATAGTGTAAAGTACGCTATGAAAAAATAACATAAAAAATAAAATAACTAGATAATCAATATAAGTCAAAAGAAGTTTATAATCTACTTTCTCAAATTTAAGAATTGTAGGTAGCTTATCAACTTTAAACTTTTGATATTCAGGACTATTAGAATCATCAAAGCTCATTTGTTTAAGTGGTATATATTTCGAAATGAATAGTAGCAATTCACAAATAGTTTTAACTAAGTATTGATTATATAAAAGTAAATAAGTTATAATTGAATCCATGACAATGACAACCTTTCGTAGTTATTTTGTTTGGTTAGAGATTCAATTTTAACACGAAATTAAGGGGGTCATTGTTTTTTTATACAAAAAAACGGTCGAACCCTTGATATATAAAGAAAAAATTAAAAGCGTAGTGTAAACAAGTTTACACTATCTTAAAATCTAAGGAGAACTTTTAATGAAACAAAAAACAATATTAAGTTTAATTTTAATAGGATTGACTAGTTTCAACTTCATAGGGTGTATAAACAGTACCAAGGATATTACACCTAAAAATGAACAACAAGAAAATATATCTACTGAAAATAATAAAGCTAATGAAAAGGATATAACTAAAACAGCTAATAATTCAGATAATAAAATTACTGAAACTAACAAAATAAAAAATAACACTAATACTAGTATTAATAAGAACTCACAAAATGCTACTAAAGAAGTTAATAATAAAAACACAGAAAAATCAGGAAAAGAAAATAATGCTACCCCCAAAACACAAGAAAGTACAAAACAAATATATAAGGATAAACTAGATACTATTGAATTAGGCATGAAAGATCTAGCAGATTTAAAAGCAGGTGGTACTTGGGAAATGAGATTAGCAGCCAGACAAGAATATGAAAGATGGGATAATGCTTTAAATGAAATATATAGTGTATTACAAAAGCAGCTATCATCTGATGATATGAACAAATTAAAAAATGAAGAAATTAAGTGGATATCCTATAGAGATGATGAATCTAAAAAGGCATCGTTACAATATAAAGGTGGAACAGCAGAACCATTAATATATGGAATGGCATTAGCACAAACCACTAAAGAAAGATGCTATGAATTAGTAGAAAAATATATGAAATAAAGTTGAGACCATAAATAATTTTGCGTAAATACAAAATTATCTATGATCTCTAAAAAAAAACGATTATCTTAATCTAATTTCGTACATTTATTGACCCAACTCCAACCGCTAAATCAAAAGTATAAGTTTCATCACCTGATGTTTGGGCATCAATATTACAATGTCCAAGGCCTTTTTCTGCTAACAACTTAACTGGAGAATTTTTAGGTATTGTAATATCAATATCACCTACTCCCCCTTCATATCTAAGATTTCCCCCTACTTCTGCCATTTTAAGATTTAATTTTCCCACTCCTCCATTAACTTCAATATCTCCACACTTTTCCTTTAAATTTAAATCAAAAATTCCAGCTCCTAAATCTAAATTTAACTTATCAAATTTAATATCTTCACATTTTGATTTTACTGAACCACCACTAATATGAATGTTTTTAACCTTTATCCCTTCTATATCTGCTGTTCCTGCTCCTTGATCAAATGTAAAATCCCCTTTAAATTTTGAAGGAACTAGAATATCGAATTTAGATATATTATCTTCCCCATTTGATTTATATCCTTTTTCAATTACTTGAATTTCATTACCATTTCTTTTTACATCCAAGCCTTCACTTTTTTTAGAAAGTTTACCTGTTACCTTAATTTCTTCACCATCATAGCTTTTAATAGATACATTAGCTGCATAAATTTCCACATCAATATCAGTTGCATTATCAAGATTTATTTTTTCATCTACAAGTTTATTTTCATTTAAAACTTCGCTTTCTTTATTAGATATAGTAGTTTGAGTTTTAGAGTTTGTATTACATCCTACAGATGAAATTAATACTATTCCTACAATAACTAAAATAAATACTTTTTTCATTATTCTTACCCCTTAAATATAAAAATTTTATTTATCTACTACTTAATTATATTATATAATTTTTTCCATAAATATTAACTTTTACTTAATTTAATTGTGCTATTTTAATGTTTACTAATTATATATTCTAGTTTTAGAACATAAGAAAAATATTACTGAAATTTCTCTTTTAAAGGATATTTAATAACAAATATATTTATTATATTCTTATTTCAAAATTAATTATCACAATTAATTTCTTGGTACTCACATAAAAGTTAATGTCAAAGAGAAAAAGCACTACATCCAACCAAGAATAATAGTGCTTTTTTAAAATTTATTTCATCATTTCCAATCTTTCATAACATAAGTTACGAAACAACTGACAGTATTTACGAAATCCGCTTTGTCCAATTAAATAAATATTTGGCATATAACTCATTCTTTTTTGTGAATATGCAATACGTTCCATTCCATTATCTAATCCTGTATGATTACTAAGTGCTATCTCTACCTTTTTATTTTCAGCCTGTTCTATAAAGTAATCTAATGACTTCATATAAATAATAATATCTTCTATATTGGAAGGTGGATTAGATCCACCCCATAACGCAGCCTGATATATCTTTTTATTTTCTGTTACATTAAATATAAAACTAAGACCACCTGGTGTATGTCCTGGAGTATCATATACATAAATTATTTTATCCACAAGGATAATTTTATCTCCATCCTGCACATAAACATCAATTTCATAATCCTTCCATGTCTCAGGTCTACTCTTTTTTGCTGGTTCAGTTTGCCAAAATATATCATCTCTTTTTGATAGATATGTTTTAGCATGAAAAGCATTTACAATCCACTTCCCACATCCTGTATGGTCTATATGTCCATGAGTTAACACTAGCTTTTTTATCTCTCCAGGATTCCAGCCAACATCTTTAATTGCAAAAACAATCACATTAAATGCCTCTTCACATGGCCAAATAGCATCTATAACAATTAATCCATCAGTGGTTTTTAAAACAAAGCAATTTGTTTCTTTTTGTGCAATAATAAGTAAATCATCAAATATAAGCGCATGGGTGAAGTAAGACATATCTTCCATTGCTTTTATTGTTTCTATTGTAATTATTGGTTTTTCTAATCTTAACATTGAATTTTCCTTTGATAATCGTATTATAGAATTTGATAAAACGATGTACAAAGTTTTATATTAAAATGCTGTATCCAAAAAGGTTTAAAAATAAAGCCTTCCTTATTTAGGATATCATATATTTTTGATGAACTTTTCTCTCTGTACAACGTTCTATAATTTTATGTATACAGAGTTAATTCGGTTCTTTGGATGCATTTTTAAATATGCTTTCATCTCTCTATTTCCTTTACTTCTACTAACTTTTATAATATCAAGAGCTTGTTGCTCTCATATATTTATTTTACATAATTATGGTATAATATCTCCTAAACGGTACATCCTACCATTGGGTTGTTACCCATTCAAAAGGTGTAAAATAATATTTGCATTTAAAATAATTAAATAGCACTGTAACATACTTATTTTACTTAGTTTTCAGCTATTGTGTAAAATTTATTAACACTAAATTACTTTTATTATTATTTTGAAAAACTTATTTAGCGTTGACAATATGTTGACAAAAAATAAAAAAAGTAAAGTATACTTAGAAAGGAAGATAAATATGTATTTTAACTGGGAATATGAAATTACTCCAGAAGTTTCAAGATTAATTACAGAGTCATTATTAAGGCTATATGATAATCATAAAGATGATGAAAGAATATTTTCTAAAGAAAAGAACCAAAATAAATAATTCTTAATCTTATAAAACCCTGTAATAAAAATAATAACACTTTATTTAGATCTATAAGTAATCATCAATTATTAATAAAAAATTAGAAAAGTATTATTAATTGAAGGGAGGAATTTAAAAATGTTGAAAGAGAAAAAGAATTGTAAAACTGGAATAACTGTAAAAATAGTTAATCCAGAAGCAATACCAGCAGCAGAAAAGAAAATCAAAGAAATGATGATTGAAATAATCAACAGAAACTATTCTAAATAATCATCTAATATAAACTTATACAATTATATTTTTGTGCTATAACTAAATCTCTTCTAGAGATGTTTTTAGCTCTAATAAGCTCCATGCTGTAAATAATTTTATTATTGGTAATGTTGGGTAGAGTGCAGTATATTGTACTACATTCTACCCTTTATATTTTTTATTAATTTTATAATCTATTTTATATACATAAAAAGGAACATATTTTAATTAACATAAATACTAGATTAATAACATTTTTATATTATTAATCTTTTCTTTATAAATATTTAGTTCTTTTTCAAGTTCTTCAATTCTTTTTTCTAATTGCCTTCTTTCTAATGGTGATAAAGGGTTTACTTCTTCTAATGCTTCAATTTTTAGAACTTCTTCCATATAATAACGTGGTACTTTTATGTTAGGATTCCTAGTTAAAATCCTTTCTTTCTCATATTTTTCTATGACTTTTGTACTTGAGAAATCCCATCTTTCCGCTGAACTCCTACGACTTATTAATATCTTTTCCATAAAATCACTCCAATCTTCTATGTGTAATCCTCTATATTTATTATACTGCTTTATATGTATATTAATTATGTTAATAGCTTACATGTAGTGCTCAATTCAAATTTCATTGGAATAACTTAACTTTTATAGTTATAAGCAACTATCTAGGGAGGCGATATAAAATGAATAAATTATTAAAAATAATAATTCCGATAATTATAGTTTTTATTATTAGTTTAGGAGGTATATTTCTTATAAATAACAATAAACACAAAAAAGAAATTGAACCAATAATAACAGAACAAGAAACAACATTACGTCAAAGTTTAGTTGATGTTTTAAGCAAATACACTAATAATTATCATGTACAGGAACTTTCAACAACTGAAAAAGGTACTAACAATTCTAATTCACCATTACTAGTTACACATTATAGTATAAAAATTGGGGACAAGAATTTTAGTGATGATATATCAATAGATTGGAGTAATAAACATCCAAATGTAGATGATATATTTACTGAAAATAATAAAAAGAATCTTCAGTATATGTTAACTTATGCTACTAAAATAAAACAGAATGAACTCTGGAATGACTTAGAACAAAAAAATGGTATCCATGTCTATTGAACTCGTAAAATCGAATTTAACTTATCCTAACAATGCAGATTTTGTAGGTGCAAATTTAGAAAAAATTTCAGATAATGAAGATGGAGGTGGATATTACCAAGTCAAAGGAAACGTAACAACAATAAATAGTTTTGGTGCAAAAATAAAATATAATTATGTTGTATCTATAAATATAAGTAAAGATTTAAAGCAATATGAAGTTGTAGATTTTAATATATTTTAATAATAAATTTAAAGGGTGGTAAAGTATATGAAAAAAACATTAGTGAAAATTTTTAGCATGATATTTATAAGTTGTATGTTATTTTCAACTAAAGCTTTTGTTGGAACATGGATTCAACATCAAGGAAATGAAGGATGGGTAAATGGTGTTTATTATGGAGGTTGGGAATACCAAAATGATGATGGCTCTAAAGCTAATGGTTGGAAATATATAAATAATAATTGGTATTATTTTGATGCCGCCTACGGTTGTGCTTATACTGGAATTAATACAATAGATGGTAAGGATTATTATTTTGACTCTATAAATTGTGATATGAAGCATGATCAGTATGTTAGAATTGGAAATGGTCGACATGCTGCTATGGTATGGGCTTGTAGTTATGGACATATAGATTATAGCAATACTACTTTTCAAGACTATGTAAAATAAAAATAAGCCAGTAAGCTAGAAATTTTTTCTAAGCTACTGGCTTTTATTTACCATTATATATATTGCTATTCTAAATGGCTTACTGCATATTGGGCTTGATCCTCAGTAAATTTTTCTCCGTATTCAGATATTAATTGATCATGAATCCCGCTTTTTGACATAGACATTGTTTCTTGATATGTTTTTGCCTTCTCTAATGCATTTTTATTCCAATCTGCTTTAACATTATCTATAGCATATTGAGCTGCTTCTGCTGGAAACTTTTCTCCGTATTCAGATGTCAATTGGTCATATACTCCAGCTTTAGACATATACATATCGTCTGAATATGTTTGAGCTTTCTTTAATGCAGATTTATATTCAGTTGGAACACTATCAGTTTTTTTGGCAGAATCTGCACTATCTTTTGAAGCATCTGCTGATGAAGAACTTTCATCTTTAGCTATAGTTTCTGATGTGCTTTCATTTTTTGAAGTAGTAGTTGCTTCGTTATTACCTTTATTTCCACCTAAAGCTCCTATTATTATAAATATAGCAATAAGTATAAACCACCATCTAGTATAAAAAGGTTTCTTATTTTTTGCACCACAACCTAGACACGTTTTTGCACTTGAAGCTATATCAGCTCCGCATGTTTTACATTTAATCATTTTTGACATAATTATTTCCCCTTTTCTAATTTATAGTATCATTGTACATTATTTGTACTTTATTGTAAAACAATCTAATAGTTGTAATATTTGTTTTTGATTTACACAAAAAAATAAAGGCAATATATAAAAATTAATCTACATACTGCCCTTTTACTAATAATATATTTTTTAAAATTTTATAGAAAAATTCTCTGTTTTGAGAGTCTTATAGTCTTCTTGTAATTTAATCACAAACTCTCCATTCATATTCTCAAAATTTGTTCTTACAAATGCTTTATCGCAGTCTATAGATTTTATTAATTTGTCTCTTGAAATAATAGTTGTTCCAAATATAACATATGGAATTTCATATCCATCAACTGTTATATTATCAATTGTTAATCTTATATCTTCAGCACTTTTATTTTCTATTTCTATTATAGCTTTATCATATAGCTCTCCAACTTTATCTACTCCTAAATATGTAATTTTAACATATTTATCGTCAACTAAAACTTTTTGTTTTTCCTTAGGTTGAACTATTCCGCTTGAATTAAAATAAGAACCATCAATAACAGTATCTTTAGCAAGTTCCCCATTATCTTTTAAATAATAAGATATACCTCCATCTTTTATCCAACCAGTTTGCATTGCTCCATCATTTCCTAAATAGTACCAATCAGTATTGCAGTACTTTATCCAACCAGTTTGCATCTTTCCTATTTTAAAATAATACCATTTTCCATTAATTTGTTCCCAACCATCATAATATTTATAATAGCCATTTTCCATCCAACTCCAGCTACTATCTGAATTTTGTCTCCATTCTCCTGAAACTCCTATCGGTATAGCACCCATTATTAATAGTGCTGTTAATAAACTAGATATAATTTTTTTAGTCATTGCATTATTCCCCCTTATAATATAATTTTATAGTTTATGGGGTATTTGTCAAATATTATTCCAATTGGAGGTAGTTATGCTATAATTGAAAAGATTAAATTTATTTTAGGAGGAAAAATAATGATTGATTTCAATAATGGAGCTTTATTTAAGCTAAAACAAATTTCAAATGATGATATAAGTAAGCAAATTGAACCACTACTTATATTTGGTGAAATTATATTAAGTTCTTATAGAGCTATTCGTGATTATGTGGTATTTACATCTAAAAGAGTAATTGCTGTTAATGTACAAGGTATTACTGGTGCAAAAAAAGATTATACTTCTCTACCCTATTCAAAAATACAAGCATATTCTGTTGAAACTGCAGGTACATTTGATTTAGATAGTGAATTAGAAATGTACTTTAGTGGATTAGGAAAAGTAAAATTTGATTTTAAAGGGAATTCCGATATAGTTAAAATAGGACAAGTAATAAGTGAATTTGTTTTATAAAAAAGTTTTTACATAAAATAAAGCAGTAAGTAAGATTAATTTCTTTACCTACTGCTTTATTTAAAATTACGAAATATCTTTATTTATTAATATAAGTATGGAAATCTTCATATTCTTTTGACCACTTTTTTAATGAATCTAATACAGGTAAAAATTTTTCGCCAATTTCAGTAAGAGAATATTCTACTTTAGGTGGTATTTGATTAAATACATTTCTATGAACAATTCCATATCCCTCCAATGATTTTAATTGTTTAGATAATGTTGCTTGTGTCATTTCTGGTAATTTTCTATGTAATTCACCAAATCTATGTGTTTTCTCATTTAATAAATATATAATTAACATATTCCATTTTCCACTAACTATTTTCTGAACTTTTGCAAATGAACAATCTTTAAAATTTTTTTCTTCACGAACTTCCATAAAAACACTCCTTTTACTATTTTTTTAAATAGTACTATCTTTTTTAATAGTACTTTATTTTAATATTATATTATGATAAATTAAATCTATCAACAAAAATTATCTATTAGGAGTGATTTATATTATGAAAATTGCCGTTTTTGGTGCAACAGGTGGAATCGGAAAATTTATTGTAAAGCATGCTCTAGCACAAGGATATAGTGTAAATGCCTATGTACGTAATGCAGATAAATTAAAAACTGTCGATAAAAATCTTAATGTATATATTGGTCAAATATCTGATTATAATAAAATAAAAGAAGCCATAGCTGGTTGTGATGCAGTTATAGCAGCATTAGGAATATCTATGAAGTGGGGATATGAAGATAGATCCTCAATAGAAGCTCATAATAATATTATTAAAGCTATGAAAGAATTAAATGTTACTAGACTTATAGATTGGTCTACTCCATCCATAAAATTTAAAAATGATAAACCATCTTTAGCAACAATTATGCCTGGAATTATGGCATCAGTATTACTACCAAAAGCAAAAAAGGTTCTTTTAGAAGTAAACAAACAAGTTATTAATTCTAATTTAGATTGGACAATTGTAAGATTTATGGCTCCAAAAGATTCTCCATTTACTAAAAAAATTAAAGTTAGTTTTGGAGATGTTAAGCTAAATTTTAATATTTCTAGAGAAGATATAGCTTATTTTATGGTTAATCAACTAAAAAATAATGAATATATTCATTCTATGCCTATTATAGGTAGTTAAAATGAAATAAGGACTTCAATTAATATTGATGATCTTAATTGAAGCCCTTATTTCATTTTATAATTGTTTATATAATTCTAATTCCTTTATTTTAATAATTTTAATATTTTCATCTTTTAATAATACCATTTTCCCCATGTGTCTAATCCTCTCTTTAATATATAGTGTAACTATACACCAAACCTTTTGTTTTAATGCATATTATCACTAGTTTTGGTCAATAATTTTAATATAAGATGAATTGTATAATCAAGTGCGACATTAAAAAAAAAGCCCATATTTGAACTATA
>NZ_CAURTC010000045.1:0-28887 GCF_963527835.1 uncultured Clostridium sp. | reverse complement strand
CGGTGGTGTGAGAGGACGCTAAATAAAATAATTATTTAGCTCCTACTCGATTTAATTTAATATATAGCTATATTTTAAACATATGTTGATATATGTAACGGATAAATAAGTTCGATTACTTATGCAGATATCAATAATTTGATAAAATAGAGCTAATATATGTGATTTTGACTAATTCAATATTCATTGGTTATAATAATACAAATAAATCACAAAATTAATAACATGAGGAGAATCAGATTATGAGAGAATTTGATACCATTTGTGGTATAGCAACCCCTATTGGTGAGGGTGGAGTTTCTATTATTAGAATTTCTGGAAGTAAAGCATTAGATATAATTAGCAAAATATTTGTTAGTAAAAATAATATAGATTTAAAACAAATGAAAACTTATACTATGAGATATGGGCATATTATAGAGTTTGAGAGTAAAGATGTAATTGATGAGGTTATTATAAGCTATATGAAGGGACCTCATAGCTATACTACTGATGATATAATAGAAATTAACTGTCATGGTGGAGTTATATCAACAAATAGTGTAATGAATCAAGTTATTAAAGCTGGTGCAAGAGTTGCAGAGCCTGGAGAATTCACTAAAAGAGCATTTTTAAATGGCAGAATTGACTTAAGCCAAGCAGAAGCTGTTATTGATATAATAAAGGCTAAGACTGATCTATCTATGAAATCAGCACTTATGCAAAGCGGTGGTGCGTTATCAAAGCAAATTAAAGAAATAAGACAATATCTTTTAGATACTTTAGCATTGATTGAGTATGGTGTAGACTTTACAGAGGATGACGAAGATATAGATGAAACTTTAATTATAAGAGTTAAAGATGGAATAAAAAATACTATTTTAAAGGTTAAAGAATTATTAAAGGGTGCAGATGAAGGTAAAATAATTAGAGATGGTCTTAATGTTGTTATTATTGGTAAGCCTAATGTAGGAAAATCATCTTTACTTAATGTTTTACTAAAAGAAAAAAGAGCTATAGTAACAGATATTCCTGGTACTACAAGAGATATAATAGAAGAGTATTTAAATATAGATGGTATACCTATAAAAATAACTGATACTGCTGGTATAAGGGAGACTGAAGACACTGTTGAAAAGATAGGTGTTGAAAGATCTAGAGAAAAGATTGAAGAGGCAGATCTAATTATTTTAATATTAGATTCTTCTAGAGAATTAGAAGAGGAAGATAAGGAAATAATTAATACTATAAAAGATAAGAATCACATAGTATTATTAAATAAAACAGATTTAGATAGAAAAATAGCAGATATTGATTTAGATAATCAAATAAATATTTCAGCTAAAACTGGTTATGGAATTGAAGAATTAAAAAATAAAATAAAAGAATTATTCTTTAGTGGAGATATAAATAGTGAGAGTTTAATAGTATCTAATGTTAGACATAAGCAAGCATTATATAGATCATTGGAAAACTGTGAAGTAGCACTAGATAGGATTAATGCTAATGAATTTTTAGATTTAATTTCTATTTATGTAACTTCAGCAATGAAAGCACTTGGGGAAATAACAGGTGATGAATTAGAAGAGGATGTATTAAACAAGATTTTTAGTGAATTTTGTGTAGGAAAGTAGGAATGGTATATGAAATATAATTATGAAGCAGGGGAAATTGATGTAGTAGTAGTTGGTGCTGGTCATGCAGGATGTGAAGCAGCATTAGCATCTGCTAGAATGGGATTAAATACTTTAATTTGTACTATAAATTTAGATTCAATAGCTATGATGCCATGTAATCCTAATATAGGAGGAACAGCTAAAGGTCATTTAGTTAGAGAAATTGATGCATTGGGTGGAGAAATGGGCGTGAATATAGATCATACATTCATTCAATCAAGAATGTTAAACACGTCTAAAGGACCAGCTGTGCATTCATTAAGAGCACAAGCTGATAAAAAAGACTATCAATTTAGAATGAAGAGAGTATTAGAAGAACAAGAAAATCTTCAAATAAGACAAATTGAGGTTACTGAGCTTTTAGTTGAAGACAATAAGGTAACAGGAGTTATTACTAAAAACGGAGCAATTTTTAGAGCTAAAGCTGTAATTTTAGCTACAGGTACATATTTAAAAGGAAAAATAATAATAGGTGAAGTTAGTTATTCTGGGGGACCAAATGGTTTATTCCCAGCTAATGATTTATCACAATCTTTATTAGATTTAGGCATTTCGTTAAGAAGATTTAAAACTGGAACTCCAGCAAGAATTAATAGAAGATCTGTAGATTTTTCTAAAATGATTGAACAACCAGGTGATGATAAAATAGTACCTTTCTCATTTATGAGCAAAAATATAGATAAAGAACAAATATCTTGTTATTTAACATACACTAATGAACAAACTCATAATGTGATTAAAGAAAATATAGGGAGATCACCAATATATAATGGAAGTATTAAGGGGGTAGGTCCTAGATACTGTCCATCAATTGAAGATAAAGTAATGAGATTTCCTGATAAATTACAACATCAAATATTTGTTGAGCCAGAAGGCTTAGACACTCTAGAAATGTATGTAGGGGGGATGTCTTCATCTTTACCAGAAGAAGTTCAATTAAAAATGATGAGAACATTACCTGGATTAGAAAATGTAGAAATAATGAGAACTGCATATGCAATTGAATATGATTCTGTAGACCCTACTGAATTAGAACCAACATTAGAATTTAAAAATGTTGAAGGTTTATATGGCGCTGGTCAATTTAATGGTAGTTCAGGATATGAAGAGGCAGGAGCACAAGGTCTAGTAGCAGGTATAAATGCTGCATTAAAAATTAAAGGTGAAGAACCAATGATATTAACTAGATCAGATGCATATATTGGCGTTCTTATAGATGATTTAGTTACTAAGGGTACTAATGAACCATATAGAATGATGACATCTAGAGCTGAGTATAGATTAATTTTAAGACAAGATAATGCAGACTTCAGATTAACTGAGATAGGGAAAAAAGTAGGATTAGTCACAGAGGAAAGATATGAAACATTCTTAAATAGAAAAGATACAATTGAAAGTGAATTAGAAAGATTAAAAAAATTACAAATAACTAATAAAAGAGAAACAAATGAATTTTTATTATCATCAGGATCTGCTGAACTAAAAAAACCTATAAGTTTTTATGAATTAATAAAAAGACCAGAAGTGGATTATTTTAGCTTAAAAGATTTAGATTCAGAAAGAGAAGAGCTTTCAGAAGATATTGGTGAACAAATAAACATAATTGCTAAATATGAAGGATATATAAGTAATCAACTTGAACAAGTAGCTCAATTTAGAAAATTTGAGAAGAAACTATTACCTAAGGATATAAACTATAGCAATGTAAAAGGCTTAAGAACAGAAGCTGAACAAAAATTAAACAGTATAAAACCTATAAGTATAGGTCAGGCATCACGTATTTCAGGGGTATCTCCAGCAGATATATCTGTATTACTTATTTATCTTGAACATTATTATAATAAATAATTTATTGGAGGTATTTATGAAATTTTATGATTTAATGTGCAAAGCTGCACAAGATGTAGGATTAGAGTTATCAAAAGAGCAATATGAGAAGTTTATAATATATAAAAATCTTCTTCAAGAGTGGAATGAGAAAGTAAATTTAACAGCTATTACAGAGGATGAAGAGATAATAAAAAAACACTTTATAGACTCAATTAAGGCATTTAAGAGAGATGAATTTAAAAACGCAAAAACTTTAATAGATGTAGGTACTGGAGCAGGTTTTCCAGGAATACCAGTAGCTATTATGAATGAAAATATACAAGTTACTTTATTAGATTCTTTAAATAAGAGAGTTAATTTCTTGAATTTAGTAATAGAAAAATTAGGATTAAAAAATGTAGTTACTATTCATTCAAGAGCTGAAGATGGAGCTAGACAAAAAAATCTTAGAGAATCTTTTGATATAGCCACATCTAGAGCAGTTGCAAATATGAGTGTTTTATCAGAGTTTTGTTTACCATATGTTAAAATTAATGGTTACTTTATAGCTTTAAAAGGCCCATCAGTAGAAGATGAAATAAAGGATTCAGACAAGGCTATAACAACTTTAGGAGGACAACTATTAGATATATGTGAAGTTGAAATTGAAGATACTGAATTAAAACATAACTTAGTTATTGTTAAAAAGATAAAAGAATGTCCTAAAGTATATCCAAGAAAAGCAGGAAATGTTACTAAAAAGCCTATAAAATAGTGTAAATAATATTTTGTAATTATTCACATAAGTTTTATTATTATAATAACTAATTTATATTTTATGGATTTATTCAAATATAATTTGTGTATTATTAGATAAGATTAAGGAATTTGTTTTATAAAATAATTAACAAATTAAAGGAAAAATGTAGCTATTATAGAATATAAATGATATGATTTTGGTATTGAAATTGTTATATTAACTTAATAGGGGATGGGTTTAGATACATGAATAATGAAATAATCAAGATAGATATAGATAAGATAGTTCCTAATCTATATCAACCACGTAAATATTTTAATGAAGAGGCAATTGAGGAATTATCACAATCAATAAAACAACATGGTATTATACAACCAATAACAGTTAGAAAAATTGGTGAGACTTATGAACTTGTAGCAGGAGAGCGTAGATTAAGAGCTGCTAAAGTAGCTGAGTTGGATGTAGTCCCATGTAATATAGTAGATATAACTGATTCAGAATCTGCAGAAATAGCATTATTGGAAAATCTTCAAAGGGAAGATTTAAATTATATTGAAGAAGCAGAGGCGTATAGCAATTTACTTAATGATCATAATTTTACTCAAGAAGATTTAGCTAAAAGAATAGGAAAGAAGCAATCTACTATTGCTAATAAATTAAGATTATTAAAACTAGATCCTAAGGTAAGACAAATGTGCCTTGAAAATAAGTTAACTGAACGACACTCTAGAGCACTTTTAAGTTTGCCAAATGCAGAGCTTCAATTTAAAGTGGTTACTAAGGTGATAAAAGATGGACTTAATGTAAAGAATACAGAAGAACTAATTAACAAGGAATTGCTTAAATTAGCAGGAAAACAGTTAAATAAAAAAAGAACTAATATAAAAGCTACTTTACCAGCTAAATTATATGTAAATACAATAAAACAAGTATTTAAAAAATTTAACATACCTGCTGAATATGATTGTACGGATTCAGATGAGTTTATTGAAGTAACGGTTAAAATTCCGAAGAATAATAAATAATTAATCAAAGACAATAGTTATTACTTTACGAGTTTTTAGTCTTAATAGTATATAAACTGAGAAAAAGATTATTTTTTCAAGTTTATATGCTATTTTTTTATTATATTTTCTTTTATTATTTATAGAATATATATATAATATTAATATGGGAGAGGGGGTGTAGGCTCTTAGAGGGCTTAATTATGAAAATAATTTGTGTTTTTAATCAAAAAGGCGGAGTTGGCAAGACAACTACGAATATAAATTTATGTGGTTATTTAGCTATGGCAGGACATAGAGTTTTAACAATAGATATTGATCCTCAAGGAAATACTACAAGTGGTCTTGGACTTGATAAAAGAAATCTTAATATCTCAATGTATGATGTTTTAACAACAGATATACCTATAAAAGAGTCAATACTAAGAACTGATTTAGTTGAAAATTTATTTATAGCACCTTCTACTATGGAGCTTGCAGGAGCTGAAATAGAGGTTATAGGAAAAGAAAATAGAGAAAATATAATGAAAAACAAGTTAAAAGAAATTGAATCAGAATATGATTATGTGTTAATAGATTGTCCACCATCATTAGGATTGCTAACTATAAATGCATTAACATGCGCAGATTCTGTTTTAATTCCTATTCAATGTGAATTTTATGCATTAGAAGGTGTAAGCCAACTAGTTAATACTATTCAATTAGTTAAAAAATCTTTAAACAAGAACTTGGAAATTGAAGGTGTAATCATGACTATGTATGATTACAGAACTAATCTTAGTAATGAAGTATTTAGTGAAGTAAAAAAATATTTTAAAAGCAAAGTATATGAAACAACTATTCCAAGAAATATAAGGCTCGCAGAAGCACCAAGTTTTGGATTACCTATTATGTTATATGATGATAAGTGTAAGGGTGCAGAAGCCTATGTTAAATTAACTAAAGAATTTTTATCTAAGCAGGAATAGGAGGAAGTGTAAATGGTAAAAAAATTTGGACTAGGCAAGGGATTAGGTGCACTTATACCAGAGGAAATAGATGAAAATGTTAAGCAAAAAAAGATTACTGACAATAGTAAATCAAATAATATGCTTATATCACTAAATAAAATAAAAAGTGATAAAGAACAACCAAGAAAAGCATTTGATTCTGAAAAAATAATAGAATTAGCTCAATCAATAAAACAACATGGTATAATTCAACCTTTAATAGTACGACAAGTAAATAAAGATGAATTTGTAATTGTAGCTGGTGAGAGAAGATGGAGAGCTGCTAAAATAGCAGGATTAAAAGAACTTCCTTGCATAACAATGGATATAAGTGATAAAGATATTTTAGAAATATCTTTAATTGAAAATATTCAAAGAGAAGATTTAAATCCAATTGAAGAAGCATTAGCTTATAAAAAATTATTAGAGGATTTTAAAATAACACAAGCTGAATTAAGTAATAGAATTGGAAAATCTAGAGTTACAATTGCTAATACAATGAGATTAATTAATTTAGATGAAAGAGTTCAACAATATTTAATTGAAGGAATCATCACAGAAGGACATGGAAGAGCATTACTTGCAATTGAGAATAATGATTTACAATATGAATTTGCTCAAAAAGTAATTGATAATAAGTTATCTGTTAGAGAATTAGAAAGATTAATTAAAAATATAAACATTGAAAAAGCAAATAAAGAATTATTAAGAGAATTAAATCCTTATTATAAGGATGTCCGTAATCAACTACAAAATTATTTTGGTACTAAGGTAAATATTCTAGATAAGAAAAACAAAGGTAAGATAGAAATAGAGTACTATTCTGAAGAAGATTTACAAAGAATTTTAGACATTATTAATATACAGTAAAATGTTTCACGTGAAACATTTAGTGAAAGGAATGACATAGTTGGAAAAATTATTTGGGATAATTAATCAAATAACACCATATCTAATTATAGGTATGATAGTTATAATTGTTTTATTATTTATTTTAATTTTTGTATTAATTAATTCAATAAACAAATTAGAAAGTAAATACAGAAGATTAATGAGAGGCACAAACGGCAAGAATTTAGAGGAAATGTTGATAGAAAAATTAGATAGTATTGATGATATTAGAGAAACAGCAGAAAACACTTTAAATGAATGCAGTAAGCTAGAAACAAAAATAAAGGATTGTGTTCAAAAAGTTGCTATTATGAGATATAAAGCTTTTGAAAATGTAGGTAGTGACTTAAGTTTTTCAATTGCTATGTTAGATGACAATAATGATGGAATATTATTAACTGGAATTTATGCACGAGAAGAAAGTACAACATATGCAAAACCAATTGATAAGGGAATATCAAGATATGATCTTTCAGAAGAAGAGCTTTATGTACTAAACGAGGCTGCTAATAAATATGAAAATCAAAAACATAGGTAATTTTTAAAATTTAAATAGCTAATTTAAAATATTAATTATATTTTAAATTAGCTATTTTTTGCAGCAAATTTAGATAATCATTAAATTAAAAAGCATTTTAACTAAATAGTATATGTTTAGTTAAATATTTAATTTGATTAATTTTTAGTAATTAATGACTAAAGTTTAAAAATATACATTTGTATAAATTATATAAACTATATCTAATGGTTTTTAATTTTTATATCTTTATTAACAAAATAAAAGTTAAGCAGATATATTTTTTATAAAAAAATTAATATACTATTTTACTGAAATATATATTTCTGCTAACTATAATTATTAGGAAAAGATATTACATGATTATTTGAAGTATAGTTATTAGCAGATTTAGTTTTTAAAGCAAAGTGATATATAGCTTTTGAAATTATATCTGCAATCATTGAAACCGTATATAATCTAGTATTTTGTAAAACCAGAAAATCAAAATTACTAGAAATATTAACTATACCAGTTATAGAAATATCACCAACTGCTGGAAGATCTTTATTTAGAGCTTTTCCAGGATAAAGAGGCTTTTTATCTATAAAAATTTTTCCAATATTATTTATTTTGCCTAAGCAAGAATCTATTGCAATAATAAATGGATTGTTAAACTTTATATTTATCTCATCTATTCTTTGAACTAAATTTTTTGAATGGATAGGATTTTTTAAATTTCCACATATATGAATATTATCATAAGATAAAAATTGAAGTTTATATCCGATTAATGGACCTAAACAATCACCTGTTGACCTATCAGTACCTATGCAGAGAAAAACAATATTTCTTTTTCCATCTAATATTGGTTTCAACTCTGAAAATAAATAATCACATATTTTTATATATGATGTAGAAATACTTGAATCTATAGCAAATGAATTTTTCATATAAAACCTCCCTTTAAAAGAATTATTTCCTTTAAAGGGAGGTTTTATTCAGATATTATCATTATAATAAAATTGTATATGCATTAAAATAATGTTGATATATTCATAAATAAAGGTAGATTGAGTAATTAAACTTATAAATATTAAAAATGAGTATAGTTCTATTTTTAGCTTGATCCCAATATAAAATTAAGATAAGCATTAAATGTTACAATACTCATTAAGTATTCTCAGAGAACAATTATAATGATACTTTATATGTTAAATATATTAACTTCTAAGAATGTTTCTTCACGAAATAGTCAAAACAAAGATATATTTTAATATATAGGCAACTTATTTATATATATTTATCTTTTGCAATTTTATTTAAAACATTTAGAGTATAGTCTATTTCTTCAATAGAAGTAAAGTTGCTTATACTAAGTCTTACTGTTCCATTAGGATAAGTACCAATTGTTTTATGCGCTAATGGAGCACAATGTAATCCAGTTCTAGTTTTAATATTATTACATTCTAAATAATAACCTGTTTCTGAGGTATCTAAACTATTTATGTTGATAGATACACAAGTTGTGGAATTATTACCAGTTGTATCTCCGTAAACATTTAAATCCTGTATATTTAATAAACCTTGAAGTAGATACTTTAATAAATGATTATTATGTTCATAAATATTATTTATACCAACTGAGTTTATATATTTAATTCCCTCAGCTAATCCAACAATTCCAGGCATATTTAGTGTACCTGATTCAAATTTATCAGGTAAAAATTCTGGCTGAAATAGTGAATAAGAAGAACTACCTGTTCCCCCTTGAATAAGAGACTGACAAGAGTTATTTAATTTATCATCTAATATAAATCCACCTATTCCTTGAGGTCCAAGTAAACTTTTATGTCCTGTAAAGCATACTGCATTTGCGTGTATTTCTTTCATATTAAGATTAATTACTCCAGCACCTTGAGATGAATCTACAATAAAAAATATATTATTTTCCTTACAAATTTCTCCTACAGATTTTAAATCTTGAATTGAGCCAGTTACATTTGAAGCTTGTGTAAGAATTATAAGTTTTGTATTAGATTTTATTTTATTTTCAATATCAGTAGGATTTACAAAGCCTAACTTATTTGCATTTACTATATCAAGTTCTACATTTGAATTTTCTTTTGCATAAAATAAAGGTCTTACTACAGAATTATGCTCCATAGAAGAAGTAATAACATGATCACCAGATTTTAAAATACCTTTAATAAGCATATTTAAAGATGTAGTTACATTATTAGTGAATATAACATTTTGTGAGCTGTTAAATCCAAAAAAAGTACAAACAGTTTCTCTAGCATTATAAAGCAATTTATTGCTTTCCATTGAATTAGAATAATTTCCTCTACCTGAATTACCTCCTACATTAATCATATAGTTATACATTGCATCAACAACTTGTTTTGGTTTAGGAAAAGTCGTTGCTGAATTATCTAAATAAACTTCCATATAATAAACTCACCTCTATAAAATAAATTTTAATAAGCCCCATATTATAAACAATATACTTAATAAAAGAAGAAAGTAGTTTAAAACTTTTGATGTTTTACTACAAAAATCATCCTTACACATCTTTATACCTTTTATACTCAATAAATTAAGTATAAAAAACCAAGTTAAACTTCCTATAATCATTGCTAATAAAGCAAAACTAAAATATACTCTTCCATGTAATCTCCATACACTTAGGATTGTACCACTTAAAGCAATCCATAATGATGGTGTAGTAGGATTTAAAAAAGTTATAAAAAATCCAGCTAAAAAACTATTAGATGAATTTGAAGTAGATATGTTTATTGATCTAGAATTTAAGCCATTAGTACTTTTTTTATTGGATATATTATTAAATAGCATTAAAACAAATCCTGAAACAATCCAAAATAATCCTTCAAACTTTCTATTGTTGCTTAATATATTAAATAATCCTAAATTTATTATTATTATATATAGAAGATCTGCAGACACTGCGCCAAGTGATACCTTATAGCCTTCTCTAAATCCATGAGAAATAGATCTATTAATAGCTTCTAATCCGGAAGGGCCTAAAGGAATGGCAGATACAAATCCAGTCATAAAACCTATTAGTAATGGTTTAAAAATCATAAATAAGTATAACATTTAATTCTCCCTTTAATATAGTCATATATAATTATAATGTAATATAGTAAATTAATCATTAAAATTAAGTACATAATTATAATTGGGTCTGCTTTAGATGAGTATCGGTATATATGTAAGTAAAAATGGATAGGATTTTTAAAATTAAATTAAAATTTCATTATACACATTGAAGATTTCATAACATATTTAAAATAGAATCTTATGATTAAGATAAATATCAACATATATATTTATTAATTATTAAAATTAGATATAATAGAAAGTATATAAATAATAGATAAATATAGGTAGGTGCAAAATGAATTATTATATAATAGTTTTTAAAAATACATTTGATGCCATGGTAGCAGAGAAATATTTGCAAGGAACTGAACATGAATTTAAAATAATGCCTACGCCAACTTCTATAACTAAAAGTTGTGGAATATGCGTTAGAATTAATGATAAAGAAGTGATAAACGAAGTAATTAAAGATAATAAATTTGAATATAAAGATATATACTTAAGAGATAATAGTGGTTATGTTTCAATTGAATAAATTTAAAATTAGGAGTGCTTCAATTAATGATTAATTATTTGATAAAATTTGATTGGAGTCAAGAGGAAATAAAATTAGGTAAAATATCGATAGGATTAAATAATATTGAATTTTTAGTAAATAAATCATTAAGAATACTTAGTGTATTTATATTAATGTATATATCTATTAAAATAGGAAATTACTTAATTAAAAAGTTTGTTGAAAGACAAATAAAAAGCAATACAATGCTGTCTCTAGACTCACAACGTGCAAAAACACTTGGAGAAGTGATGAAGAGTGTTTTAAAATATTCAGTTTACTTTATAGGTATAACTTCTATAATATCCGCTTTATTTAATGGATTATCATTTACGTTTGCTAGTATGGGTGGATTAGCTGTTGGATTTGGTGCTCAAAGTTTGATTAAGGATTTAATAAATGGATTTTTCATATTATTCGAAGATCAATTTGGAGTTGGAGATCATATAACAGTAGGAGCATTTAGTGGAATAGTTGAAAGTATAGGAATTAGAACTACAATAATAAAAGACTTTACTGGAGATGTACACTCTATTCCAAATGGTTCAATTGTTGAGGTTACTAATCATTCAAGAGGAAATATAAGATTTATAGTAGATGTTAACATTGCATATGAAGAAAATATAGATAATGCAATTTCCATAATAAAAGAAGTTTGTTCTAATTTTGAACAAGGAAATGAAGATATAAAAGAGCCTATAGAAGTATTAGGGGTAAATGCTTTAAATGCTTCAAGCGTCACAATTAGAGTAATTGGAAAAAGCAAACCGCTTAAGCAATGGGAGATGGAAAGAGAATTAAGAAAGTTGATAAAATTAAGATTAGATAAAGAGGGAATAGAAATACCATATCCTAAGACTCAGTTAGTGAGTACTAATATGGAAAAGGGGGATTTATAATGATAGAAACATTTGAACTTGGTGAAATAGTAAAAATGAAAAAACAACACCCATGTGGTTCATATGAGTTTGAAATTATTAGATTAGGAGCAGATATAAAAATAAAATGCACTGGATGCGGTAGAATAATAATGCTTCCTAGAAGTAAATTTCAAACAAGAGCAAAAAAGGTAAAAAAAACTGAAGATTAGTATAAAAAGTAAAAAAAACTTGAATTAATGATTTTACACTGATATAATTAGAAAATGAAATCCCTGCTGTGTGAATAACACAGCCGTTAGTCCAAAGGAGGTGAAAATGATGAGAAAGTATGAAACTATATTTATACAACATCCATCATTCGATGAAGAAACTGTAAAAACAAACATCGAAAAGTTTAAAGGTGTTATAGAAAATGGTGGAGGAACAATCGAAAATGTTGATTTTTGGGGTAAGAGAAAGCTTGCTTATGAAATATCAAAGGTTAGCGATGGTTACTACACTTTAGTTAGCTTTAATGCTGGTCCTGAATTACCAAAAGAATTAGATAGAGTATTCAGAATTACTGATGGTATAATCAGACATATCATTGTTAAAGAAGAAGTTTAAGGTGGTGTTTTAAATGAACAAAGTAGTTTTAATCGGAAGATTGACGAAAGATCCAGAACTAAGATTTACTCCTGGAGCTGGAACAGCAGTAACTACCTTAACATTAGCAGTTGATAAGTATAATTCTAAATCTGGTCAAAAAGAAGCGGACTTTGTACCTGTAGTTGTATGGGGCAAACAAGCTGAAAGTACTGCGAATTACATGAGTAAGGGTAGCCAAATGGCTATAAGCGGTAGAATTCAAACCAGAAATTATGAAGCAAAAGATGGAACAAAGAGATATGTTACAGAAGTAGTTGCTACAGAAGTTCAGTTTTTAAGTAAATCAAACGCTTCAGGAAATGTTGGTGCTAATTACGGTAACAACACTGAATATTCATCATCAAATAATCCATTTGATAATATGAATTTTGAAGAAGACATAACTCCAGTAGATGATGGGGATATGCCATTCTAATTTAGGTAAGGAGGGAATAACATGAGCAGAGAAGATAATAGAAGATCTGGCGGAAGAGCTAGAAGATCTAAAAGAAAAGTTTGTGCTTTTTGTGTAGATAAAGCTGAGTCTATCGATTATAAAGATATAAACAAGTTAAGAAAGTATGTTACTGAAAGAGGTAAGATACTTCCAAGAAGAATTTCTGGAACTTGTGCTAAGCATCAAAGACAATTAACAGATGCTATTAAGAGAGCAAGAAACATAGCTTTATTACCATTCACAACTGAATAGTAATAAAATTACTCCCCTGAGAAATCAGGGGTTTTTTATTATACAGAAATCTTTAATTTAAACGTATTTATAGCTATTATACAAATGAAATGGAAAAATAATACAAATAAATATGTATATACCTTGCATTAGTAAGTAAAAAAATTTAAAATAATTATACAGGGTTGGGAAGTGTGAGGTGATTATAGATGAAAAAAGATGAATTAAATATAATGACTAGTGTTAAAATAATAGAAAATTTAAAAGCTCAATTATTATGTATTGTAGGAGAATTTTTCAGATTATTAACAAAAGGCAGCAATGTTACTCGTAATTCCATATTAGATTGTATTTCAGGTGCAATTAGCATATTATATGTTCTTGCAGAAAAATTAGGATATTCTTTTGCGGAAGTTGATCATGTCATGAAAGAAAATTTAGAATTAGGAATCAGAGCTGAAGATGAAGTTGAAAAAGATGGTAAAAGTCTAAGTAAGCTTAAGACCTATATCAATAATAGAAGAGATTAATAATAAATTTAGGAGGCTTTTTTATGAATAAAGTAACAACTATTAGGAGGTTACTTAAGCCGATTATATTAATTTTACTTTCATTAATTTTATATTATTTTAATTATTCAGGAATAGCATTAGTAATTTTTTTAGTTTATTTAGTAGATAATTTTTATCAGCTAAATTATTATTGGAAAAAAGACAATGATATTGATGAATTTATAGAAAAACTTAATAATGGTATAGAAAGTAATATATTTCAGTTTGTGCATCCTCTAGCTTTAATTCGAAGAAATGGTGATATTGTATGGAGTAATTCTATATTTACTGAATTGAAATCTAATGAAGAATCATCAAATAAAAATATTTTAAGTATAGCTAGGGGTATAAATTTAGGTCGTATATTAAATGAGAAAGAAACATTACATCAAAGATTAAAAATAAAAGGCAAATTATATGATACTTATGCAACTAAAATTAATTTAGAAGATAAGGTAGAATTATATTTAGTGTACTTTAACGATGTAACCGAAATAATAGGTTATGAAACTACAAAAGAAAGTATTATGTTAATTGAAGTTGATAATTTTACAGAGGTATTAGAAACAACTGAAGAAAGTAACAGACCTTTACTAGTTGCAGAAATAGAAAGAACAATAAACGCATATGCTAATAATTTAAAAGCAATGATAAAAAAATATGATACTAATAAATATGTCCTATCTATTCAAGATAATTTTATAAAAAAACAGATTGATGAGAAGTTTAAAATATTAGATGAAATTTCCAAAATAGACAAGGGAAATAAGATTGAAGTTACGTTAAGTATTGGTATTGGTAGGGGCGGAATATCTCCAGCAGAAAATGCTAAGTATGCTAATACAGCAAAAGAATTAGCATTAGGTAGAGGTGGAGATCAGACTGTTGTTAAAAGTAATGATGAAATAAAATTCTTTGGTGGAAATACTAAAGAAATAGAAAAAAGAACAAGAGTTAGAGCTAGAGTTGTAGCACATGCTTTAAATGAATTAATATATGTAAGTAGCAACGTTTATATTGTAGGACATAAGAATCCTGATATGGATTGTTTTGGAGCAGCTATGGGCTTAGCAAGTATTATTAATCAATTAGGTAAGTCTTGTAAGATTGTATTACAAAATGATACAAATGCAATAGAATATTATTTGGATAATTTGATGAAAGATCCTAAATATGATGATTTATTTATATCAACAGAAAAAGCAAAAAATGATTTAGATGATGATTCATTGTTTATAATAGTAGATGTTCACAATAAAAGTTATGTATCTGATTTAGAACTGGTTATGAAGGCTAAGAGAAAAGTAATCATAGATCATCATAGAAGAAGTCCTGATATGATTGAGGGAGACATATTAAATTATATAGAAGTATATGCATCATCAACTTCAGAGATGGTTACTGAGATAATCCAATATATGGTTGATAAACCAAAGCTAGCTCGAATTGAAGCAGAAGGATTGCTTGCAGGAATTTTTATGGATACTAAAGGTTTCTTATTTAAAACTGGAGTAAGAACATTTGAAGCAGCATCATTTTTAAGAAAATCAGGAGCCGATACTATAGAAATTAAAAAAATATTTAGTGATGACTTAGAAAATTATTTACTTATTGCAGAAACAATAAAATCTGCAGAGGTAAATGACAATATAGCTATTGCAATATGTCCTAAAAATGTGGATACTGTAATTGTAGCAAAAGCTGCTGATGAACTATTAAATATATCTGGCATAAGTGTATCTTTTGTTTTAGCACAAATAAATAATGATATATATATAAGTGGAAGATCAGCTGGGGATATAAATGTTCAAATAGTTCTAGAAACCCTAGGGGGCGGAGGACACATGAATATTGCAGGTGCAAAAGTATCAGACGCTAAAATCGAAGACGTCGTTTATGATTTAAAAGAAGCAATAAAAAAATATTTAAAGGTGGGAGATTAATTATGAAAGTTATTTTATTACAAGATGTTAAAAAGATAGGTAAAAAGGGTGAAGTTATAGAAGCTTCAGATGGCTATGCAAGAAACTTTTTATTTCCTAGGAAATTAGCTCAAGAAGCTACTGATTCAAATATGCATATCTTAAATAACAAAAAAGAAAATGAAAGAAAGAAAAAATTAGCTGAAATAGAAGCAGCACAAAAATTGGCTGGAGAGCTAAAGGGAAAAGAAATAACAATAAAAACTAAAATAGGTGAAAGTGGAAAATTATTTGGTGCTATTACTAGTAAAGACATTGCTTCATTAATAAAAACTCAATATAATGTTGAAATAGATAAAAAGAAAATAGTAATGGATACAATAAAATTAGCAGGAAATTATGATATAGAAGTTAAATTATATCCTGAAGTTAGTACAAAAATGAAAGTAAATATACTTCCACAATAATAAGGAGGATTTGTTTTGAAATCAAATGAAGAAACAAACTTATTAAATAGTATAATGAGTGGGAATTTATCAATAGAAGCTCAAATAGACGCTTTATTTAATGTAACAAAAAATATTTTAGATAAAGGTGCATTTAGATCTAGAGTTGTTAGATTTAAATTAGATAGATATGTAAAATCACAGGATAATTGTGATAGAATATTTGCTTTAAAGACTATACTATCTGAGGGCGAAAAAAAAGGAATTCCTAAAGAAGAGGACTTAGAACAAGAAGTAAAAATAATTATAGAACTGATTGTAGATGAGATTGCTAAGAAATATGTTCAAAACAAAATAGAAATGAAGGTTGAACAGGCAATAATGGAGAAACAAGAAAAATATATTGATGAAGTAAGATTATCTGTAATTAAAAAGCAAAAAGGTGTTGAAAATAATAACACTATGAGTAAATTAGATAATTTAATTTCTCTAGATGAAAAAGTAACTAGTAAAAACATCATGAGCTTTTTAAGACCAGATAGTTTTGATGAAGTAGTAGGGCAAGAACGTGCTATTAAATCATTAATATCTAAATTATCTTCTCCATATCCTCAACATATTATATTATACGGACCACCTGGGATTGGTAAAACAACTGCAGCAAGGCTTGCTTTAAAAGAAGCAAAAAAATTAAATTTTACTCCATTTGATGATGAATCAAAATTTGTTGAAGTAGATGGAACTACTTTAAGATGGGATCCAAGAGAAATAACTAATCCTTTGTTAGGGTCAGTACATGATCCTATATACCAAGGAAGTAAAAGATATTTATCAGAGGCTGGAGTTCCTGAACCAAAGCCAGGACTAGTTACTGAAGCACATGGCGGAGTATTATTTATAGATGAGATAGGTGAACTAGATCATATATTACAAAATAAACTTTTAAAAGTTTTAGAAGATAAGAGAGTAGAATTTTCATCTTCATACTATGATCCAGATGATGAATCAACTCCTAAATATATAAAATATTTATTTGATAATGGAGCACCAGCTGATTTCGTATTAATAGGTGCTACTACTAAAAGTCCAAGTGAAATAAATCCAGCATTAAGATCTAGAGCTACTGAGGTTTATTTTGAACCATTATCTTCTGATGATATAGAGCTTATAGTTAAAAAAGCTGCTGAAAAATTAAATGTTACTTTAGAAGACGGTGTTGCTAAGAAGATTAGTAATTATACTTTTGAAGGTAGAAAAGCAGTAAATATATTAACAGATGCTTATGGATATGCATTATACATAGAAAAGCAAAGAGAAGATAATATTGAAATAAAACTAGAATATTTAGATGAAGTATTGTCTGTTGGAAGACATGTTCCTTTTGAAATATTTGATAATACTGAGGAATATGAAATCGGACATATTTACGGATTAGGGGTAAGTGGATTTTTAGGTTCAACTATTGAAATTGAAGCGAATGTTTTTGAGGCTAAAAAGAAAGGTGCTGGAGTAGTAAGATTTAATGAAACAGCAGGTTCTATGGCTAAAGATTCTGTATTTAATGCAGCTTCAGTTATAAGAGCTATAACTGATAAAGATATAAAAGATTATGATATACATGTTAATGTTATAGGGGGAGGAAAAATTGATGGCCCATCAGCAGGGGTTGCAATTACATTATGCATAATAAGTGCATTATTAAAGAAGCCTATAAAGCAAGATATAGCAGTAACAGGTGAAATATCTTTAAGAGGAAAAGTAAAACCTGTAGGTGGAATATTTGAAAAGATATATGGTGCTAGAAGAAAAGGAATTAAAAGAGTTTTAGTGCCAAAAGATAATGAAAAAGAAATTCCAAGAGGTCTTAAAGATATAGAAGTTAAATCAGTAAGTACTATAGAAGAAATTATGGATATTGTTTTTGAATAATGAAATAGGCTTCCTTGAACTAGGAAGCTTATTTTAAATTAAAGTTTAGAGTATGTTTTATTAAATTCAAAAAAGGAGGACTGTTTTTGGAATCACAAGTTATGAGAACTTTACCTCAGAGCATAGAAGCTGAACAATCGGTAATAGGTTCTATGATTATAGATAAATCTGCTATTGCTAAAGTTTTAGAAAGCTTAGAAGAAGAAGATTTCTATAGAGATGGTCATAAAGTAATATTTAGAGCTATATTAGATATGTTCAGAAAAGATATGGCTGTAGACTTAGTTACTCTGTTAGAAAGTTTAAAAAGCACTGAGATGCTTGAAAGAGCAGGTGGAGTAACTTATATAACAGAAATAAGTGCATCAGTTCCTACTACAGCAAATTTATCTTCTTATATAAAAATAGTAGAAGAAAAGTCAGTCTTAAGAAAACTTATAAAAGCTTCAACATCGATAATAGAATCCAGCTATAATAATCAAGGCGAGGTTGAAAATGTATTAGATGGCGCTGAAAAAAGAATATTTGATATAGCTGAAAAGAAAACATCAAAGGATTTTGAACCTTTAAGTGATGTTTTAGAAAGAGGTTTTCTTGAAATAGAAAGGCTTTTTAATAATAGAGGTGAAATTACAGGGGTAGGGTCTGGTTTTGCAGATTTAGATTCTAAAACATCAGGATTTCAAAAAGGTGATATGATTCTAATTGCAGCTAGACCATCTATGGGAAAAACTACTTTTGCATTAAATATAGCTGAACATGCAGCATTAAGAGAAGACAAAAGTGTAGTTATATTTTCACTAGAAATGTCAAAAGAGCAATTAGCATATAAATTGCTTTGCTCTGAAGCAAATGTTGACATGTTAAGACTTAGAACAGGTGAATTAGATGATAAAGACTGGGAAAACATTGCTAAAGCTACAGGGCCTTTAGCTAAAGCAAAAGTTTATATAGATGATACAGCAGGGGTTTCTGTTATGGAAATGAGATCTAAATGTAGAAGATTAAAAATGGAATATGGAATAGATTTAATAGTTATAGATTATTTACAGCTTATGTCTGGAAGTACTGGTAGTAGTGATAATAGACAACAAGAAGTATCAGAAATATCAAGATCCATAAAAGCATTAGCTAAAGAAATGGAATGTCCAGTTATAGCATTATCACAATTATCTCGTGCGCCTGAACAAAGAGCTGATCATAGACCAATGTTATCAGATTTAAGAGAATCAGGATCTATAGAACAGGATGCCGATCTTGTTATGTTCTTATATAGAGATGAGTACTATAACAAGGAAACTGAAGATAAAAACATTGGTGAATGTATAATAGCAAAGCAAAGAAATGGTCCAGTAGGAACAGCTAAACTTGCGTGGCTTGGTCAATTCAGTAAATTTGGAAACTTGGATGTTATTCATAAAGAATAAATAGATTTAGCATTTTTATTTTTAAGTTAATAGTTAAAAATAAGAATACAAAAGGTTAAATATAAAGTTAGTGAAGAAATAAGAGTGAGTGTATTTAATTTAAATTTCAAGATAATGCTGATAGCTAAGAAAAAAATCTTATTTGGAATTTTAAAATATACGTTTTTTAGAAAGCCTATGGATTTCAATCAAAACTCTCAACCCTCACTTCTCTACTTTTAACTAACGAACCGTGGCTTATTCACTCTGTTTTTATATACATTTAGTTTTTCTTATTTTAGGGATATTAATTTTAAATTCTTTTTTTTCTTTAAAAAGAGAGATCTCGTCTATATTAATATCTTCTAAATAATATATTCTTCTAAAATTATAATTTACATTATTGTACTCATAAAATTCAAAAATTAAAAAATTATTTTTATAGAAGATTTCTAGAAAATAGTTCTTATTAGAAGAAAACAAGATATCTATATAATAAAAATTGCAGGTTTCCTTTAAATTAATCTTAGGGATTTTCGAGTCTAAGGTTTTTTTATCTAAAAAGTAGTTTATAAAATCTTCTTTATTTAATAAGGAATTATAACAAAGCATAGAATCATTGCTCATAGATATTAACCTCCCTTCTAATGTCATTATTAGTTTATGAAATAGGAGAGTAGCTATACTATGATTATAGTGGAGAAAATTTTAAAAATAGGCTATGTTTTAAGAATGTGTTGATATATGAATAAGTAAAGTAGACTTAGTAATTTAACTTAGGAATGTTATTTTAAAACATAGATTTAAAATACAATTAAAATAAAAAATGGGGGCTTAATTTATGGATAAAAAAATTGGTTTTATAGGTTGTGGAAATATGGGAAGTTCTATGGTTGGAGGATTGATTAATTCAGGGTATTTTGAACCTAAGAACATATTTGTTTCTACAAAAACAGAAAATTCAGCAAGCAATATGAAAGATAAATTCAACATCAATGCTAGCATTAATAATAAGGATGTAGTCAAAAATTCTAATATAATTATTTTATCTGTTAAACCATATATGTTTAAAGATGTAATTAATGAAATTAAGGATGATTTAACTGAAGATAAATTAATAATTAGTGTAGCAGCTGGAATTACAATTGAAAATCTAGAGGATTTAATAAGTAAGAAGCATAAAATAATTAGAAGTATGCCAAATACTCCAGCTTTAGTTGGAGAAGCAATGTCTGCAATATGTGCAAATACAAATGTTACTAAAGCAGATATGGAGATTTGCGAAAAAATATTTCAAAGTTTTGGTGAATGTGTTGAAATCGTAGAAAAAGATTTTCATGCATTTATTGCTCTATGCGGATCTTCACCAGCATACATATTTATGTTTATAGAAGCTATGGCAGATGGTGCAGTAAAATTAGGTATACCTAGAAATAAAGCTTATAAGATGGCAGCTCAAAGCGTATTGGGTTCTGCAAAAATGGTTTTAGATACAGAAAAGCATCCAGGAGAATTAAAAGATGCAGTTTGTTCACCCGGTGGAACTACAATTGATGCTGTAGTTGAATTAGAAAAGTTAGGTTTTAGAAGTAGTGTTATTCAAGCTATGAATAAATGCGCAGAGAAGTCTGAAAATATGTAGTGTATCTGAAATAGATTATGTTTTAAGAGAGTATTTTATATGCATAAGCGAAGTGGACTGAGTAATTGAACTTAGGAATACTAAAATGACTATAGTCCCATTTTAGCTTGTTCTTAATATAAAATTAAGACAAGCAGTGAATGTGACAATACTCATTAAGGATTCTCAAAGCCCAATTACAATGCCACTTCACCTATTGCATATATAAACGCACATTAAAAACATAATTATAAAATTTAAAAAAATAAATATAGTTTTTATTTTAATTGATTATAAAAAATAAACATTATATTGCTCCCTCTGTTTTGTGGACAAAAATTAAAACTTTTTTTGGGGATAACTTTTCAAGATGCAATCTGTGGATAAATTTCAAAAAAAATCTCTGTGGATAAGTTTTTTAAAAAATAATGTGAATAATTTTTTTAAAATTTATGTAAAAAAGCACCGTTATATTCATTTATGAATATAACGGTGCTTTTAAATTAATACTTATCAGCTACAGTTCCTATAACTGTATGTTTTATAATTGGATTATTTTGAAGTTCTTTAAGCTCACTAGGAGTTCATACAACTACAACACCATACTGCCAATTATCTATTAAAAGCTTTAAGCTATATTTAAATTTTTATATACAAGCAACTCCACTTTCAATTGCAGCTTTTTTCACAGCATTTGCAACAAGAGTTTGAACGTCTAAATCAAATGCTTTAGGAATTATAAATTCAGGATTTAGATCCTCATTAGGAACAGAATTAGCTATTGCATAAGCAGCAGCAACTTTCATTTCTTCATTTATTTCAGATGCTCTTACATCTAACGCACCTCTAAATATACCTGGGAAAGCTAATACATTATTTATTTGGTTAGGATAATCTGAACGGCCTGTTCCCATTACAGCAATTCCTGCTTCTTTAGCATCTTCAGGGAATATTTCTGGAGTTGGATTTGCCATAGCAAATATTATTCCATTTTCATTCATAGTATTAACCATTTCTTTTGACACTATATTAGGAGCAGATACTCCTATAAATACATCAGCATTTTTTATTGCATCTTTTAAGCTACCACTTTCATTATTGGGATTAGTTATTTGCGCTAATTCTTCCATATATGAATTATTAGAATCTTTACCTTTTGTAATTATTCCATTTATATCGCACATAATGACTTCTTTAACTCCTGAAGATATTAACAATTTACATATAGCAGTTCCAGCAGAGCCAGCACCATTTATAACGACTTTAATATCTTCTAGGTTTTTATTTACTATTTTCAAAGCATTAATCATACCAGCAAGAACAACAATAGCAGTTCCATGTTGATCATCATGAAAAACTGGTATATTTAATTTTTCTTTTAATTTCTTTTCTATTTCAAAACATCTAGGAGCTGAAATATCTTCTAGATTAATTCCACCTAAAGTTGGAGCTATATTACATATAGTAGAAACTATTTCATCAACTTCTTTAGTATCTAAAACTATAGGAAATGCATCAACATCTCCAAATTCCTTAAATAAAACACTTTTACCTTCCATAACAGGTAATGCTGCAAGTGGTCCAATATCACCAAGTCCTAATACTGCTGTACCATCTGAGATAACTGCAACAGAATTCCACTTTCTAGTATATTCATAAGCCTTATTAGGATCTTTATGTATTTCTCTGCAAGGCTCAGCTACTCCAGGGGTATAGGCTAGGCTTAAGTCTTTAGAATTTTTAACTTCACAAGTTGACTTAATTTCTATTTTACCCCTTTTTTCTTTATGGAACTTTAAAGATTCTTCATAAATATTCATACAAACACTCCTCAATAGTTTTAATAAGATTTAACGATATAATTCTAACAATAATTCAATTATACGAATTATTATTAAAAAAATCAAAAAAATATTCGATATTTAGTTGACCATACGAATCTACTTTGCTAATATTTAAAAGGAGAAGTTATTTAAATATTAAATAAACATCCCAATATTTTTATATAAAGCTATTAAAGCTTGTATTTAAGGAGGCAAACAAATGTCAGCATTTATTGTTTTAGGAGCCCAATGGGGAGATGAAGGAAAAGGAAAGATGACAGATTATTTAGCGGAAGAAGCTGAAGTTGTTGTTAGATTTCAAGGAGGTAATAATGCTGGTCATACTGTAGAAGTTGGAGATAAGCAATATAAATTGCACTTAATTCCATCAGGAATACTATATGATGATAAATTAAATGTTATTGGAAATGGAGTAGTAGTAGATCCTAAAGCTCTATTTGAAGAAATAAACTATTTAGAAGGTGTTGGAGTTAATGTTACACCAGAAAAATTAATCATAAGTGATAGAGCACAACTTATAATGCCATATCATAAAACACTAGATGTTTTAAAAGAAAAAGCAAGAGGTAAAAATGATATAGGAACTACAGGAAAAGGCATAGGTCCATGTTACACAGATAAATTTGAAAGATGTGGAATTAGAGTTTGTGACCTTATGCATGAAGATGTTTTTAAAGAAAAATTAGAAGAAAATATAAGAATGAAAAATGAGTATATTACTACGGTATTAGGTGGAGAACCTTTAAGCTTTAGTGAAATATTAAATGAATATTTAGAATTTGCAAAGAAATTAAGACCTTTTGTTCAAGATACTTCAGTTAAAGTATATGATAACATCAAAGCAAACAAAACTGTACTATTTGAAGGTGCACAAGGTATGCTTTTAGATATAGATTACGGAACATATCCTTATGTTACATCATCTAACACAACAGCTGGTGGTGTAAGTAGTGGTATAGGTATTGGACCTAACATGATAACTAATGCAGTAGGAATAACAAAAGCATATACTACAAGAGTTGGTAAAGGACCATTCCCTACAGAATTAGTTGATGAAACTGGAGATTGGATAAGAGAAAAGGGTCATGAATATGGAGTAACAACAGGAAGATCAAGAAGATGTGGTTGGTTAGACTTAGTTATAGTTAAAACTGCTGCAAGAGTAAGTGGATTGACTTCACTAGCTGTTACTAAGATAGATACATTAGCTGGATTAGAAAAATTAAATGTATGTGTAGGATATAAATTTGATGGTAAAGTTATAGATTACTTCCCAGCAAGTTTAGAAGATTTAGCTAAATGTGAACCAGTATATGAAGAATTTGATGGTTGGGATGATAGTGTAGCAGAAGCTAGAACATATGAGGAGCTACCTGAAAATGCCAAGAAATACTTAAATAGAATAGCTGAATTTACAGATACTAAGATTTCTATAATAGGTGTTGGACCAAAGAGAGAACAAACTATAAGAATAGATAGTATATAATATTAAGTTTTCATATTATTGACTTTACTTTTGGTATAAAATATAATTCATAGTAGATAATATTTGTATGAATTGACTTTTATGAATAAGAAGGTGAAAAATATGATAACAAAAGACATGACAATTGGTGAAGTAGTTAAAAATGATTCATCTAAGGCTGAAGTTTTAATGAGCTTTGGTATGGGATGTGTTGGATGTCCATCAGCTCAAGCTGAAACAATAGAAGAAGCTGCTATGGTACATGGAATTAACTTAGACGAATTAATAGAAGCATTAAATAAATAATACTTAAAAGAAGAGGCTGTTGCAAAAAAATGCAATGGCCTTTTTGTTTATAGAATTTTTAAAGCCTGAAAGTCTAAGTTAATATTTATTTTAAATTAATAAAACGCTAAGCAGCAGCTTTATTCTTAATTAAAATGTGACATAGTACTTTGTTATATTGGAAAATTTAATTAAAGAAGAAATTATGATTTACAAAAATTTAAACTGTGCTGTATAAAAAACATTATATATAGGAAGAATTTGAAGTATAATATATATTATGTATATAAAGGAAGGGGGAAATATTACATAGTAAATAGGAATTATTTTTACTTTAGTAATATTATAATTATGGGTAAAATTTTTAGTAAAGAATATGAAGTTAATTATTATGATGTAGATTCAAATTTAAAATGTAAGCTATCATCTATTATTAACTATATATGTGATGTAGGTAGTAGACAGTCTGAATTAATAGGCGGAGGAATGGAATACTGTACAACGAATAATTGTGCATGGGTATTTTATAAGTATGATATAAAAATGTACAGATATCCTAAGTTTGGAGAAACTATAAGTTTAACAACAAAAGCTATAGGTTTTAAAAAATTCTATGGATTAAGAAAATATTATATTAAAGATTCAGAGGGTGTTTTAATAGGAGAAGCATTAGCACTATTCTTTTTAATAAATATTGAAAAGAGAAGACCTATGAGAATACAAAAAGAACAATATGAATTCTATGGAGTAGATGATGATTTAGATCATGATGTATCAATGGAAGATATAGAAAAGGTTGAAGAAGAACAATTTATTAAAGAGTTCCAAATTAGATATAGCGATATAGACTCTAATAAGCACGTAAATAACGTAAAATATATAGAATGGGCAATTGAAGCAGTTCCACTTGAAACAATAAAAGAATATGAATTAAATAGAATTAAAGTGCTGTTTGCTAAAGAAACTACTTATGGAAAAACAATTTCATCAACAGCTACTTTAAGACAAATAGACGAAAATCACTTAAAAACATATCATAAAATAAAAAATGATGAGGGAACTGAGATAACATTCTTAGAAGCAGATTGGATAAAAAAATAATATTAATTATAAAAAAGCCATATCAAAGTAACATGATTAAATATTACTTTGGATATGGCTTTATGTTTTATTGTTAATTTAATACTATATTTTAATGGTGTTGATATATGCATAAATAAAGTGGACTGAGTAATTGAACTTAGGAATACTAAAATGACTATAGTCCCATTTTAGCTTGCTCCCAATATAAAATTGAGACAAGCAGTAAATGTGACAATACTCATTAAGAATTCTCAAAGTCCAATTACAATGCCACTTTATCTATTGCATATATCAACACTATCCTAAACTAAAATTTATTTTTCAGCAGCGGATTTACCAGCTAAACATCCTGAGCTCCAAGCCCATTGTAGATTAAATCCACCACAATCACCATGGACATCCATTACTTCACCACAGAAATAAAGATCTTTTATTATTTTGGATTCTAATGTATTATCATCTATTTCCTTAGTATTAACTCCACCAAGTGTTACTTGAGCATTAGAGAATCCATTAGTACCAGTGCATTTAAATTCCCAAGTTTTTAATCTAGAAATTAATATGCTTAAATATTTCCAATCTAATTCAGAGCAACAAGAATGAATATCTTTAATACCAACATCTTTTAAAAGAGTAGGTATCATTTTTTTGTTTATCACACCTATTAAGCAAGATGAAATTTCTCTATAGTTAAAGATTGAAAAATGACTATATATAAAATTTTCTATTTCTTCTTTTGTTTCATTAGGGAACATATCAACACTAATTTTTATATTTTTATTTTTATAAAGTGCTTTTGAAGCATATGAAGATAATTGTAAAATCGGTGGACCTGATATTCCGTAGTCAGTAAATAGCACTTCACCTTTTTCTTTTCTAATTACTTCACCATCAACTAGAACACTTACTTCACCATCAAATTTAATTCCTGATAATGCTTTTAAGTAAGGATAGTCTAATTTAAGCTGAACAATGCCAGGAAGAGGCTCTACTATATTATGACCTAATATTTTACTAAGTTTAAATCCGGAACCATCAGAGCCTGTTTTAGGGGCAGATTTACCACCACAGCTTAAAATTAATTTTTTAGAGCTAAATTCTTTAAATTCTTCATTATTTGTATTAATAATAAATTTCTTTGATTTTCTTATATCTGTAACTTTGCAATTAGTGTATAAAGGAATATTTTTATCATCTAAAGATAGTCTCAATATATCAACTACTGAAGATGCTTGAAGTGACTTTGGAAACATTTTGCCATTTTCAAGTTCCACAATAGGTAAACCTAATGACAAAAATAAATTTTTTGTATCTTCAACTGTAAATTTATTTAATGTTTTAGTAAAAAAACTATTATTTTCACTATGAAAATTAACAAATGGAGAACAAATATTATTATTAGATATATTACATCTACCATTTCCAGTGGTAAGAATTTTTTTACCTATTCTATCAGTTGCTTCTACTATAGCGACATCTTTTCCTAAATCCTTAGCCATTATTGCAGCAATTAATCCTGAAGCTCCACCGCCAACAATTATTAAATCATGATGAATCATATATGTTAATCTCCTTATATTTAAATGAATTATAAAGTAATACTTATATAATTATTTTCTAAATTACTTAAATAAATTCTAACATAGTAATATAAATCTTAAAAGCAAGGAATAATAAACTTAAAACAAAGCCCAAATATTTATAAGAAGTGGTGATTATAGCTATGAAAGCAAAAGTTATTAATAAAGAACTAGAAGATTATGATGCAGTTTTTCAAATTAGAAGAATGAATTTTGATCAAGCTGTAATAAATTATCCTACTGGAAGTGGTTTAAAAACATTTCAAATAGAAGATATAGAATTAATTCCTGAAAATAAGGTTGATGAATTTTTAATAAGTAATAAGCAATTTTTAAAAATTAAACTTACAAAAGGAATATCTGTATTCTTTTATATGGCATTATTGGAGTCTTTGGAAGATGAAATAGATGAAAAAGTAATAGAGTTAAATGTATTAAAAGATAAATATAAAATAAATAGAAGAGGCATATGGGATAAAGAAATATTAATATTTGTAAATAATAAGTTCTCTATAGAGGTATTATCTTCAGGACAAAACTTCAAAAAAGAAGGTTATAGTATAAATATTAATAAAGTTTCTGAAGAAAACTTTTTAAATATTTGTTTTAATGAAATTAATAGGATTGAAAAAGAAATCCAGGATAGAAATAGGATGTTATCTGGGTTTGGTAAGGCTATTAATGAGATAAAAGGAAGCTATAATAATGAGCAAAAATTGTTGATTTAGCACTAAATAAAAATATAATAATAAAAAATTTCAAAAAATGTGTTGACACATAATATAAAATTATGTATTATAGTCTATGTGGTCGGGAACACGGTCACGAAAACAAAAAACCAAGGCTCCTTGGTCAAGCGGTTAAGACACCACCCTTTCACGGTGGTAACAGGGGTTCGATTCCCCTAGGAGTCACCATTTATCTTATGGGCGCATAGCTCAGCTGGGAGAGCATCTGCCTTACAAGCAGAGGGTCACAGGTTCGAGCCCTGTTGTGCCCACCATAAACATAAAAATTAATATGGCTCAGTAGCTCAGTTGGTTAGAGTGCCGGCCTGTCACGCCGGAGGTCGAGGGTTCGAGCCCCTTCTGAGTCGCCAATTAAATTAGCTGGCATGGCTCAACGGTAGAGCAGCTGACTTGTAATCAGCAGGTTGTAGGTTCGATTCCTATTGCCAGCTCCATTTAAACAAAGTATTTTTGAAAAATTAATATGGCTCCTTGGTCAAGCGGTTAAGACACCACCCTTTCACGGTGGTAACAGGGGTTCGATT
>NZ_CAURTC010000044.1:0-29668 GCF_963527835.1 uncultured Clostridium sp. | reverse complement strand
CCATTACGGACTTTCACCGATTAGTACGTGCCCATGCTGGGCACACAATAAAAGAAGCTGTTGCATATTGCAACAGCTTCTTCATATTGGAGATTAATTTGTGAAAATTTATTTCTTCTTAATATTACATTCATGCTCTTTTATACAATGTAATATTATTATTTTGTATCACCTCTATTTTTAGCAAGCTATTATTAAAGTGCTTGTCTTATCAATAAATTATAAGTACTCATACTAAATTTCTATTCTATTGATGAATCATTTTATTTAATATAATTCTGTGGATTCTTAAGTACTTGTTGCACATCAGAATAAAATAGTGAACAGTGATATCCATCAGCAACAGCATGGTGTACTTGTAAAGTTAAAGGCATAAGTACTTTACCATCATGTTCAAAGTATTTTCCCCATGTAACCATAGGAAATAAAAATTGCCTTTCACTTTGATTTGTAACATCAAAAGAAGTATAGCTTAACCATGGTAGACATGAGATTAAAAAGAAATTATCCTGTGGTTCTGTCAAAGTTCCCCTAACTTTATAATTATTCATATCACTTACCATTTTCTCATAAAACCATTTGAAACTCTCATTATATGACGTACAAAGACTATTCATAATTTTTGTTTTTTCATTAAGAACAGAATAGTCTGGTGAAATTTCTTCAAAGTACCCTAGATTTCCACTTTGATCAAAACTCATTTTAAATTCTTTATGTTTATTTATTGCTCTTGAAACAATCCATGTAAATGCTGGATAAAACCTATATCCCTTTTCTTTAGTTAAACTTAAAAGTTTTGAAATGTCTATATTAACAGTCAAACTATAAGTACTTTTAGCAATATTCATAAAATGATTAAAGCACTCTTTTCGTTCCCAATTTTCTATATCAATTAACTTAAAGTTCATATATTTTCTCCTTATCATATATAAATGCTTTCAATTATTACTTTAAATTTTAGTAATTGCGACGCAAAAACACCATAAAATTTACTTTTGAATAATACGGTGTTTTTATAAATTGTTTATTTTTTCATAATTTAATAACTTTACTGATAAATAATTAATATCCTAACTGCTCTCCTACAATTATTACTTTTATCCTATCTTTAATAAACTGTCCTCTGATAATTGTAAAATCATTACATATCCTATTAGGGCTTTTACAATCTACACAATTACCTAAAGTAGTACATGGAGTGTTTTTACATAATCTTTTTGCATCAATTGGTGCAGCGTAATTTCTAACTCTTTTTTCGGCTTCTTCTATATTCTTAACAATCTTATTTATCCCAGCTACTAAAATAACCTGTTTAGGTCCATAAATCATTGGTGCAACCCTACTTCCATTCCCATCAATATTGTAAAGTTCACCATCTTCCGTTAATGCATTTGTACTACATATAAAAGCATCAGCAGAAAAGTTCTGTATATAGATTTGTTTTTTTTCTTCACTTGTTATACCTTCTCTATACTTATCTAAAAAAGTATAATTTCCATTACGTAAGAAATCTATAGCACCTGTTTCAAATAGTGTCATTGAATCGCCTACACCAACTACAGATTTTTCGTCTATAAGTTGTTTTAAAAGTTCTTTTAATTCAACATCATCCTTAACGAAAAAGCCTGCCATATTACGCTTTCTTAAATTATTTATAGTTCTCTCAACTTGTTTTTCTAAATACCACAAAACATTATTATCCATCTATATGTATATCCTTTCTAAAAATAAAGTTTAACTCTTAATTATTTTCTATATTATATACTAGTATTCCAAACTAATTATAACATATTTTGTAAATACCGCATTATTCAATTTTCAAATAACACTTCTGTCACACTTTCTACATGTTGTACACTTACTTAGAATTGCGAACAAAAAAATACCGCATACTCATTTCTGAACAATGCGATATTTAAATCTGTTATTTATTTTTATTGATTCATAATGTAATGAGTATGCGAATTAAAAAATACTGTCAAAATAATTGTGACGTTCTCTGATATTTGCTTTAAAGGATAGAATTGATTCATTATCAATTCTATAAATAGGCTTCTGAATTACCTTCAAGGCAAGACTTCTCATTTCAAAAGCCTTTCTTGAATATAATATATATATTTATAAAAGCTGATACTACAAATTTTAAGTTTATTAATTAAGGTATTAAAAGTCCTACACCGTTTAAAATTGAGTTTTACAAAACCACCATATACCTTGAGATTTAACACTATCTTTTTAAGTATTATTTTCTTTCAAAATCATATAACTCATCTTCATATCTTTCAAGTTCAATTTCAATAATTCCATTATCCCTACACTTAAAAATATCTTTACTTCCAATTGGCATTTTTCTGAGTTTTGAATATTTCGGATAAATATCATTTAGCGTTGCATAACAATATTTCTGTAATTTGTTTTCGGAAATATCAAAACAATGCTTTTTTATAGTTATTTCATCTCCCTCATTAAATATAGGGCAATATCCATTCTTTTTGATTATTTTCATTTTAATTATTGTCTGCGGTTTAATTTCCATTGTTTTTTCCTCCACATTTCCCTTAATATTTTTTTATTTTACTTTAGAATAGTTGACATTGTTAATCTGTCATTTTTGTGGTTGCTGTTCGTTTTATAAAAATGTTGTACACTCTGAATGGTACTAAAGATAATGTTAACCTTGTTCCCATTCCAGTTTTCAGTCTCAAAGAAATATATTCCATTGGTAAAGGAGCGTTATATTTTATATCCATGTTATTTTTACCTCAGGTTTTATAAATTTTCTTCACTTAACTTCTCTTTCTTCTACTATTATGAATTAATTATAACATAAATTATAAATATCACATTATTCAATTTTCAAAGAACATTATTTTTATTAATTAATAGGTCAAATCTAGATATAATATGCATAATCTTCAATTTTTAGGTGTTACAATTAAACCCTTTTCCGGCATAGGTTTACCATCGATATCTTTAAAATAAAGTGGTAACCCTTCTGCAAAGATTATATTAATAGTTTTCGTTGGATCTTGACGTTGATGATGAATATGCAAATGAGGTTCTGAAGTAGTGCCAGAATTTCCAACCCTTCCAATTACTTTTCCCTCATTTACATGATCACCAGCTTTTACAAGTACACTTCCTTTTTTTAAGTGATTTAACAATAAATATGTTCCTGTTTCATCTATCTTTATATAAACATGATTTCCTTCCATAGATAAAAAATTCTCTGTAGTTGGTTCTATATCCTGCTCCCCATCATATGCCTCAACGACTGTCCCTGAAATTGGTGCAACAATCTCTTTATCGTAAATTCCATAATCCTCAAGCTTCTTGCTGCCAATATTATTTGGCTCCATAACCAAATCATATGCCCATCTTTCAGATGCCCATATAGCATGTGGTGCATTTATTTCTACAACATTTCCACCCCATCCAACTATTGTCTTTTCCTTTAAAGGCCATCTTACTGTAATCCAAGGCATTACTTTATTGATATTAGCAGGATATTCCACCTGAATAACATTAAAAAGCATAAGTATAGGAAACGCGAGAATTAGTGATAATAACAATGTAATTGATTTTTGAATAACTTTTTTCTTTTTTACTAAACAGATAATAATCAATATAAGGCTAATAATCGCTAATAGGACACCGATTGGTGCAAAGAATAATTTTGCTAGTGACCATGCCACAACACCTACAATACCATGTATAAGAAAAACACTTCCCCACAATATAATTAATATGATAACTATTATAAAATTCAGTATTTTATTTACTTTTCCAATTTTCACTTTAAATCCCCCCTCTATACTTAACGATATAAACACTAGTTACATCTTTGTGTTCAAAAACATAAAAGTATCCTGCATCTTCTCTAAATGCTTTTTTACACCAATATATTCTGCTATAAGTTTCCTCCTAATATATAAAAATTTTTATAACATATAAATACTTCCAATTATTACTTTAAATTTTTGTATTGTGCAACAAAAATATCGCAAATTCATCTATGAATGATGCGATATTTAAATCTGTGGCATATATTATGCTCTTTATCTAATTATATATTGTTATAGCAATTACAATAAAATCAACAGGTATCAAAACTATTGTGCTACAAACTGTTATAAAATTTTTAATCTTAGTATATTCTTTAAAAATTTTCTTCATTTTAAAGTAACCTCTTTCTTACTTCACTATTCATTATTTCATTGTAACAATATAACATTTATTTTTTCTTAACAAAAGGTTAATATTATCTAAATAATGGTAATTGTAATTTATATATATCATAATTAAAATTTGTCGAGTTGTTTGTACTTTTCATTATATTCATAATTAGTATTTAATCGTGTTTTTCCTCAAATAGCCTTGAAATCCATTGTATTTATCTACACTCATCAAGTATTTTTCCCAAGCATCATAAATAATTGATAAATAAGAAATATTTTCACCCTCGTCCTTATTCAAAAACAAACATAATTTTTTAAAATCCTTCAAGTCACTCTTCATTTCTTTTATCTGTTTAAGTGATGCACCATCCATACCACACAATACGCCAAATGGTACTTCATGAATCGAAAATTCAAACCAGTTCTTTTGACGTTCATATCTATATTCTAACACTACATTATTATTAGAATATTTGTTCAACACTATATTCTCTAGTTCTAATATTGATTTTTTCCAAGACATATATTCCTCATAATGTTGTATCATATCTGTCTCAAACAAAAATAATAAACCATACACATCAAATTTATTTTCTTCAATACATATTTGAGGAAAAATCAATTTATAATAAAATTGCCTTGTAAATTTAATATTCTTGTTTTTCTTTACAAACTCAATTACAATCGAAAGCTGAGGCATATTAACATATTCCTTTTTTAGCCACTGAACAGACTTCTCATGTTGTTGTTTTCTTTGAACTTTTCCTATTGGTTCATTTTCGTGTATTAGTTTATAATCCTCTAAAACTTGATACATGATTTTCCTCCTTAATAATCCCATCTACAAATTTCTGTTTTAAATTCTATATATTATGCTTTTTTATTTAAAAGTAATTCTTTAATTTCCTCCTCCGTCTGCAATTTATCATAGTCATCTATAAGCTGCCCTTCATAATGATATACCATTCCATCAGCTTCATTCTGCGCCAAAGCATCCATTAACTTATCTTTTCCATATTTAGCAATAAATTTTGCAAATGTACGTATTCGAAGTTTGTTCAACATTGGATTTTCGCATGGAAACTGTGTACATTCCCAACAGCCGTTCAGTCCCCTGCTCGTACAACAATTAAATGATTTGCACCATTCTTTATCTTTGCATCCTTCATTTCTACATCCAGCACAAGTTGCATTTTCACTACAAACACAACATGCTAATCCACAATATGCCACTCCTTTTGTTCTTTCCATATTACACCTCACATAATCTGTATTACTATCACTTAAATAAATTACTGTCTTTCTATCCATCAATACAAATTGGATTTTCATAGTCTATTTTCTATCAAAAATTATTCTCTTAACTCATTAAAAAATTTTGTAATACCTTTTATCCCTTTTATAGCATTAATATCAGTAATTGCTGGATTATTATTTGTATTATGACTATATACAAGTGGAAATATGTCATGTGAATTCATATGATGAAGTAAAGTACATGCTGTTTCATATGGTTTGTTTATGCTTCCATCTCCCCCACCAACGACAATAACGGCACCATTTTTAGGCTTTTTGATTAGAATCTCTTTGCGAAAGAATTTTCCACAGAAATAAGTTTGAAGCCTACTTCCAACACTCAGCAATGCTCCTGTTAATTCTGAAAAATAAATAGGAGAGGCAATTAAAATATTGTCACACTCCTGTATATACTTATAAATTTCCTGCATTTCATCATCAACACAACAGCCTTCATTTTTCCAACAAAATCTACAGTCAATACATGGATGTATTTTACAATTATATGTATTAACTATTCTATACTCACCATTTAACTGCTTAACCAGTTCATTTATCAAACTAACAGTATCTCCATCTTTCCTTGGAGAACCATTGAATATCAATGTTTTCATAATATTCCTTTCTTCTTTTCCTGGTAAATTACTATTTCGATTACTAAAATTTAAATTGAAATTTTAGTAATATATACTGTAAAATTATTTGCCTAATTGAAACAATAAACTTTGATGTACACTTGCATCCCCTTTATCAATTGATTCTACCGATTCTTTACCACCTAGTATAATCGCTGGTACAAAGAAGTATATATCATTTGGTTTCAAGCATCCTTTTGAATCATATGATTGGGCAAATAATTCTTTTTTCAATATTTTATTGTAGTTATCTTCATCTACTATATATGATTAAAAAACTCATCTAAACTGTATGAGCATACTGTAATGTTTCTATAATGAATATTAAGAAAACAAATATCCTCATTAACTTTTGATAATTTGCGATAATAGTTAATAAACTTTATTATTCCATTACCATAGTTTCCAAATCCATATTCTTGCCAAAAGTTCAATAATTCAGATTGTAATTATTCTATTTCCATTGCTAATTCTTCATAATTATTTTATTCTTCCTGTTACTTCTTATAACTTTACTTAAATTGTACTCCTTGCTCTTTTAACTGTTTATTATATTTGTCTGCCTTATCATTAAAAGTAGTACCAATTCCTCTTGTATTCATTGTAACTTTAAATCTTAACTCTAATGCTGCAAAAGCTGTAAGGGCAACACAACCCCCTCCATCTACGCCAACAATTTCAACCTCAGTTGTATTAGAATTCATTAACTCCTCTATCAATTTTTTGTTTGAAAAAGCATTACTCTCATATTTCTTAAATATTTTATTATTAACAACAGATAAATCACTTACAATATCTGCTTCATAACTTCCATCAAACGCCTTGAATGGAGCACATTTATTACTCAAATTATCCTCCATTATATTTACTATGTAATATACATTCTGTGGTTCATATTTTGAAATAATCATATTCACATTTTTAATAAGTTCTAAATTTTTATATTTAAATAATGCTGCATGATTTTTACCAACACAAAAATTTTGCATATCAATTACTAATAAAGCTCTCTCCATATAGCCCTTCTCTTATTTAGTTAATTTATAACACTCATCTTAACTTAAAACTTATTTTTCTAATCCACATTTCTTATATATTTCTAAAATTATTTGTTGTTTTCCTTTAATATAAGAATCTATATCTTCAGGATATTTTAATGCCATATTTTTTTTAATAACACTATACATATCTTTATCTTCTTTATGTTTTCTTAGATAATCTTTAAAAGTAACATGACGATATAACTCTTTGTTGTCTTTACCACATACATATAAATGATGTGCCATCAAATGTGGTTTATTTGAATATTTGAATGCTTCTCTACCATATATGCCTAAGTCACCTTCATGAATATAGCCAAGGTTTTCCAATGCTTTTTTAACTTCATCAAAGTTTCTATCAATCACAATATCAATATCTATAATTAGCTTTGCTGATAATCCTTCAACTGATGTACTACCAATATGCTCAATTGAAATAATTTTTCCAGATAAAACTGCTAATAATTCATCTTTTATACTTTCAAAACCCTCTTTCCATTTTTGATTATAATCTTCTACTATTACGTGTTTAGTTATCATCAAAAATCTCCCTTCCAAATTGGAATTTGTATCTCTCTCAATACCATGCCACCATTCCAACTTCTCTAACAATTCCTTTATAATAATCATTTAGTATACTTCTAACAGCATGATCAGCATACCAATACCAGTGCTCATTTAATTCTTCTGCATATCGCTCAAAATCTTTTTCTGCAGATTCAATCTCTATTGTCTCTAAAATCTTATCAAAAATAATCATACCTGGCTTAAAATTTTTATTATCTTCTGGATAATACTTATATTTAATACACTTTTCATCATTAATTTCCAAATAATAATAAACCATAAACTATCCTCCACTATAAATTGGAATTTGAAAATCTCATTCAATCAATTTTAATCATTCCGCTGTCAATACATAGATATGATTCCATATCCGTAATTTTAAATAAAGCAAAATATTCACAAGTTTCAGAATCAAATCTTTTAGAAAGAATAGGACATTCCTCCAGCATAATTCTCTTCTCTTTTAAATCCTTTGTTTCTATTGCCTTTCCTGCAACCCCAATGTCAGGATATTCCCACTCTTCAATCCAAAATCTACTTCCAAATTCTCCACGCAATGAGCATGATTTATCTAAAGCAATACTAAATAATCCTGTTATGCCTATATGGTCTTCTGCCCAGCTGGTAGGAGTTTTTGTACGAATAGCATCTTTCTTCAGAAGTCCTCCATTATGAATACGCATTAACTCTATATATGATTTAGGCAATTTATACAATATTTCCTGCTCTACCTGTTTTATTATTTCATCTGTAGGATAGTCAGATATATATTCTTTATATGAATATTCACAATCATCCCAAAGATTTTTCAATATATTATCATCAAACATAATTACTCAACTCCTATATAAATTAATACAAATTGCAATTTATCTACCTAATAGTTCATATAAAAAATACTTATTGTCTCTCTATCATTTAGATAATAACCCTTTGCCTTTTTTGTGATAATTTCAATATCTTCATCCAGCTTAATTAATTGACCATTTCCCAAGGTCTTATTATCCATTATTAAACCAAATAAAATTATGTCTATAATTTTCTGCATTACTTCTACTTCGTACTCTATATGTACCAACTCTATTTCTAATTTATTGAATATATTTAATCCTGTTGTAAAAGCTCCTATTTTCCCATCTTCTTCTCTAACACAATTAATATTTATCCAATTTTCATATGGAAGATAATAATCATTATGTTCTAATGCTGCTTTCATAATGTTCATATAATTACGATAACTATTTTTTTCAATGATTAAGCCAGAATATGCATTATACATGCATATTCCATCAGACATTCCCATAAATGAACAACAGACCTGCGTAAATATAGAGCAAGTTTTAATCTGATTTAAACATTCATTTTTTAAAATACCAACAACCATAAAAGCCTTATGATTTTTAACACATTCTTCTGCATCTCTCCAAAATGGATTTCTTTTTGCAGCTTCAATTGGTGAATCATCTGGATATATTGCTTTCATAAATGAACATACAAACTGAATTTTATCTATATCAAAATTAACATATGTAATCATATCATCACTTCTTATTTCTGCTTCTAATTTTATTCCCCAATCTTTTTCAAATATATCTATAAATGATTCTGCATCAAATTCAATATCATTAAATATCCCATACTGCACACATTTATATCCTTCTTTTTTCTTTCCTAATTCAAATAATTCCATTGCTAATCTCCTTACAAATTTCCATTTATCTATTGGTTAATTATAACATAAATTGTAAATATAATATCATTCAGTTTTCTGTACAAAAATAAAAAGTCATAACAATTAAAAATCATTACAACTCCTTATATTTCTAATCAACTTATTTAATTTTGATAGTACCCCAATTTATGAAACCTATACCATTCATTAATCTTATCTGCAGGTTTAACATTTAAATATAACATAATTTCTTTAGCAAATTCTAATGTGGCTGTTCCATTTGCAGTAATAATATTACCATCACTCACTGCTTGTTTTTCAATATAATTACTATCACCTTTATAATGAGGAGCCTTTAACTTCAAAAACTCTAATGTATTACTTGAATGTTTTCTGTCATCCAAATAACCATTTTCACCCATAAAAAAAGTCGCACCGCAAATTGCTGCTACTGGAATATTATTATCAACTGCATAATCAACTATAGGTTTAATATCATTATTTTTCTCTTCCATCCATGCATCACCACCAATTAATATCAGCATTGCAAATTTCTTAGGATAATCATTTATAGAATAATCGGGAATTGTATGAAAACCTCCCATAGATATCTTAGATTCTTTATCAAAACTTAAAGTTTTAACAACATAATCTGTTTCTGGTGTATTAAGTTCTGAGCATATGTAAGCACTCTCCCAGTCAGCATATCCATCAAAAATAAATATAAGTATTTCTTTTTTCATTCTCTAGCACATCCTTTCTAAAAGATTATATATAAAAAAAGATGACACCTATATGTCATCTTTATAAATTTTGCTCATCTTTTTTATTCGTAATCTTACTTTTTCTTTTAATTTTAGTGGTGATATAACCTTAACTTTGTCCTGCATACCTATAACCAAATCTGCAATCCAATCTAAATCACTAACTTGAAATATTATGTTTCCTTTTTCTTCATTGCTTTTTCTTTGAAAAAATTTTGCATCAATTTTATTTGTTAGAGCAAATTCATTAATGATGTGGTATTCTAATTTGACACTATATAAGGTTTCTAAATCTTCATTTTGAAACAAATCGGCACCAAAATCATTCCTAAAATCAATTTTTTCAATTAACTTACAATTAAAATTTTTATTTAAAATTTTATATGAAGCAATTCTATTAATCTTAAACAAACGGAATTCATTCTTCTCTTCACACAAACCATATAAGTACCAATATGACTGTTTAAAAACAAGTTTATATGGATGAATAATTCTCATTTTTCTAGAACTTTTAGAAATATATTCAATACAAATACAATTGTGATTTTCTATTGCTTCATGCAAATCAGTAACCTTTTTCTGTGTAATACTATCTTGAAACCATGATGATAAATCAATTAAATAATCACTTTCTGAAAACATAGTTTTTGTTTCTTCTGGTATTATTTTTGCCATTAGATTTATTAGGTCATTGTTTCTATTAATGCTCATTAATCCAGAGAGCGCAGTAAAAATATTTTTTATATCATTCTTAGAAAAAATACTTTTTTTATATTTATATCCTTCAACAACTGATACTCCACCACCAATACCTGAATATGTGATTATAGGAATTCCTGATTTATTTAGTGTATCCAAATCACGAAAAATTGTACGCTTAGAGACTTCGAATCTTTCTGCTAAATCTTTTATTGTAATTCTTTCTGTATTAACTAGTATATTTAGTATTCCTAATAATCTATCAATTTTCATAGTATCACACTTTCTATATCAATTATTTAGTTAAAATTAAAAATGAGGGCTTTCATTTTTCCTCACTAAATTACTATTTCAATTACTTTACTTTAAATTTGAATTTATCTATACTTACGGAAATAGTAATAACTGTCACTTTCCATATTAGGTTGTTTATGGCTTATAGGCGTTCTTTTCTCAAACAGTTCAAATCCAGCCTTTTCTGCCACTCTACAAGATGCTGTATTGGCACAATCAATTGTCAAAATTAAATAAGGCATATCAGATACACTAATGCACCAATTAAACAATGCTTTAAGTGCTTCTGTTGCATATCCATTTCCTGCATAATCTTGATCTACAAAATAGGCTATTTCTACTTCATTTACGGTATCTTCTAATCCCATACCTACCATACCAATTAATTCATCTGTGTCTTTTTTAGCAATACCATATCTCTTATTTTCATAAATATCTTTTGAATCTTTCTGTGTTTGTAGCCAATCAATATATCCATAGAATCTGTCTGCTACAGAGCTGTTTTCTGACCAATCTTTCATAAAACGAAGCATATCTTTTTGCCAAACAATTTTTAACAAGTTTTTTTCATCTTTGTGCTCTAAATCACGTATTTTTAATCTTTTAGTTTCTATTAACATCTTCATTCTCTCTTTCTGATTATATAATAATCTATAAATTACTATTTTAATTATTCAAATTTATTAATGTTTATATAACTTCCAATCATTTTTATTCCAAACATATTCAACAAATGACTTGAAAGTTTTTTTCAATGATTCTGCATAAAATGTTCCTTCTTGTTCAAAAGTAAAACCACATTTTTCAATTAAATGTTTAGATGGTCTGTTATTTTGAAAACAACAGGCATACACATATTCAATTCCATTACAGAATAAATAGTCCAGAATTGTGTATACTACTTCTGTCATAATTCCTTTATTCTGATAGTTACGGTTCAGTACAAATCCCAATTCTTTTGTATCTTCTCTTCCATTTTCAGAATCATTATTTATTGCTATATGACCAATCACTTTGTTGTTTTCTTTATTTTCTATAGCAAAAATGTTTTCATTCTGAATATTTTTATTTAACACGTCTTTTGATATTGACAAATTACAATGATGCTGCCATCCTGCCATTTCTCCCACACCATCTTGACTACAGTATTCATTCGAATCCTTTAAGTCTTTCTTTTCAAAGTGACGAAGAATTGTTCTATCAGTTTCTAATATCATATATACCACTCTCTTACAAATTACTATTTTAATTGCTATACTTTAAATTGGAATTTAACAGTTTACTTTAAAAATAAATTCTGAAATATCATAAGAATCATATTGTTAAAGGAATGTATAATAATTGGATACCATAATGTTCTACTTTTACTATATAAACCACCATATAAAATTCCAGCAACAGTTTGTTCTGTAAACACTACTGCTAATGATAATAGAAAATTTCCTGAAGTATTTTCCCATAAAAATAAAGCAAATGGAATATGATATAATCCAAACAAAATACTTGTTATAATTACAGCATTTATTCTATATCTAACTCTCTGCTGCAATATATTTTGTAATATTCCACGAAAGAAAAATTCTTCTGTAAAGCCAGCCATTATCATCATAATTGGTAAATATACTGGTACATTGATAAGCAAATTTAATATATTAGAAGCCACCTTTTGTATTCCAATATTATAATAATAAGTAAGTAAAGATACCATAAGTGGATACATTCCTAAACATACTATGATAATTGATTTTAGATATAATTTAAATTTTGAATCATATAAACCTAACATACATAAGCTTTCTTTAAAAGATATGTTCATAGTTTTCCATAAAATAATAAAAGGAATTATTACAAGCCCAATCCAATGTGTCATCTCATTTACCATGAAAATACTCAGCTTATTAGTGATAAAAGCGAATATAACATAAAAAGCATACCATGCTAGCTCAAAGTAAAGCACTTTAATATTACTAGGCACAATTATCCTTTCGTTTGCTTCAGTGTTCTTTATTAATTTTATCCCAACAAATAATAAAAACAAATATATTGTAGTTTCAGAAATTGTCATTATTACTTCATTATGATGAATTAGTTGATAACTGATTCCCCAAATATAAATCATAAGCATACTAAAAATAATTTTATATTTCTTAATATATTCCATAATGTTCACCTTCAAATTACTATTTATCTTCTAGTAAATTATAGTACATTTAGCAAATACATTGCTATTTATTATTTTTATTGTAAAAACATAACATTTGTTTTTTCTTAATAAAGAATTAATATTATTCAAATAATGGGAATTATTACTTCTATATATCCATTAATTTAAAGTTTATACATGTTCTCCTTTTATACTATAAACAGTTTATATTAATGCTAACTATGATTTAACGTTACTTCAACAATTTCTGGTCTATTAAAAATCCTTAAAGGACAAATACTATTACCCAATCCTCTACTTACAAACATTGTAGATAAATCTTTATTATATATTCCACTTGTATACTTAGGAAATATTCCTTGATCTGGAGCAAATAATCCACCTATCCCTGGAATTCTAACTTGTCCTCCATGAGCATGTCCTGTAAAAATTAAGTCCATATTGTTTTCATAATATAAATCAAAGAGCTCTGGTCTATGAGAAAGTAGTATTTTAAAGTTTTCATTCGTTGACCAGATACTTAATTGTTCTTTCATTTTATTGGTGTTTGTACCATCCATGTAATCAGATGTAAGAAAATCTGGATCTGATAATCCTAATATGTGTATTGAACTGTTCCCCCTTGAAAGTTTAAATGCTGTATTATCAACAATGTGAACACCTGTATCTATCAATTTTTCTTTAATCATAGAAAAATTTCCAGACCAAGCCTCGTGATTACCTGACACATAATATACAGGAGCTATCTCTACAGCCCCTGAAAAAAACATTATTGCAGTATCTAAATCATATTTACGTCTGTCTATTAAATCACCTGTAATAACAATTATATCTGGAGAAATGCTTTTAACTTTGTTTAATAGCTTAACCTGATTTTCACCAAACATTTTATTGTGCAAATCAGAAACATGAGCTATTGTAAAATTATTAAAGTCATCTGGTATCTTAGCGTTTACATAATCAAATTTCGAAATAGTAATACTATTATTTTGCCAAATACAAAAAAATATAAATCCAATAAGAAACATTGTTGCAGAAAATAACACAACGATTCTTCTTGATATTTTTTTTATAATATTCACCCCTTCTCACTACTTTTCTATACATTAATAATTTGTGAAAATCTCAATAAATATCCATCTAGGTCTTGAACTAATATTTCTTTTTCAACATAAGCCTCTCCGTTGGCTTCATATATATTGATCTTTACATTCCTAAATAATTCAATCTTATTCTTGTTTAAAGAAGATATTAAATCATCAACATTTGAGACATTTATCTGAAAATTAACACCTCTGCCAAATGGATGTTCTAATATTACTGTATTCCAATACCCATTTATTTCTTCAATCATAATTTGTGCTTCTTCAAATGAAATAAAGGCAAATTTATCTTCAATACGTTCATATTCTAATTTAAATCCTAAAATATCAATATAAAATTCTTTTGATTTCTCTATATCTTGAACTGACAACTCAGATACTAATCCATTGAATTTTATAAAATTTCACCTTATATATAATATTGAAATTTGTAGTTTAATCAAATAAAGACTCTTTAAATGTAATTATCTTTTCATCCATATTAACCTCTACCTCTATTCCATACGGAATAATACACTTAGGATGAGAATGTCCAAAATTTATATTATATAAAATAGGCAAGTTAGAATTTTTTATTACTTTGCAATAAACCTCTTTATATTCTTCATAATACTGTTCATCTTGAGGCTTTCCTACAAGTATTCCACTTATAACATCAAACACACCTTTTTCTTGTAACGCTAATAACTCTAATTCTAATAATTCAGGTGTTGGCTTTTCTTCACTCGTTTCAAGAAATAGAATTTTATCTTTCCATTCATCTTGTGATGGAAAAATAGCATACTTTTCGCATATTGTGCTTTCATCAGCATATCGAGTGCTAGATAATATATCATATAAACTTTCAAGGCATCCTCCTAAAAGTCTACCTTTAAAACTGCCACAACCTTGTAAGATTTCATATCCTTTTATTTCTGCATGATAAACTCGTTCCTTACCTACTGCATTTGCTGAAAAATCTATTCTTTCATCATACCAAACATCACTTGAAGTAATTATTTTTGGTTCGTCACCTTTAAAATATCCTTGAAATGATGCCTTAGTATGTGGCAACATTTCTTCTCCAAGTTCTGCTAAATCACAAATAAAATTTGGTCCATAGAAACTTGTCATACCAAGCTTATAAAACATAAGGTGGTTGATTGTTGTATCAGAGTATCCTGTAAACAATTTTGGAGTTTTGGTGACTTTTATAATAAATTCTTCGTCTTCTAAAAGATATGGTAATAATCTATATGTATCATCACCACCTATTGCACATATGATTCCTTTTATAGAATCATCCATAAATGCTTCTTTTAAATCTTGAGCCCTTGCCTCTGGATGATTTTTAAGAAATTCAATCCCTTTTAATGAATTTCTCATAAATACAGGTTCTAATCCAAAGTCATTCAATCGTTTAATACCTAAATCTAATTCATGTTTACTAAAATCCTCGCCTAACATACCACTTGATAGACTAACTATTGCAACTTTATCACCTGATAATAGTGCCTTAGGTTTATTCATTTATATAACCTCTTTCCATAATAATTTCGTTTAAAAATTTCTATTAAATAATTTCTAAATAAGATATATCTTTTTAATTGGCTAGTTACAAATTTTTATCTTGCTTTTTAAGCAATTCTCTTATCTCAACTAAAACTTTAAGATTTTCTTTTAGTATTTTTGTATTTGCAGATTGATCAATAGCAAGTTGTATTATTACATAAGATAATAATACTATAATTATCATAAATATAAATCCCATAATATCCCCCATTTTTATACCTAGCTATTCAATAAATAACATTATCAATAGTATGCAACAGACTAATTTTAAACTCTTTTTTCTATTTAGATTGAATTGGTACTTATTTTATAATTCTTACCATGATAATTTCATCACGATATGTTCCATCTTTAAGTTTAAATGCATTCTTTGTAGTACCCCAAACTTCAAATCCATACTTTTTATATAAAACTTGTGCTTTTTTATTATCTGCAAATACACCAAGTTCAATTTGCTCATAACCCATCTTTGGGGCTTGTTCAATTATAGTTTTGAGAAGTATACTCCCAATACCATTGTTCCAATATTTTTCTTTAATAGAAATTCCAAATACTGCTCTATGTTTAAGTTTAACATAATTTCTTACACAACTAATACTAGCATTACCTGCAAGTTCACCATTAACAAATGCAGCAATCATTAAGTCTTTATCACTAGTCAAATTGTTGTTAAGGCATTCTTTTTCTTCATTAATAGTTATTCTAATTTCTTCAGGATATCTAATCATAAAATATGTTTCTTTTGATGTTATTTTTAAATATTCAATCATTTTTTCTGCATCCTGTTCATCTGGACTTCTTAAAATGCATGCTGTTCCATCTTTTAATTCTACTTTACTTTGTCCAAATTTCATTATCATTGTCTCCTTATATTTAAATTACCTTATTTTGACTTGCACAAAAAATATCGCAAATCTCTTTATAAATAATGCAACATTTTAATTTTAAAATATTTAATTAATATTAATAAGACCACACAAACCATCTATAAATCCTTGTACAAAACCTTTAAAAAAATTTGGAATTATATAAATTAAGCATATTAAAATTATAAATACACCTATATTTCTAAGTATTTTATCTTGTTTTTTAGACGTAACTTTAATAAAAATAATTCCTATTACAATTCCAATTAAAGTAATAATATCAAACATATTAATCCCCCAGTAAAAATATTTTAATTCTAAACTTCTCACCATCTAATTTATAAATTCATTCCAGACTTCTTCCTTTTCATTCGTATGCACATCTCACTATTTACCAAGAACTATCAAATCACCAATTACTTTAAATCCATTTTTCTCATAAAATTTCTGTGATGGATAATTCTTTTCTGTATTTAATATCATTCCATTCATTTCTTGTTTTTTGATATCTTCTTCTATTGCTTTTATAAAACAACTTCCAATGCCGTTTCCCTGCATTTCGTAACTAATGCAAAATTCGTCAATATAATATTCAAAACCTTCTATCCAAGGTTTTTTCATACCAATACTTAAGGCTACTACTTTATCATCCAACATGGCTACATAGCCTACAAAGTAGTTATTGTTAAAATAATTATTAAAAAAATTAACTACTTGCTCTCTTGATTCGTAAACGTCATTCCATGGTTCTTTAGTGAATGTGTCAATAAATAAATCCACACAATCATAAATCATATTTTTTTTCATTTTTAATGTAACTAACTTTTCCATACTATACCTCCTCACATATTTACTCATTGTTTGTTCTTTACCTTACAATAATTTACTATTCCGAATCAATTATAACATATATTGTAATTTAAGTATTATTCAGATATTAAATCATGTAATCAATTTATAATATATCAAGTCTATAAAGACACATATTTTCTGAGAATTTCGCAATAAAAAATATCGCAAATTTATTTCTTATGAATAATGCGATATTTATATCTGTTATTAATTTTTAGAATACTATTAATCTTATTGCAGCTTATAGGCTCACAATTAAATGGGAAGTTGTATATTGGTTTAAGTATAGATTATTCTCATAATTTATATTCTAGCTGGTAATCATTTCTATCAATTTCATATAATATATCATTTATTTCCAAATTCTCCTTACACCCTCTCTCAAAATAGAACGCTATTGTTTCCTCACTTGAAGCTGCACAAATATATATTTTCTCAGCGCCCAGATCTTTAGCTGCATTGCAGCATTCATTAAAAAGCTTTTTGCCAATTCCCATATTGCGATACTCCTTGGAAATAAACATCTGATCCAGTAATATATATTTTGCTGTTACACCAAAAATATCACCATTTATAACAGCATATCCAACCATTTTTTCATCATCAAAACAACCAAAAGCTCTTCCCCCACTTTTTATAGACAATAAAAAATGTTCCTTATGCCAAGTTAGTCCATTGGGTAATTCTTTCTCAAGCCAATTTATATCTACTAATTTTTTAATTCCATTTACTTCCCTCCATGCCCTTGCAATATAGCACTCACCATCTATTTCTTCTATTTTGTCCATATCGCTTAACATAAGATTTCTATAATACAATCTATCCCCCTCCTTCTATATTTATAAATTTCCTTTATTCCTACAAATTTAAATTAAAATTTATCTCATCATTTTAAGTGTTTGATCCAAGGAAATACATTCTGCATATCTACCATTCCACATAAATTCATTATAATATTTGTATGTTTGCTCTGCTGACATAAACTTATTGTCAACTGTTGTATTTGAATAAGCTGGAACTATAATATGAAATCCATGTTCAAATCCACATTTTATAGTAGAATCAATACAATAATCTGTTTGAAGTCCTACAATAATTATATCCTTTTCTGCTTTACTTATTAAATATTCTAATAAACCAGTATCCTTAAAAGCACTATTTACTTTTTTATCAAATATTTTTTCTTCTTTAGATGGTATAAACTTTTCATATATTTCAAAACCTTCAGTGCCTTTTGTTAATTCATTTTCAGGACCATCATCATGGCGTACATATATTATTTCTATATTATTTTGCCTTGCTGTAGCAATTATTTTCTCTACATTTGACACAAATACATTGAATTTATATAAATTTTCATTTGTTATTAATTTCTGTGTATCAACAACTAATAAAACCATTTATTTATCCCCCTTACAAGTTTGAATTTATTTTTTATTAATAGCAACTAAAGCACAATTTAAATTATATCTTATAGATACTTCGCAGGATTATCTAAAATTTCTTGAATAATATTAAAATATTGTCCAATGTGTAACCCATCAACTAATGCATGATGTACATCCACAGAAATTGGTAACTTGATATTACTACCTTCTTCAAAATATTTACCCCATGCTATTCTCGGTATGCTATCAACAGGATTCATCTGAATTGGATGAGTTATATTAGTAAATGAAACCCACGGGATGCTGGTAATATATAATAAATCATCTTGTCCTGGTTCATCTTCGATATTAATATTATTTTTTACTATTTCAATTTCCTTTAATGTATTAGTTTTAAACTCATTAAAATTATCTGTGTAGTTTGATCTACAAAAACTAAACACTTCCTCCTCTGTAATTATAGTAAAAGAAGGATTTACAGTTTCATGTTCAATTACTTTATCTCCTCTTATTCTAAGTTTAAATTCTTTTATGCTATTTGCTGTTTTTGTAGAAGCATATAAAATTGATATAAAAAATGGCAATTCATTTTCTTTAATATGTTTATAAAACTTTGTAATATCAATATTTCCACAAATGTTAAAATGAGGGTAATCAACTTGCCTAAAAAAATTATAATGATCTTTTCTCTTCCAATTTTCTATGTCTATAAGTTTCATTAACATATCACTCTCTTTCTAATACTACGCACTAATTTTCTTTATCTATATTAGAAGTAAATATCTTCTTAATCCACTGTTTAAAATATTGTAGTTGTTCTTCAGTATGGAAATAATGTTCTCCATTGTCCATAACTTGTAAATTACAATTAAAACGTTTTGTAAATTCAGATACTACCTCAAACTCACATAAATTATCTTGTAATCCATACAAAATTGATGTTGGTTTACTCCATAATTCAATAGGATGATCTTTTACATAGCAATAATAATCCCAATATAAAGTTTCACCAATAGGCGTTTTAATTTCTTGTTTAGTCTTTAACATTTCTTCACTTATATTGAACCATGTCATCATATTATTTATTATGCGTTCCATATTTACCACAGGTGAGAGAAATAAACATTGTTTCAGAGGTTCATTGCTATATGCTAGTAGACTAAAATATGCTCCCATACTACAAGCAAATACACTTATATTATTTGATAATGATTGTGCATATTTCATAATAATATCAAGATATTTAACACAGTTTTGAACCTTACAATCGTAATCTTCATCTTTACGCTCACCATGTTCAGGCAAATCAAAACTAAGGACTCTATAACCTGCTTTTATTGCTTCTTCCGCAAATATAACAATTACATCGTCTGCCTTATTTGACATATTACCGTGTATCGCTACAAACAATTTATCTGATTTGTCTCCCCACAAAATTGCAGGTATGTTTTCTATTTTTAAATTTTGTTTTATCATTATGTTTTTTCCTTTCTAAAATCTAAAGACTCTCTAATTCTTATGTAGCCTATTGTTTATAAACATCTATAGATTATTATTTTCACCAATTACTAATCTACCTAAAATAATTTATTTTAAAATTTCAGCTCATTTTCAACATCTTTCCTATTTTTACAAACAACCACTTTATCTTTGTATTTGTTGCAAATACTTTGATATCTCATTTTATATTTTTTAGTTCTTCCATCTATTAAAATCCATTTTACAAATTCCAAATCAAATTTTTCCACGCAACCTTCAGCCATGCTTTCTCTAACCTGGTTTTTAGAATTCAAATATCTCTTATATGCCTGCTTTAAACAAACATTTCTTGGAAAATTCATAAATATTATTTTATCTGCTTCTTCCATTCTTCTTTCGTGATAAAACTCAGTATAGTTACCATCTATAATCCATGAATCATTCTCCATAAATTTTTCTACTATAGCTTTGCCTTCTTTTCTGTCACGTTCTTTCCATTCTGCTTCAAAGTTTATAGTGTCCAAATAAAGAATTGGACACTTATGTTTTTCGCTCAACTTCTTTGCAATTGTAGATTTTCCAGAACCACTATAACCAATAATTGCTATTTTCATATTTTTTTCTCCACTTAATTACTATTTATTTAATTTCCATTTAATTACTATCTTTAATTAATTATAGCACATACTGTAAATATCTCATTATATAAAAAATATCTCATTTTCAATTCTGAATAATGTGATATCTTAGGATGATTTCCTGATTTAAAAATAACTAATTTATCATTTTTTGTTTATAAATTAATACTTTAAATATTAAATATCATTGAACAATATTTTTTATCTGATATTATTATCATAAATTCTTAACATATAATACAATTGGCTTAATTGTATCTTTATCTATAAAATTTACTACTTTTCCATAAGTATCAATCATTTCTTTCTCCTCTTCTCTCAGAGATTCATATTTCTTTTTTAATGTCATTTTATACAACATTGACATCATAGATTTGTGTACAATTCCAAGTTTTGAATAATCAATTGCCCCACGCAGATGGAAAATCTTAATTACCTTCTTCATTTCTTCTGAAAGAACTTTATTTAGACCTTCTCTTATACCTTTTACATTGATTCTATCTTTAGGATCAGCTAATCCACAAGTAAATATAATAATATTCTTATTTTTTAGCTGTTTAAATGATTTTGTAATTAATTTTATTCCACTTACTCCTCCAGCATACAGACCTCCACCATATATGATAGTTTCGTAGTATTCTAGTTGATTTGGTGTAACATCTTTTCTTTCAAACAAATCACATGATAATTCTTCTGAAATCCACTCCGCATATTTTTTAGTACTACCATATTTTGATTGATATACAACTACTGTTTTATTCATATCTAACCCCCAATGCAAAATATACAAATCCCTCAATATATTTACTACAGATTATTTTACTTATCTACTTGATGCAAGATTGAACATACTCAACAGGTACATCCATTCTTTTTGCGGTTTCTTCTATTGATAAACCACTTTTCATAAAACGTTTGCACACTACAAGCATGCTTTCTCCAATTTCAATAATATGTTTATCCAGATCATAAAATCTCACTACCCTTTGTCCCCAACTATGCTCTATAACTGGATGAACATATTGAATATCAGTTATGTTATTAATCTTTTCTATAAAACTGTCAAAATTCTCTTCTTCAAAGTATAATTCAGCATTATTACACTCAAATTGAATTTCATCTTCTTGCTTATTAATAAATGCCATCCAACTTTTTTTAGTCTGCAATGATATACCACCAGCTAATGTAACATTTGCTCCAAAATCTAATATAACATTCAATCCAAGTACTTCTTGATAAAATTGTTTTGCTTTCTCCATATCGTTAACAACGATCAACGGATTAGTAAATTTCATAATGCATCCTCCATATCAATATCATATTAATTATCTTTTTCTTCATTTTAAAGCAATTTCCTTCTTACTCCATGTTCATCATCTTATTATAACAATAATAACGTTTATTTTTTCTTAACAAAAGGTTAATATTATCTAAATAATGGATAATAATATAACTCTTCTCTAGTTGGTATTGTAAGTATATTAATGCAATATAAAAAGATAAAATGTGGCAACTAAGTGTGCGTTGCTACATTTTATCTTCCTTTTATCGATTAAATTATTTGTTATATATTCTAGCTACTTTCCATATTGCTTTAATCCATTCATATTAAATTTCTACTATTCTAGGTAAATCATGAACTACAAAAAACCTTATTCCTCGATAAATTTTGTCAATTCTTCGTTAAATTTATCACGCTGATCATAGAACAATCCATGGCCACTGTCTTCAAATGCTACGAGCTTGGAATTTTTAATACCTCGTTTTTGTGATTCAGCTAATGGAAAGAGACAAACTTTGTCATGAATACCATGAAGAATTAAAGTTGGAACACTTATTTTCTCCATATCAAAAAATAAGCTTTCTTCATCTAACCAAGAATTTGCAATTGCGGCAGTAGCCCAGCCTGCGGCCTGTAGTCCCAATTGGAAGAACCAGTCTGAAAAAGGCTTAGTTATATGCTGGAAGAAAAACATGTCTCCAAATCCTTGCAACATTTTAGGACGATCATTATACGTTCCTTGAATAATTTCATTTACAGCTTCTTTTTCTAAACCATATGGAAAATATGAACGTTTTATAAGGCTAGGAGCTGCTGCTGCAAAAAGTGCAAGTTTAGACACTTCATATTCATTATGTCTAGCCATGTATCTAATAGCAATCGCTCCTCCTGTAGAATGTCCTGCTAATATAAAATTTTTTAAATTAAGTACTTCAACTACAGCTCGAACATCATCTGATAATCTATCGTAGCAATATCCTGTGAAGGGCTTGTCTGATTGGCCAAATCCTCTCTGGTCTATACCAATGCATCGATATCCCATTTTTGGAAGCTGATTAAACTGATACTCAAACAGCTTATGACTTCCAGGCCACCCGTGCAGAAATACAATCGTCTTGTTGCCCTTTGGGTTAAGATCCTCTACATAAACTTTTACATCTGATTCTACTTTAACATAATATCCCATGCAAATACCTCTCTTAATAAAATTTCTTCATTATCAGCTTATTCTTTCGGGAACAAATAGATGAATCACATATTTGATTTTTAATACCTGTCAAACTAAAACTGACTGAATAAAGTCTTCAATTTTCATTTTTCCACACTACTTAAAATATGTTTCAAATCCATTATTTAAAACATAAGCTCCATTTGGAACTTGTGTTGCTATCAAACATATATTTAAGCAATCTACGCATGAACCCATTGCATTGAACAAGCAAAGAAAAATTGTATACCCATTTAACCATCCAAGTGCATTTAAAATAAATGGTAATATAATAGATAAAAGTAAAAATGGCATAATTGAAATAAGCAAAAATCTGCTTTTTTTTATTTTTTCAGAGGTTACAACAAATCCGCAAATACCATTTATTCCCCAATATGTTTTATCTGATTTTAAAATATTTGGAATAAAACAAGCATGTAAGAATTCATGTATTGTCATAAAAATAAAAATAACAGGGAAAAATAATAATGTTACTAGATGCAATTCCAATGTAAGGCTGAGTCCTTGATTGCTCTTTAATAAATCTTGTAGTGGTGTATATAAGTTATAGAAAATAAACATTTCAATTGCACCATTTATAAACATAAATGGTGAAGATAATAAAATAGCCAATTTCAAGTTAGATGGTTCTTTTATTTTTTTCCAGTTGTTTAATATAAGTTTTTCACTTAACGCCTTATCTGTATGTGGAAGTTTTTTTATGTATTTCATTTAAAGTAATTCCTTTCATTAACAGCTCGTCTACACTGCATTAAGCTATCTGTAATGCCTAAAGCAAATTTAAGATTTGAAATTTGATAATTGTTTATTAATGATAATTATAACATATTATAATATCAACATATAGACACTTTATTTATATTGAATTTATGTCTAATATATAAACATAAATCCAAAATAAACAGTAGATAATTTTGTTTTTATACAAAATTATCTAAACTCTCATTAAAAAGCCATCATGCTATAAATTTTATACAGCCATACGTCTTATATCATCTGGGATAATTAAATTTGCTTCTGTTAAAGATTTAATTTCATCAATTGTTGTATAATCATTAATCTCCCTTAAAAGTAACCCCTTATCTGTTACTTCAATTACACAAAGTTCTGTAATAATTAAGTTTACTTGTGATTTTGCAGTTAACGGTAATCTACATTTTTTAAGAATTTTAGGTTTTCCTTTTCCAGTATGCTGCATCGCTACAATTACTTTTTTAGCACCTGTTACTAAATCCATAGCACCACCCATACCTGGTACCATTTTGCCTGGAATAATCCAATTAGCTAGACTACCGTCCTCATCTACCTCTAAAGCTCCAAGTACAGTAACGTCAACATGTCCCCCTCTAATTAATGCAAAAGACATAGAACTATCAAAGAATGATGCCTCTGGTAATGCTGTTACACATTGTCCACCTGCATTTATTATATGTGCATCTTCATGTCCTGATGTTGGTACTGCACCCATACCAACCATTCCATTTTCAGATTGAAAGAATATATGCTTCTCTTTTGGTACATAATTTGCCACCAATGTTGGAAGTCCTATACCAAGATTTACAAGTTGTCCTTCCTTTAATTCCTTTTCAACTCTTTTTGCAATTATTTGCCTTGCCAATTTACTATCTGTAATCACTTAGATTACCTCCTTTATTATATAATTTACTAATACACCTGGAGTCATTATATCTTCCCTATTTAAGTCTTCACATTTAACCAAATTTTCTGCTTCCATTATTACAGTATCTGCTGCCATTGCGATATAAGGATTAAAGTTTTTTGTAGTCCCTTTATAACAAGTGTTTCCGAATTCATCTACTATACTTCCCTTTACTAGTGAAACGTCTGCTTTTAATGGAAGTTCTAATAAATATTCTTTACCATCAATTGGAATCTTACGTTTTCCATTTTCTACAATTGTCCCTATCCCCGTTGGTGTTAGTACACCACCTAGACCAGAACCTGCCGCACGTATTCTTTCAATTAATGTTCCTTGTGGAGAAAGTTCTACTTCCATTTCCCCGCTATTCATTCTTCTTCCGGTCTCAGGATTTGTCCCGATATGAGAAGCTATTACCCTTTTCACCTGACCATTTACAACTAATTTACCTATGCCTTTATCTGGGTATCCAGTATCATTCCCGATAATAGTTAAATCTTTTATATTTAAATTTACCAACATATCAATTATGGTTTCAGGAGTTCCACAATCTAAGAAACCACCAATCATAATTGTCATTCCATCTTTAAAAATAGATTTTAGATCTTCGAGTTTAACTGTTTTGTTCATGTTAATATCTCCTTCTTTTTTAAGAATATACAATGCTTCTTATAAATTTAAATTGCTAAATCAATTTAAATACTTATATTAACCTATTATCTAACCTGCAAGTACGCATCTTCTTTGTCTTATAAAATTCCTTACAGAAGTTATGCATTCACCTGTAGGTCCTGCAATAGTAAAAGTTGTAAAACCTTCTGCACCTGGGGTATATTTTGCTACCAATTCATGCTTTAATATTTTATCTTCATATCTTTCCATATTGCTCCTCCTTATAGTTATAAAATTTTCACACAAAAACCCATAAGAGTTTTTGATTTGTATCTTTTATTAATTAGACTATATTTTTAAACCATGTCATATTGTATTATAATGGCGAGTTGGCATTTGAATTTAATTAAAACAAATTATTAATTAAAGCTTTTATTAATTTTCACTATATGGTAACGACTTTAATAAAAATTTCTATAGGATTAAAAAATTTAAGTTATTTGAATATATAGTGTTACTTACAAACGGTGAGACGTTATAAAAAAGTTTTATAAATTCTAAAAATAAGGTAGTAGTTTTATTTAACTATCATTTTGTAAATTTATTGAAATGTTTGTATAAATAGTATATTATCACTAAATTATCCAAAATCAATATTTAAATCGATAAATTTATTGACAGCTAGATAAAACGTTAACAAAACGAGAGCTGGTTATATATTTTAATATCATCAATTCTAAAGAATAATTATAAGAAAATTAAAAATAATATCGAATTTCTCTATTTTTTTTGAAAACCTTTTAATAGATATTAATAAATTTGAGAACTGATAGTATAAATTGTAGTTTGATAATTCTTTATCATTGTTTTCAAAAATGACTATGTTTTAAACATTTATTAAAACTTCTCTAATTTTCTAAAGACTAAAAAAGAATATGATATCTATACTAAATAGAAATCATATTCTTAACTTAGGTTTTTTAATTATTTGTAACAATTGGTGATTTATTTTATTTATTAATATATTAAACTACTTTTTAAGATAATCATATATAACCTCAGGAGATGGAAGGGTTAAGTCTGTAAGAATATGAGAACTAGAAACTATTTCTTTTACAGGCAAATCATTAAATGGTGCCATAGCATGATCAAATAGTTGTAATCTTGCAGGACCAGTCCATGCCTCATGTACAGTAATATCTTTAATTTGTGCAGATATTAGCTCACATATTCTTGGAGTTCCATCATAGTTAGGTATAATTTTTAACATAAAATTAGGACGACAAATTTGCTCCTTTGCCTCATTTAGATCTAAAGGTTTATGCTTATACCCCATAGTTGCTATTGCTACTCTTAATTTTCCATAGTCTAATGTACCAACTAGTGTATCTGAATCAATAAATAGTTTTGGATAACCGAGTTTTTTAGGATATGCACTAAATTCTCTTCCAACAGCAATAGCTGGATGATTATCTAAATACATCATATGCAAATAGTCACCCTTTTTACCATTAAAGCTTACTGGTATAGCCTGTCCACATTCTGTATAAGATCCTAATCCACTTGTATCAGGCATAGCCATCATTTCAAATCTAACTAAAGGATCATCCCCTAATTCTAAAGGTTCTGGTACAACCTTGCGTAAAGCATCAGCATCAGTACGGTATATAATATTAAAATATTCACGATTATGGAACCTATAAGGTCCTCTTGGGAATGCTGGAGCTGTTAGTGGTGTTGTAATTTGTTTAGATACTTCACTTTTTAACATAACTATTCATCTTCTTACCTTAAATATTTGACATTCTCATTTTAACTTAATTGTGTTTTTAAATTATAATGTCATTATAGTATAAATGCTATAGATAGAGACTAAAAATCTTAATACTACAATTTCATATTAATCTAAAACACAGCTTATAATTAAAATTGAAATTTAAGATTTATTAAATGCAAATCAATCTTTGGATATGTCATTACCCTTTAAAAGTATTAATACGTAATGTAAAAATAACCTTAAATACTTTCTTAATAATAATATACCATTATATCCATTTAAAGTAAACTTATAAATAAATTTACAAATACAGATTTATGTTTTAATAAAATTATCAGCCTTATTCTGTTATCTCTATTCGATTTCCATCTGGGTCCAAAATACAACTTTCATAGTAACCATCACCAGTATAACGAGGTTCACTTACTACCATATAACCTGCATTTCTTAATGTTTCAGTAAGTTTACTAACTTTTTCAATACTTCCTACAGAAATAGCAATATGAATTAAACCTATATATTGATTAATAGTATCATTTAAATTAGAAGGAATTATGGGCATCTGCATAATTTCAAGTCTAGCACCGGACTCAAATTTAATAAAATATGATTCAAAATGTTTTTTTTCATTAGTATATTTATCTCCAGCAATGCCATCAAAATAATCTACATAAAATTTCTTTAACTTTTCAATATCTTTAGTCCATATAGCTACATGTTCAATTTTCATATTAGCACATCCTTAATCTTAAATTTATAACAAGTACTCTATAATTATCTATATCCTTTAAAATACCTATTTTACTCGTCTTTTTTTATAATATTATCTTATTATTAATTAATTCTAAAAATAACATTAAATTATACCATATTTCCCAAATATATTATTATTCAAAGAACATCTTCATGTTTTACTATGTTAAATCTACATATTGTAAAAAAAGTTCCCTATAATATGAATATATAGGGAACTCTAGAAGTATCATTTTTTTAATAAAATTACACCATATATGAATATGACATAACATATCTACTGAATATTATGTTTATTTAGTTTTTATCATGTATCTTAAAACTGTTTTTAATTTGTCTTTCTCAGTTTTTCTTGCATCAGACAAATATATCTCTCTGTGAACCATAGATTTCCTTTCATAGCCGTTTTCATTTATAAAATTCAACATTTTTTCAAAAGATGCTGGTTCATCATCATACGAACCTTTGTGCATAATTTGAACAGATAAGCCATCTTCTATTTCATCAAAATATACTTCTTTCAACAATGGGTGTGGTTTCTTTTTATTTACAATTTCAAATGCTTTTGCAACTACTTCATTTGTAACAAAATCAGGTTGTCTTATCATAATTGTATAAAGCAGTTCATCTTTGTTTAAAATATCACTTTTTTTGCCTTCTTCAGTTAAATCCCAAATTCCTTCTAATGGGTATACAGTATATTCAAAATATCCATCTGGAGTAAAACCATTTTTAGGCATCATTCTTACTGCATAGGCTAATGAGTATAAAACACCAATTCTCTCAGAAAAATCTGCATTATTAGTGAAAATATTTTATTATTAATAATTGCAAAAATTATATTTAGTTTCTCTTAATATGAATTTATTAAATATTACTTCCACTTGTCTTGCTTCATATTCCGTTTGAGCTTCTTTACTGTATCAAATCTGCATATTGTAAAAAATAAGCACACTACCATATAAATATATAAGGAACTCTAGGAGTATCAATTTTTAAATAAAATTACACCATATAAGAATGTTGTGCAATAACAATACTGTAAATTATTCATTTCTTTTGAACAATGTAATGATTAAGAATTAACTAACTAAAAGTGCTAACAATATAGCCACACAAATTGTCCCAATCAATGCAAAAATATTAAGAATTTTATTTGTTTTAAAATCT
>NZ_CAURTC010000043.1:0-30493 GCF_963527835.1 uncultured Clostridium sp. | reverse complement strand
AATTTTGGTACCTCTATTTGTTGTATCTAAAATTATATTAAAAATAAATTAATTTACTATAGCTGAATAGTTACCAAAAATTTAATAATTTATTCGCTAAGTAACAATCATTAAAAATTAATTATTTTTTACAATTTAAGGAATGAATTCATTGATGGATAATAATTCTTATCTAAGCAGAAACATGGAGTTGATAGATTTAAATGTATATAATTTGGCTTATTGGTTAATAATTTAAGTTAAATAGACATTAAAAACTTAAAATACAATTTTGATTTCAAGAATTAATTAAAGCATAAAATCTAAAACCAAGGTTAAAATTTCAAATTAATCAATTTTAATGCTAAAAATCGCTTAGTTTTATTTCGGGAAATATACATTTCCCGAAATAATTGATTAAAAATTCATTTATTGGTATAATATATTTAAATCTTATAGAAATAGATTTAAATTATAATAAATGATGGTGATAAAATATATGAATTATGATATTGAATTTTTAAAAAACAATGACTTACCAGATTCGGTAATAGATTTTTTAAATTACTTAGAAACTATAAAAAATAAATCTACAAATACAATTGCTGCATACAAAAAAGATTTAACTATATTTTTCAGATTTATGAAATTATATCGAGGACTTATTAAAGATAAAAAAATAGAATTTGAAGAAATAGATATTACAGATATTGATGATGAATTCTTAAAAACTATAAAGCTTGGAGATCTGTATGCTTTTATGTCTTTTATAGAAAAATATAGAAATAATAGTGCTTATGCTAGAGCTAGAAAAGTTGCTACATTAAAATCATATTTTAAATTTTTACAAGGCAAAGCTAAGGTAATTGTGGACAACCCCACAACTGAACTAGAATCCCCTAAAATAAACAAAAGGCAACCTGTGTATTTAACACTAGATCAAAGTATACATTTATTATCTTCATTAGATAATAATAATAAAAATTACGCTAGAGATTATTGTATATTAACACTCTTTTTGAATTGTGGAATGCGTCTTTCTGAATTATGTGGTATATCCATTGAGAAAATCAGAAATGATATTTTAACCATCATAGGTAAAGGTAATAAAGAACGTACAGTTTATTTAAATGATGCTTGTTTAAAAGCAATTGAGAATTATATGAGAGTTAGAGATGATTCTAAAGCTTTACCAGAATACAAAAAGTTTTTATTTTTGTCTTCTCATAACAAACCAATAAATCAAAGAACAGTTGAAATAATGATAAAAAAATATATAAAAAATGCTGGCTTAACAGATGGAAAATATACTCCTCATAAACTAAGACATACTGCTGCTACACTTATGTACAAGTATGGAGACGTAGATATAAGAAGTTTACAAAGCATATTAGGTCATGAAAACATTTCGACTACTCAAATTTATACCCATGTGGATGATGAAACATTAAGAGATGCTGTAAAGTCAAATCCATTATCGAAATTATAAAGCATACTCTCCTACTTATAAAAAAAATCTCTATTATTATAAATGTTTAAATTAATAATAATAGAGATTTTTAAATTATGAACAAATTACTTTACATAATATTTATACTGTAATTAACACTTATTATCTTATCGGTTCTCCTAGAGTTTCTTTAAATTGAGTAACATATGCTGGATCATTACCTTCATATACAACTAAAGTATTTCCCTTTTTATAATAATAAGGTTTAGCAGTATAATTTACATTAGCTCCTTCTATTGCCATTCCATCAGTAGATATTTTCTTTACATCTTGTTCTATTTTATTAGCATTATCATATTCATAAACTCTAACATAATCATTTCCAACCATATAATCAGTCTCTGTTCCACTAAAATGATTCTTTTTCTCTCCATTTACTGAAGCCTTAAGTTCATGACCAGCATTTACTACATCATCTTTAAAATTTATGGCTGTATATTTTACAGTTTCTCCAACATTTTTCGTTGTATCTGTAACATTTTTCCCTAAATCTTTAGTATCTTCTTTAACAGTTTCTCCTGCTCCCTTCATGTTTGTTTTAGTATTATTAGAAGTATTCTTATATCCACATCCTATAAACATTGAACATGATAGCAACGTAGCCATTAGTACAGCTAAAATTGATTTTCTTTTCATAAATCTTACACCTCGTTCCTAATTAATATTTCTAATTTAGTTTGCCAAAAAAACCTTAATATATTCATATTCATTAAAACTACTATACTAGTACAGACATAATAAACATTATGTAAAATATTATAAATAAAAAAGATGAAATAACTCATAATACAAAGCTATTTCATCCAGCAAGATTTTAAATAAATAAATTTCCAAACGATTTACCAAAGTGATTTAAATTTTCAGAGTTGCTACCCTCATATCGTATAAGCAATTTGCCTTGTTTATAATAATGAGATATATTAGAGAATTCATCGTTTATTCCATTTTTTTTCAATTCTGAAAGCGTCATTATGTCTCCATGCAAATCATTACGTGTATTGTATTGATATACATATACTTTATCATTGCCAAGGCTATATGAAGTTGCAACAGATGATCCAGGTAAATTTTCTTCCACTGAGTAATTAGTAATATCATATCCTGAACCCTTCATATTGTCTACAAATTTAGCTGTATCAAAGTGAAATTCTTGACCAACTTCATTGATTCCTTGATTTATTTTACTTGCAGCACGGTTATTGCTATTCCCTGTTGTTCTATTGTTTGAGCCACTACATCCAATCATAAAAAATGATGTAGACATTAGAGTCATTAATGCTAATGCTAAAATTGATTTCTTTTTCATAAAAGTTACACCTCTTTTCCACAACTATTTTAATAATAGTTTGCTTTAAAAAAGGATATATATACATTTTTATGCTTTGTTTTTGAATTTTCTTACACCTGGATATACTTCTTCGGTAAGATCTTCTATACTATCTTCATTAAGTAATTCATTATCATCTAAATATTCAATATGATCGAATGCATCTTCATATTCTGTTTCTTTTGTAATATCAAATTCATCAGAATTTAATCCTTTAGATGCGATAAATTTAGAATAAGCATCTTTTAAATCTAAATTATTTTCTTCTAATTCTTCTATTTGCTCTTCGCTAAGAGATGATTTTAAGTTGTTTAAGAATTCTTCTTCTAACATCTTATTTTCATCTTTAGTTTTTGCAATTTCTTCTATCTTTATAGCTTTAATGTCTACTCCATCTATTTCTAAGCATTTACCACAATTATCACATATTTTATTTTCATATACATCGCAATAATCATCATCAGTATATTTTTTTTTCATTATTAAGCACCCTCATTTCTATTATGAAATCGTCATTACATTATATCAAAACCATAAATTTAAATCAAATGAAATATGAAATTTAATTAAGACATACAGAACATAAGTTTGTTATATTATAAAAGCTATGTTATAATAACACTAAGATAGAGAGGTGTAATATCAATGATAGAGAGCAAAGACAGACAAAAAGAAATTTATGAGTTTTTAAAATTATATATAGAAAATAAGGGATATCCACCTTCAGTAAGAGAAATATGCGAAGCTGTTTCATTAAGATCTACCTCTACTGTACATGGTCATTTAAAAAGATTGGAAAAAAAGGGACTAATTAGAAGAGATCCAACGAAACCAAGAGCATTAGAAATAGTTAAAAATAATAGAGATAAAAAAGAAATGATAAACATACCTATAGTTGGTAAAATTACAGCTGGTATGCCTATATTAGCAACCGAAAATATAGAAGATTCATTTCCTATACCTCTTGATTATATAAAACATGATAATGAATTATTTATGTTAAGAGTATCTGGTGAAAGTATGATTAATGCTGGAATAAGAGATAATGATTTAGCAATTATTGAAAGTTGTCAAACTGCATTAAACGGAGATATCGTTGTTGCATTAATAGATGAAGAAGCAACGATTAAACGATTTTTTAAAGAAGAAGATCATATAAGACTACAACCTGAAAATGATTCTATGGATCCAATAATAGTTGATAATTGTTCTGTTTTAGGCAAGTTAGTTGGAATATTTAGAGCATACTAATCTAACTGATTAAACTTTAAATAACACAATTTAGTCTTTATTAAATTAATGGATTGAATTAATTTATATGCTTTAATTAGTGTTGAAAATTAAAAAGCTGAAATACTAAGTTATACTTTAGTATTTCAGCTTTTTAATATGCAGTATTTATTATAAACGCTAATAAAATTTTAATTATTTTACTTCAAGTACTTTACTTAGTCCTATTAAAATACCTATTTTACCATGATCAAAATTTAATCCACCTTGCATATAAGCAATATAAGGTTCTCTTATTGGACCATCTGCAGATAATTCAATTGTTGATCCAGATATAAATGCGCCAGCTGCCATTATTATTTCGCTATCATATCCAGGCATTGCCCATGGTTCACACACAGCAAATGCATCAATTGGTGAAGCTGCTTGAATTCCGTTACAAAATTGAATTAATTTTTTAGGATCACCAAATTCTATAGCTTGTATTATGTCAGTTCTTTTATCAGTTGATGCTGGGAATCCTTTAAATCCAGCAAGTTCCATTGTTTTGGCACAGAATATTGCTGTTTTTACAGCTTCCATAGAAACGTGTGGTGCTGAAAATAACCCTTGATATAAACTTCTCATAAGTCCATAAGTCGCACCATACTCTCCTCCTATTCCAGGAACAGTAAATCTATAAGATGCTTGTTCAACATATTCTTTTTTACCAACTATATATCCACCACCTGGAGCAATACCTCCACCTATGTTTTTCATAAGAGATCCTGCCATAAGATCTGCTCCGACTTCTGTTGGTTCAATTTCTTCGATAAATTCTCCATAACAGTTATCTACAAATATTACAACATCTTCTCGTACTTCCTTTATACATTTTATTACTTCTTCAATTTCTGAAACTAAGAAAGATTTTCTAGAAGCATATCCTGTACTTCTTTGTATATGTATTAGTTTTATAGATTTATCACTTTTTAATGTTTCTTTAATTTTATCGAATTTAAATTTTCCATTCTCATCTAATTCAATAACATCTGTTTTTATATTATATTCATCTAATGAACCCTTAGTTTTTTTATCAGCAAGTCCTAATACTCCTAAAAGTGTGTCATAAGGCATTCCTGAAACACAAAGTATTTTATCACCTGGTCTTACATTTCCAATCATAGCAGCACCTATAGCATGAGTTCCACTTACAAAGTTAGGTCTAACTAATCCTAATTCTGTTTTAAATATTCTGGCATAAACTCTATCTAAAGTATCTCTTCCAAAGTCATCAAGGCCATATCCTGTCGTATTAGTAAAATGTGATTCACTTATTCTCTCTTCTTGAAAAGCCTTTAATACTTTAAGTTGATTAAATTCTCTTATTTCATCATATTCTTCAAAGATATCCTCTGTTTCTTTTAGAGCTTGTTTATATAATTTAAATGCTTTCTCACTAACATTGTAATTATTAATTAGAAATTCTTCTGTTTTCTTTAACATTTTGGTATATTCTCCTCCTAGGTATTATAAATATATTTTCTCAAAAATAAATAGGCAATTAATTGCCTATTTATTTTAGCTTTCATTATCTACAAATAAAATTGGTTTTTCTGGAGTTACAGTGGTTATTGCATGTTTATATATAAGCATTTGTTTACCCTCAGAATCTAAAATAACAGTAAAACTGTCAAAGCCTTTTACAGTTCCATTTAATTTAAAACCAGTTGAAAGGTATATTGTTACAGGTATTTTGTTTTTTCTTGCACTGTTTAAAAATATGTCTTGTAGATTATTTTGTTGCTTATTCATAAAACCATATTTACCTCCATTTTATTAATTCTCTTTATACCATTATAAACCTAGTTATTTGTTATGTCATCAATAATTTTACTTAATATTTCCTCATCAGATAAAACATCTTTATCTAGAAAAGTACATCTAGGATCTCTTCTAAACCAAGTTAATTGTCTCTTAGCATAATTTCTTGAACCTTGCTTTATTAAATTAATAGCTTCATCTAATGATATTTTTCCATCTAAATAATAAAGTATTTCTTTATATCCTATTCCTTGCATAGACTGCATATCAGAAGTATATCCAAGTTCTTTTAGTTCTATGCACTCATCAATAAGCCCATTTTCAATCATGATGTCAACTCTCTTATTAATTCTATTATATAATTTTTCTCTATCCATAGTTAATACATAATAAAATACATTATAATCTGTTTTGTAGAAATCATCTCCTACATTATATGAACTAAAAGGCTTTCCTGAAATTTTATAAACTTCAAGAGCTCTTATTACTCTTTTTCTATTATTAGGATGTATATCTCTATAACTTATTTCATCTATTTCTTTAAGCATTTCATGAACATAGTTATTGCCATTAGCTTCTGCGAGTGATTCTAAATAAGCTCTATACTCATCATCTTTTTCAGATTCTGTAAAAGTAACATTACAAGTTAAAGAATTTATATAAAGACCTGTTCCCCCAACTATCATAGGAAGCTTTTCCTTAGTTATAATTTCTTTTATTGCTTTTTCACCTATATTTTTAAAATCTGCAACTGAAAATTCCACTTCTGGAGAAACAATGTCTATCATATGATGCTTTATATCTCTCATCTCTTCTTTTGTAACTTTAGCTGAACCTATATCCATCTTCTTGTATATTTGCATTGAATCTGCTGATAGTATCTCTCCATTTAATTTCTCTGCAAGTTTTATTGAAAGTTCTGTTTTTCCAACAGCTGTGGGACCTCCAAGAACTAAAATCTTTTGTTTCATTATTAAACAATCCTCCTAAATTTTTTATCTATATCTGTACTAGTAAATTGAATAATGGTGGGTCTTCCATGAGGACAATGGAATGGATCATCTATATACCGTAACTCTTCTATTAACTTAACCATTTCTAATTCATCTAAAGAATCATTTCCTTTTACTGCTGATTTGCATGCTTTAGTTGCTATAGCATTATATTTAACTTCAGTAGTTTTACCTGATCCTAAGTTTTTAAGATTGTCTAATATCTCTAAAAATAGATTTTTAGGTTTTAGTTTACCTAAAAAGTATGGAACTTCTTTTAATGCTATGGATGTGCCACCGAATTCTTCAATAGTAAAACCAGCTTCTTTAAATACATCTTTGTTTTCTTCAAAATACGAGTAATCATCCATGCTTAAATCAATTACTGTTGGTATCATAAGTGGCTGTATTATTATATCTCCGCAATTGATATCATTTAAATATTTTTCAAACATTATTTTTTCATGAGCTGCGTGTTGATCTATCATATAAAGAGTTCCTGCATATTCTCCTAATATATAAGTTTTATTATATTGACCAATAATTTTTATAGCAGGGAACTTTGGAATTTTTTCTTTTACTAATTCTGATGTTCCTGTTGTTTTTGATTTACTTTCCTTATCTACATCACTTTTACAACTATTTTCATACTGATTAGAGTCAGATGTATAAGCGCTTTCATACTTAACTTCATTATTGTCACAAATTATTTCTTTATTAGAACTACTATTATTATCATATTCTAATTTAATGTGATCACTTTTTAAATCAACTGGAATATTAACATTTAAAGGAATATTATTGTGAATATCAGTGTCTATTTTGTATTTTTCATCATAAATATTCTTATTTATGCTATTATCCTCGGGTGTAGAACATATGTTCTTTTGTGACAAATGATTAGTATTAAGCTTAACTTTTTCTTGTTCTTCTTCAATTTTAAACGTTATTTCTTCAATATTTAAGTTAGCATTCTTACTAATAGTTTCATTTTCTTCTTCTGGTATTGAAAATGTACTAAAAACTTCTTCCTTTAAAGATGTATGAACAGCACCAAATATCTTTTTAAAAATAAAACGTTCATCATTGAATTTTACTTCTGATTTAGTTGGGTGAATATTCACATCTATATATTCAGGGTATATTTCTATAAATAATATAAAGAAAGGAAACTTACTTACAGTAGAAAATGATTTAAATGCTTGCTCTACTGCAATTCCTAAACTTCTATTCTTTATATATCTGCTATTTACAAAAATACTTTGATTGTTCCTAGAACCTCTAGCAATTTCCTCTTTTCCTACATAACCATAAATAGTAGCGATATCAGATGTATCTTCAAAATATAATACATTTTCAACTATGCTTTTACCATAGATAGTTCTTATAACATCTTTCATGTTGCCATTACCATATGTATGAACAATCTTTTTCCCATTATTAAATAATTTAAAACTAATAGTAGGATTAGATAAAGCTATTCTAGTTATAATATCATTGATTAAAGAGGATTCTTTAGATGTTGTTTTAAGAAACTTTTTTCTTGCTGGAACATTGAAAAATAAATCCCTTACTTCCATTATAGTTCCTTTATTAACTCCACATTCTGTAACTTCTGAAAATTTTCCACCTTCTATTGTAATTTCATATCCACACTCTTCATTTTCTTGTTTTGTTTTTAGATTAACTTTAGCTACGGACGCAATAGATGGAAGAGCTTCCCCCCTAAAGCCTAATGTGTTAATACTATATATATCTCCAGACTCTTTTATCTTACTTGTAGCATGAGGCAAAAAAGCTTTTTCTATATCTTCTTTATAAATTCCATCTCCATCATCAATAATTCTTATTAAAGAACTTCCGCCCTCTTCTATTTCTATTAATATATTTTTAGAATTTGCATCTATAGCATTTTCAACTAATTCCTTTACTACTGATGCTGGTCTTTCTACTACTTCACCTGCTGCAATTTTATTAGCTGTATCTTCATTTAATATATTAATTCTTTTCATATTGTGCACCCCCTCTATAAGTTTCTACTTTATAAGTAAATCTAATATAACATATTGCATGTATATTTAGATATTTAATTTCTATTTATAAGTTTCTTCAAATGTATTATATCCAATTTAATTGCTAATAACAAATCTAAATTATATTTATAAATACAAATTAAAAACTCCTAGGTTATATTTCTGAAAATAACACCTAAGAGTTTTTAATTACTTAATAAATCATTTAAATTACTTATTTACGTCTTCTTGCAAAATCTACAAATTTAAACTTATCTGGTCTATGTCTAGATTCAGTATATTGAAATAGACTTGTATCATCTAAATAAGTATAACTTTTTACAACAACAATCATATTAAAATTTTTCATATCTAAATATTTTTTATCTTCTTCTGTTGCAAATTGAACAGTTATTTCTTTTTTAGCATAAGCTATTTTTAATCCAAGTTCATCCTCAATGTACTTATAAATAGACTCTTCACATATTTCTTCAGTAATATTTTCAACATATTTTTTTACTAAATAATCCTTATCTAAGATTATTCTTTCATCTGCAATACTTCTAGATCTTATTATTTTCCAAACCTTATCCTTAGAGCTTAATTCTAGTTTTCTGCTCATACTTTCATTTGGATGAATACATTCTAAAACTTCAACTTTAGTTTTAGAATTTGGTCCTAGTTTATCTGCAATTTCTTTAAAGCTAACTACACCTGACACAGGAAAATCAAATTTATTTATGTCTAAAACGAAAGAACGTCTACCCTTAATCTTTTGTATATATCCATTCTCCTCAAGTAAAGTTAATGCCTTCCTTGCAGTATCTCTAGAAACTTCATATTCTTTCATAAGATCACTTTCTGAAGAAATTTCATCATTTGCTTTAAATATTCCGTTTTCTATTTTATTCGAAATTTCACTATATATATTAAAATATTTGCTAGCCATCATTTATCACCATAAACATTTTAACATAATATATACTTAATTCTCAACAATATAAACAATAGATTCATATGGTCTAAGTAAAATTTTATCATTTAAATCCATACTATCTTTATAATTTGAAATTAATATTCTACCATTTTCATATAAAAGATCATGTGGTAATAATACCTCAGTCTCTTCATCATAAAAGTTATTTAAAACTATTAATTTCTCATTATTATATTTTCTAGTATATGCTAAAACTTTTTCATGTTCTTCAAGTATCATATTAAAAGATCCATTTGAAACAACATCATATTTTTTTCTAATATCTATAAGTCTTTTATAATGATAGAATATAGAATCACTATCTTTTAATGCATTTTTAGCATTTATTTCTTTATAAGATTTACCTACTGGTATCCAAGGCTCATTATTAGAAAAACCACTATTTTTTTCATCATTCCATTGCATAGGTGTTCTTGAATTATCTCTTGATTTTGAGGCTAATATCTTATATATTTCTTCCTCTTCAATATGATTTTCTTTTAAAATATCATAATAATTCTTAGATTCAATATCTCTATATTCATCTATTGAATTAAAATTAGGATTTGTCATTCCAAATTCTTCACCTTGATAAATATACGGTGTTCCTCTCATCATATGAATACAAGTCCCAAGCATCTTTCCACTTTCTTTATGATACTTATCAGTGTTTCCAAATCTAGAAATTATTCTTGGCTGATCGTGGTTACACCAAAATACTGCATTCCAACCATTTCCTTGTTCCATACCTTCTTGCCATTCTTTAAAGATAGATTTTAGTAATTTAAAATCAAAGTTCATAAGTGTCCATTTATCACCATTGTCATAATCTACTTTTAAATGATGGAAATTAAATACCATAGATAGCTCTTTTTCATTTGGATTTGAATACTTAATACAGTTATCTATAGTTGTAGAGGACATTTCTCCAACTGTTATTATATCGTCATACTTACCGAAAGTATTTTCATTTAATTCCTTTAAATACTTATGTATATTAGGTCCATCTGTATAAAATCTTCTTCCATCACCAATAGCATCATCTTCAAATTTTTCTGGTTTTGAAATTAGATTTATAACATCAAATCTAAATCCTTTAACACCTTTGTTTATCCAATGGTTTACTATTTTATATATTTCGTTTTTAACATCTGAATTGGTCCAGTCTAAATCTCCTTGTGTCTTATCAAATAGATGCAAATAGTATTCATCAAAGTTGTCTATATATTCCCAAGCATTTCCTCCAAATTTTGATTGCCAATTAGTTGGTGGATTACCATTATTACCTTTTTTAAATATATAAAAGTCTTTGAATTTTTCATCTCCATTTAGGGCATTTTTAAACCATTGATGCTCGGTTGAAGTATGATTAAATACCATATCAAGCATTATATTAATATTTCTTTTTTCAGCTTCTTTAACAAGTTTATCAAAATCTTCATTAGTTCCAAACAAAGGATCTATATTATAATAATCAGCTACATCATAACCATTATCATTTTGTGGTGATACATAAAAAGGAGTAAGCCAAATATAATCAATCCCTAATTCCTCTAAATAATCTAGTTTGTTTATTACTCCATTTAAATCGCCTATTCCATCTCCATTTGAATCATTAAATGATTTAGGATATATTTGATAAACAGTACTTTTTTTAAAGTCTTTCATACTGCTAAGTCCTCCAATTTAAAATTATTATTTATTTATACTAATTTTTTCTTTCCAATTATTAAAGTTAGCATAAATGGTACTACTATAGCAGCAACCATTGCTATTGCAAACATAAGCATGTGTTGTGGCTTAATTGATAATATACCAGGCAATCCACCAATCCCTACAGAGTTTGCCATTACACCTGTTGAAACAGATATTATAGCAGCTATAGCTGATCCTGCCATTCCACACACAAATGGGAATCTATATTTCATATTTATACCAAATAATGCTGGTTCAGTTACTCCAAGGTAAGCTGATATACATGCTGGAATTGCTATTTGTTTTTCTTCTTCATTCTTTCTTTGAAGATAAATTATAGCTAAAACAGCTGACCCTTGAGCTATATTTGATAAAGCTATCATTGGCCATAAAGCTGTACCATTAAATTCAGCCATTAATTGTAAGTCTATTGCATTAGTCATATGATGTAATCCAGTTATAACAAGTGGTGCATAAAGGAATCCAAAGATTGCAGCAAATATACTTCCAAATGCTGATGTTAATCCACCATAAACTACTGCTGAAACCCAAGAACCAATTACCCAACCTATAGGGCCAAGAACAGTATGTGCTATTAAAACAGTAGGTACTAATGCAAAAAATGGTACAAATATCATTGAAATTGAAGAAGGAACTATTTTTCTAATCCCTTTTTCAAGATATACTAGTACAAAACCAGCTAAAATAGCAGGTATAACTTGTGATTGATAACCTATCATATTGATTTTTGTAAAGCCAAAATCCCAAAATGGAATTGAATCAGCCCCTGCAACAGCATAAGCATTTAAAAGTTGTGGTGACACTAATGTAATACCTAGTACTATACCAAGTATTTGAGTTGTTCCCATCTTTTTAGTTACAGCCCATGTGATTCCAACAGGTAAGAAGTGGAATATCGCTTCACCTATTAACCATAAAAAGCTATGTGTCCCTGCCCAGAATTGTGATATTTCAATAAGAGTTTTTGTACCATTTTCAAACATCTTAATATCACCTATGATATTTCTAAAACCTAATATAAGTCCTCCTACTATAATTGCAGGTATTAAAGGTGAAAATATTTCTGCTATATTAGCCATCATTCTTTGAACAATATTCATATTTGATTTGGCTGAACTTTTTAAGTTGTCTTTGCTCACACCGTCAATTCCAGCTAATGCAGTAAACTCATTGTAAAATTCCGCTACATCGTTTCCAATAATGACTTGAAACTGTCCAGCTTGAGTAAAAGTACCTTTAACAAATTTTATTTTTTTAATTTTTTCTCCATCCGCAATAGATGTATCATTTAAAACAAATCTCATTCTTGTAGCACAGTGTGATACAGCACTTACATTTTCTCTTCCACCTATGTATTCTAATAATTCTTTAGCTTCCTTACTATATTTAGACATTATTTTTCCCTCCCTCTTAAGACATATACGCATATGTTATGTTTAAATAATAACCTATACGTATATGTCTTGTCAATGTTTACATTGAAAGTTTCTTATTATTAAAAGAGTACCCTAAAACAAACTTAGTATTCAGAATGCTTTAGGGTGCTCTAATTTTAATATATTTAAGTTATAAAAATTTTAATTTACATCATCGTTAAAAATCTTAGCTTCTCTAATTACATAATTGCATTGAGAATTTGGACAAACCCTCTCTATTATTATATATGCTCCATCTATTTTACGTTTTCTAACTAGATTTTCATTGCATTTTGGACATTCTAAAGGAATACTACAACCACAATTCATAAATTTATCTCCTATTTATCATTTTTATTGAAGTTTTTTTGCATCTGTAACTAATTTATATAAAGTATTCATAGCTTCCATAGGGTTAAGCCCTAATATATCTACCTCACTAAGCTCTTTTATGAAGCTTTCTTTTTCTATAAATTCAAAGTTAATTTGCATATTGTCATTAGCAACATCTTTATGCTTTTTGTTGTGTTTCTTATTATTTGATTCTTTTAACTCTTTTATTTCAGATTTTAAAGCTTCTATAATTTCTTTATACTCTGCATTTTGAGTTTGAACTCTTAAAATTTTCTCTTCAGTGCAGTTACAACTAGTTTCATTTACAGCTGCATCTTGAGCTGGATTACTTTCTGCACTAGAAATAACCTTATTCTCTTCATTTTTAGTAGAATCAATAGCAATTTCTTTTTCTTCATCTGAATCCATTGAATATGATGATACTTTATTTATATCAAAAGTATTTTTACCTTCTAAATCTTTAAGAATTTCTCTAGCACGGTTAATAACATTCTCAGGAAGTCCTGCAAGCTTTGCAACCTCTATGCCGTAAGATTCATCTGCACCGCCTTCTACTATTTTTCTTAAAAAGACTACACTATCTTTTAACTTCTTAACTGCTACAGAGTAATTTTTAACTCCAGGTAAAATTCCTTCAAGTTTAACTAATTCATGATAATGAGTTGCAAATAAAGTTTTGCATCTTAAATCCTTATTTTTAGTTATATATTCAATAACAGACCAAGCAATTGAAAGTCCATCATAAGTTGAAGTTCCTCTTCCCACTTCATCAAGTAAAACTAAACTATTATTTGTTGCATTTTTTAAAATATTAGAAACTTCCCACATTTCAACCATAAATGTAGACTTTCCACCTGCTAAATCATCTGACGCTCCAATTCTTGTAAAGATTTTATCACAAATAGATATGTTTGCACTAGTTGCAGGTACAAATGAACCTATTTGAGCCATTAATGTTATAAGTGCCACCTGTCTCATATACGTAGATTTACCAGCCATATTAGGTCCAGTAATCAATAATAATTCCTTATCAGTTTGATTTAATGCAGTATTATTTGATACGAAGTCGCCCTTACCAATTACCTTTTCAACCACAGGGTGTCTTCCATCAGTTATTTCGATTAATCCATTTGTATTTATTTCTGGCTTAATATAATCATTTTCCAAAGCAACTAAAGCTAAAGTTGAAATACCATCTAAATCTGATATTATCCTAGCACTCTTTTTTAATCTGCTTATTTCTTTTTCAATTTTATCTCTTATTTCAACAAATATAGAATATTCTAAGTTAATAAGTTTTTCTTCAGAACCTAAAATTTTATCTTCCATAACTTTAAGTTCTTCAGTTATAAATCTTTCAGCATTAGCTAATGTTTGCTTTCTTATATATCTACCTTCTGGGATAGAGTTATAATTTGATTTACTTATTTCTATATAGTATCCAAATACCTTGTTATAGCCAACCTTTAAAGACTTAATGCCTGTAAATTCACGCTCTCTATTTTCAAGAGCAGCAATCCATTCTTTTCCGTGAAGTTTACTTTGACGTAATTCATCTACTAAGCTATTGTATCCATCTTTTATTATATTTCCTTCTTTTAAACTTAAACCTGGATCTTCTTTAATAGAATCATTTAATAAATCTCTTACATCAATTAATTCATCTAAATTTTCATAATATCCTTTTAGCAAATCAGAACTAGTATCTTTTAAAAGTCCCTTAATGCATGGAAGTTTATCTAAAGAAGATTTAAGAGACAACAAATCCTTAGCATTAACATTTTTATTTGATATCTTTCCTACAATTCTTTCAATATCATAAATTTCTTTTAAAGCACTTCTTAAGTCTTCATTAAAACCTATTGAATTAAATACTTCTTCAACCCCACTTAATCTTTTTTCTATTTCATCTTGAACTATAAGAGGTTCATCAATCCATTTTCTTAAAGTTCTTCCACCCATAGAAGTTGCACTTTTATCAAGAACCCAAAGAAGAGATCCTTTTTTAGTCTTTTCTCTTATACTTTCTGTAAGTTCTAAGTTCCTCCTTGAATTTCCATCTATAGTCATATAATTTATAATTTCATATTGTTCTAATAAATTAATATTAGTTAAGCTCATCTTTTGAGTTTCGTTTATATATTTAAGAAGTACTTTACTTGGGATTTCTCTTTCTATCGTTAATCCACCTACTTCTAAATCTGAAAACTGTGCTATAAGCTCTTCCTTTGAAACTAAAAACTCATTAAAATCTTTTTTAGTTATAAGAACAGGAAGTATATTGTTTATTTCAGTTAATAATTCTTCATTTATATTTATATCAACTAGTATTTCTTTTGGAGAAACCTTTGAAATTTCATCTAATAAACTCATCTTAATATTATTAAAAGAAGTTGTTTTAAATTCACCAGTACTTATATCAGACATTGCTATTCCAAATTTATCTTCATGTTCAGATACTACCATTAAATATGTATTATCATTTTCTAAATTAGAAGTATTATCTATAAATGTTCCTGGAGTTATTACCTTTACAACTCCTCTTTTTACTATTCCTTTGCTTTGCTTGGGATCTTCAAGTTGTTCACATATAGCAACTTTATACCCTTTAGTAACAAGTCTTGGAATGTATGCAGCTGCTGCATGATGTGGAATCCCACACATTGGTGCTCTTTCTTCAAGTCCACAATTTTTCCCTGTTAAAACAAGTTCAAGCTCTCTAGACACAATTAGTGCATCATCAAAGAACATCTCATAAAAATCACCTAATCTATAAAATAGAATACAATCATTATATTCTTCTTTTGTTTTCATGTACTCTACCATCATTGGCGTTAAAGCCATAATAATTTCCTCCTTTTAATTAGGTATAATAACATAGCAATGTAACTACCTAATTTTAAAACTTAAAATCAAGTCTTATTTTATCACAGGGGGAACCAGTAATCAAAATTAACTAAATAAAAATAACTGCTTATTTAATAATAAGCAGTTATAGTGGTTAATTATTCATATAAATTACAGGCGGTTTTAAGACCTATTATATATTTTGACTTTATACTAAATTTTATTCATTAGATTCATAATTTGTTACTTCTTTTGTTATATTATCTCTTCTACACAGCAGACATCTTCAATATTATGAAGCTGAAGAGTATAGTCTGAATGATTACATTTTTGAGATAGCTTTAATGTCATTGTTAAAGCTATTATACGATCATCTTTATTAGTAGTAGCTTTTTTTACTTCAATATTAGATATTTTAGTTCCATCAGCTTGTACAGTTTTCATAAAATTAGCAACTCCTTTTAGATCCCTAAGTTCTGTATAAACATCCATTACTCTGGAATGAGTTCTTGAATATAAATCTAATTTATGAAGTCCTGTAACTACAGCAAGCATAAATATACACGCTATAATAGCACCTTCATAAAAACCTATTCCAATAGCTAACCCCATACATGCACACGCCCAAAGACCTGCTGCTGTTGTAAGACCTGTAACTTGATTTTTCCCAACTACTATTATTGTTCCTGCACCTAAAAAACCTATCCCACTTATTACTTGTGCACCAAGTCTAGTTATATCTCCAGTACTATGAAGAACATCTTTCATATATTGACTTGTTATCATAATAAGTGTAGCACCAATACATACTAAAATATGTGTTCTAAATCCTGCGGGTCTATTTTTCCTTCCTCTTTCTGCACCAATAATTCCTGCACAAATAGTTGCTAAAGCAAGCCTTACAATTATTGATACTGTATTAATTTCTCTTAAGTATATAATAAAATCATTCATAAGCTGTTAATCAATCTAATTTTGCATTAGTTGACGTTACAATCACCTACCTTTATAAATTTACTATAATTATAACATTATAATGCTAAGATTTTACACCTTGTCTATTATGTATAAACTTTTAATTCAATTCATAGTATTTGATTTTTTTCTTCTTTTAAATCATAAATTAAAAAATTCTTTTAATTTATTTGGATAATTAGTTATGATAGCATCTACTCCTAATGCAATCATATTTTTCATATCATTTTTATCATTAACTGTATAAACATTTATCTCTAAATTATTATCCTGTGCTTTTTCAACAATTTCTTTATTTACGCTATGATATTCTGGATGAAGAGCATTTCCACCAATCATTTGTACATAATTATGAGGTTCAAATATACAATCATAGTATAATACTCCTGTTTTTATGTTTCTATCTAGTCTTATACATCTTCTTACAGAGTAATGATTGAATGTAGATACTATAACCCTATCTTCTAGCTTATATTTTTTGATTAAATTATAAGTTATTTTTTCTATATTTTCATAATCAATTATGCTGTTTTTAATTTCTATATTTATAATAATATTCTTATCACTAACATACTTTAAGAATTCTTCTAATGTTGGAATTTTTAATCCTTTAAATTCTTCATCAAATTTTATTCCAGCATCAAAATTCATTAATTCTTCTAATGTATAATCTTTAATTAATCCTGTACCTGTTGTAGTTCTATCAAGTTCTTCATCATGGCATATTACTGCATATCCATCCTTAGTTAATTGAACATCAGTTTCAATTCCATCACAGCCAACTTCTATAGCTTTTTCAAAAGCTAGCATTGTATTTTCTGGATATACTCCACTAAAACCTCTATGAGCAATATTTAATGTTTTTTTCATTTATAGTTTCCTCCTAAGTCAATCTACTTCCCCAATAATAACTAAGCATAAATCTATTCTAGCTTTTTTATACTAATTATTTATTTTTATCTAATGAAATTTCAAAATAGATTCTATATTATTATAGTAACAAAATAAATAATATTATTAAAGAGTAGCAATAACTAAATTAATAGAATATGCTACTCTTTACTATATTGTTTCTTACTACTAAATTTTAATTCAAATAAAATATTTAGATTATTTTTCCTCTTGCTTTTTACTGATACCTATATCATTTCTTCAACCATGCAAACTCCTTCTATATGATGGAGTTGTAAAAGGTATTCCATTATTCTATTTAAGTTTAAAGATATGTTTTGCAAAAAGTTTATATATGCATAAATAAAACTGGACTAGGTAGCTGAACTTACATTTAAAACATAACTTTATAGCTATTAATTGAATAAGTTAATAATTTGTTCTTCATTTAAAGTATTTATAAATGAACCTATGTTTAAATCATCACCTAATATTGTATCTATAAGCTTTCGTTTACTATCTTGAAGTTCTACTATCTTCTCTTCTATGGTGCCTTGTGCTATAAGTTTAATTACTTCAACAGTATTTTCCTGACCTATTCTATGTGCTCTGTCAGTTGCTTGATCTTCTACTGCTGGATTCCACCATGGATCGAAATGTATTACTATGTCTGCACTAGTTAAATTAAGACCAGTTCCTCCAGCTTTTAAAGATACCAAGAATACATTGTTTTCTCCATTATTAAACTCATCAACCATCTTCATTCTATTAATAGATGATACTGAACCATCTAAATAAGAAAATAGTATGTTGTTTTCTTTAAGTAAATTACCTATATTTTTAAGCACTGATGTAAACTGAGAAAACACTAATATTTTATGTCCTGAGCTTATGCTATGATCTAATATCTCTAAAAGCGCATCTATTTTCCCACTTGTACCTAAATAATTTTCCATGATCACTGATGGATCTAAACAAATCTGTCTTAGCTTTGTTATATATGATAAAATCTCTATTTTACTATTCTTAAATTCATCATCTTCAACTTTCTTTTGTATTAAATCTTTAACATATTCAGAATAAGTTTTATATACTAATTTTTGTTCATCACTTAAAGGAATAACTAATCTTTTTTCAATTTTATCTGGCAATTCCTTAATAACATTTTTCTTATATCTTCTCAGTATAAAGGGCTTTACAAGTCTATTTAATTCTTCTAATATCTCTTTTTCTTCTTCAAGCCTTCTGTAATATCTACTTGTAAATCTTTTTTCATCAAAAAGATAACCAGGCATTATAAAATCAAAAATAGACCAAAGCTCCATTAATGAATTCTCTATAGGTGTACCAGTAAGTGCAAACCTTGATTTTGATTTAATACTTTTAACAGCTTTTGCATTTAAAGATGAAGGATTTTTTATATTTTGAGCTTCATCTAAAATACAGTAATCAAATACCATATTATATAAATCTAAATCTCTTCTTAAAAGATTATATGTTGTTATAATAACATCATAGTTATTATATGAATTAATAAGCTCTTCACGTTCCTCTTTATTAGAATTTACTATACATACTTTCATAGATGGAGCAAATTTTTTTAATTCATTAAACCAATTATATATAAGAGATGTTGGCGCGACTATAAGCGAATGTGAATTTTCTTTTGATAATAAAAACACTATAGTTTGAAGTGTTTTTCCAAGGCCCATTTCATCACCTAATATTCCACCAAACCCCAAATAGTCTAATGTTTTAAACCAGTTATACCCTTCCCTTTGATATTCTCTAAGTTCTGCTTGAATACCATATGGAGGTTGAAAAAATTTATTTTTAATATTTTTAAGTTTGTCTCTTATATCACTAATTTCTTCTCTACCTTTTATAAATCTAAAATCTTTATCATCTAAATATTGCTCTAAGTAAATACCTTTATTTTTATATAAAGTAATGGTATTATTATTTAGGTTTTCTTCTAAAAGTAAGTTATCTAAAAGAGTTAATATTTCTTTTAAGTCTTTATCTTCTAAATCTAAAAATTCCCCATTCTCTAATTTATAGTACTTTAAATTACTTCTAAAGCTTCTTAATATATTAGTGGTTTCTTCTTTAGATAGATCTGATAATATAAATTCAAATTCAAAATAATCAAATTTTCCTTTTCTAACATCGCCTTTAAAATCAGATTTTGATATATTTCTTATTCCTTTGAAATTCTCTGAATAAAAAACTTCACCATAATCTTGAAGTCTTTCTATATCATATCTAAAAAATTTAAATATATAATCATCATCTTTTAAAAATAGAAACTTGTTATTTACTTCTTCAAATCCGAATCTTCTTATTAGTTTATGCACTTCTTTTTCTTTTTCAGAATCCCTATATATAACTTTATCTTTAAACTCTTCAAAATAATTAAACTCATATCCACCATACGAAACCTTTAATGTTAAATATACATTTTCCATATCTTTATCAAAGTAGAATTTGAAAACAACAGGTGCTATTACTACCTTATTTTTAATTTTATTAGATAAACTTAATCCACTGCTTACATTTTGTATTGATGGTATAAGCTCTGTTAATACTCTTTTTTCATCATCTTGTTTAAATTCTATGCTTTGTGTACTATTAAATACTTTAAGATAAGGAATTAATCTCTCACTTTGTTCTGTAGATGGAATATATATTGAAGTTCCATAAAGAAATACATCTTCATCTTGTGTAAGTGATTCTGGCATACCGTTTGGTACCTCTAATATTATATTATTTCCACGTTCACACAAAGAAAAAGGAATTGGTATATCCTCATAAAGTATTTCTGAATCAATTATTCTACAGAAAAATCCATCACCTAAATATACCCTATGGTTTTTTATTATATCTAAGAAACTTTTTACTAAGATATCTGGAATAGTTAAAGTTTTCCCATTTATAATCTTATCTTGGCTTCTTCTAAATGAGCTTTTTAAATTTTCTTTTTCACTTAATCTATAAATAAACTTAACAAGTCTTCTATCATTAAATGATAAATTTTGTTTTCTTATATTAAAAATAAAATCTTTTCCATATTTAATAGGTATATTATTATACATACATGTTAAAAACTGATTTATATCTTTTAATACATAAATTTTATTATTGCAATTTTGAAGACCTATTTTAAATTCAGCTTGAAGTTTTGAAGACCATGTATTTCTGTTTAAAGTTACTTCAAATTTAACTTTTTCTTTATTATTTTCTAGTAAAGAACTTAATAAATCTTGAGATTTTGGTACTTTAGAAAAAACATTAGAACTATTTTCTTCAGTATTCTCTAAAAATAATAATTTTTCTTTTAATTCATCATCATTGTCTAAGGTATTTAAAAAATAATAGAATGATGCAATTAAATGCTTACAACAGTAATTATCCTTCGAAAATTCTTTTTTCTCAAAGTCTGTACAACTACAATATGTCCCTATCACTTCTTTTGTTTTACTATCAATCTCTATTTTACAGGAATATTCATTAAAAAGACTTTCTGATATTACAGAAGAGATAATATCTATCATATGATTATCTACATTAACTTTTATATCTTTTACTAAATCATTTTTAAGTATTACCTCAGCTTTAACTCTATTTCGTCCGCTTATACTATTATTGAATCCTTCCATTAACACTTGTTTTATCATAAATTATCACCATATTTATAAATTACTTATTTATTTCTCTAATTCTTGTTATTAAAGAAGATTCTATATACTCAGATTTAGAAAATCCTTTTCTAAAATATCTTACTTGCTTATACTTTTTTCCTTGAAGCTCCATATCTAAAACATCTATTCTATCACCTTTAAATATTAGAGGTTCTTTCTTTCCTTTTAAGTAAACTTGTAGTTCCACTATAAATCCTCCATTATTGTTTTTTCTTTAAATTATATTCTTCTATAGAAGCTGCAATTTCATTTAAATATTCCCATCTTCCATACTTCTGCTCTAATTCTTGCTCAAGAGATTCTTTTTCCTTCATCAATTCATTAAGCTTTCCATAATTAGTAGCATTTTTCTCTAAATCTTTATCAATATGTTCTATTTTACTTTCTAAAGTAGATATATCTTCATCTATATTTTTAAATTCTTTTTGCTCTTTAAAAGTAAACTTAGGTTTATCTTCTTTATTTTTAACCCTTTCTTTTTTCACTTTATTAGTAGACTTTTCACTTTCCAAAGATTTATCACTTTTTTCAATTTCTTTTGCTATTAAGAAATCACTATAATTACCATTATATTCTTTAATTACGCCATCGCCTTCATAAGAGAATATTTTATTACAGATTCTATCTAAAAAGTATCTATCATGTGATACAACAATTACAATACCCATAAATTCATCTAAAAATGATTCTAGAATTTTTAAAGTTTCAATATCCAAATCATTTGTAGGCTCATCTAATATCAAGAAATTAGGAGATTCCATTAATACTCTTAAAAGATGTAGTCTTCTTCTTTCTCCACCGGATAATTTTTCAATTGGTGTATATTGCATTGTACTATCAAATAAAAATCTTTCACACATAGAAGAGGCTGTTATTTTAGTTCCATCTTCAGTTGGAATGTACTCTCCACCTTCTTTTACATAATCTATAACTCTTAAATTATGATCAATGTGAGTATTGTCTTGTGCAAAACACCCTACCTTTACAGTGTCACCTATTTCAATTATTCCACTGTCTAATGGTATTAGACCTCTAATTAAGTTAACTAAAGTTGTTTTTCCGGCTCCATTTTCTCCAACTATTCCAATTCTGTCATCTCTTAAGAATATATAATTAAAATCTTTTATAATTTGTTTCTTATCAAAAGATTTATTTATATTATATAACTCAACTATTTTTTTACCTAATCTACTTCCTACAAAAGATATATCAACATTGTCTTTTATTTCAATAGATTTTGTATTTACTAATTCATCAAATCTTTGTAATCTTGCTTTTTGCTTGGTTGTTCTAGCTTTAGCACCTCTTCTTACCCATTTTAATTCATTTCTAATTAATGCATCTTTTTTCTCTTCTTTAACTTGTTCTGTTTCAAGTCTTTCAACTTTCTTTTCTAGAAATGCAGTATAATTCCCAGGGTATGTATAAAGGTTTCCTCTATCCAATTCAATTATTCTATTAGTAACTCTATCAAGAAAATATCTATCATGAGTGATCATTAAAAGTGCACCTTTTCTTGTGTTTAAAAATTCTTCAAGCCATTCTATTGATTCAGCATCAAGATGATTTGTAGGCTCATCTAATATAAGTAATTCACACGGAGTTATAAGTGCTGATGCAAGGGCAACTCTTTTTTTTTGTCCACCAGATAAATTATCCATTACTTCATTATAATTATATATTCCAAGTTTATTTAAAATGCTTTTAGCTTCACTTTCTAAATCCCATAAATTAAGAGAATCAATTTCTCCTTGAAGTTTTATAATTTTATCATTTAATGCATCAAAGTTCTCGCCATTGCAAGTATTTATCTTTTCTAATATATCTTCATATTCCATAAGAAGTTTCATTTCTTTAGTGTCGCCCCTAAATATTTGTTCTAAAACTGTGGCTCCACTCTTAAAATCTGGATTTTGAGAAAGATATTCTGTTCTAACATTTTTTCCTTTTGTTATAGAGCCATCAAAGAATTCATCTCTTCCACCTACAACTTTTAAAAATGTTGATTTTCCAGCACCATTAATGCCTATAAGTCCAATTTTATCACCATCATTAATTCCTAATGATATATTGTTTAATAATGTTTTTTCACTATAACTTTTATGTATATTTTCTAAAGTAATTATATTCATTAAAATTAAAACTCCTTCATGTATTATTAGCTAATATAATCTATTTTTTATTCTTTGCGTACTCTATCTTTAAATTATAAATTAATATATATATAAATTCACGTTTTATAATTATCTAAAGAATAAAAATAATAATCCACCTACAATTGTAACACATTTTTAAAATTTCTTCCTAAAAGATTTATTAAATCAAAAAACGCTTAACACCTATATAGTGCTAAGCGTTTTATATTAATCATTATATTTTAATGTGCTCCAAAACCAGTTATAATTAATGTAGACCAATCTGTTTCTACATTTTCATTCCATTCACATTCAATATCAAGAAATTTAAGCCAAGCATTAAGACCATGACTCTTTTTGCTAACATTAGGTGATTTTCTTCCATGAGCTTCTTTTATAAACTCTAGCAATTCTATTTGTCCATTTTTTTCAAGTTTTTGATTTAATAAGTCTCTTATTTTTTCACAACATTTGTTATAAGCTATTGGATCTTCTAAATATAACTCATCTGAATATACTTGCCTTTCCTTATTTAAAAGGTCAGAAATTTCATTAATTTCATCTATGTTTGACAGATAATGTTTAACTCTTCTTAATGCCTCAATATCAGCATCTAGTTTATTTATTGTTTTTTCTAGTTTCTCAAATTTCATTTAATCTTCTCACTTTTCTTTTTTTATTTGCTGTGTTTTAAAATATAAATTTTCATTTAAAACATAGCTTTGTTTTATAACTATGATACTTCATTATAACACTATTTTTCATTCCTTCAAATTAATTAATAATTTTATTTTAATTAACCTGTATTATGCTTTATTAATCACCTTTTTATATTTATCCAATAGCTCAAAATTGACTTTTCTTTAAATCTACGTTTTTTATACATTTCATAAGCCAATTCATTTTTTTCTACAACATATAATTCTATACTATCTACTGATTTTCTATTTAAAAAATCTATAGCAGTTTCTAATAATTTTTTTCCATAACCTTGGTCTCTATTTTTTTACGCAATCCAATATCAAACATACTAATCTTATTTTCAATTGTACAATTCATGAATCCTAAAATCTTGCTACTATCATATACTAATATACATACATATTAATCATATACTTATGATATTTTTATATCAAATATTATATTTTTTACTTTAAATATTAAGCTAAGTAGAATTTCTTTAACACATAAACAAACTCTTCTTTGGATAAACTACATTCATATTAGTTTTAAATGGTGGTGAAAAATATGAGAAGATTGAGCATTTTTTTTATATGCTTTATTATGCTTTTTAATATACCTATAATATCAAAGGCTGAAGAAATTAGGGATTATGAAGTACAAATGAAACAAGATTTATTGGTTTTAATGTTATCATATCCTGATGATATTGTAGATATTGAAAAAAGCAATGATAAAGTTTATATTGTTATGAAATCTGGGAAAAAAATCTTATATGATGATAAGATTCAAAAAAATCATGAAGAAAAATTAGTAAATCCAGACCTTCAAGATATGCTAGAACAATTTTATCCTCTTGATAAAAAAGATATTATAATGGATAAAAGTTTTGATCCTGGAAGAGCTCGAAATTATGATTTATTAAATGCTGTCTATGGCAATTCAAGAAATGCTATAGAGAAAAATATGGTTAACTTAAAATATGGTTACCCTAACTATCAATTCAATAAAAAAAACAATGCTAATACCTCTTTAGATAATACTTTAAAAACACTTGTTCCTTTATGTAAAGCTAGAAGTGATATTGCTAGTATACTTTATCCTGCTAGTGGAACTTATAATTACAGAGTAATTTCTGGTACTGGGAGATTAAGTCCTCATTCTTATGGAATAGCAATTGACTTAAAAAGTGATAAAAGGGATTATTGGAAATGGAGTAATGAAAAAGACGCACAAAAAAGACTTTCTGAATATCCTAAAGAGTTAGTAGAGACATTTGAAAACAATAACTTTGTTTGGGGTGGAAAATGGGGTCATTTCGATATATTGCATTTTGAATATAGACCTGAAATTATTTTAAAAGCTAAGTATTTTACTGATTGGAACAATGATGAAAATTGGTTTAATGGAGTTCCTTTAGAAGATGAAACTGCAAAAAATTATATTGATATTATTGAAAAAGCATTAACCTAAAAATACTATTTAGAAAGAGGTAGTAATACATGTACATATTTAAATTTGCTAAATTATCTCTAAAAAAAGGAATTATCTTATTTACTATAATTTCAACATTATTTAATATATTTTCATTTAAAAATGTTTCTGCTAGTAGTGATACTGAAGAGGAATTAAAGAAACATGTAGAAAATATTTTCTTAATAAAAAGTAAAGCTGTACTAACTAAAGATTTAGATTGTTTAAGAAGTCTATATTGTAACAATACAAAGATTGGTCAATGGGCCTATGAATATGAAGAGAAAAAAGTTAAATATATAAATAACTGGGCAGAAAAACAAGGAGTTAAATTTTTAGATATAATACCAAAAATAAAAATTACTAGATGCACAGTTAATGATAAAACAGCTTCTTTTTATGTTTTGTGTGATACTGAATATAAGTATGAATATTTAGATCAACCTAATATAATTAATAGTTCTAGAATTGGAACTTCGCATTCAATGAAACTCACTAAATGTGATGATGAATGGATAATAACAAAAGAATGGTACAGCGATCCCTTTGCTGATTCCTTAAGTTTAGAAAACATTAAAGTAGATGATATTAAAAAACATATTAAAAATCAGGCTTCAAGAGATTTTTCATCATTAGATGAACGAAGAAAACATGCTTTAGAATATGCTGAAAAATATTGTGGTGTATCTTCTCTTGATGAATATAAATTTAAATATAATAAGAAATATAAAAACTTTAATTGTGAAGGTGGAGATTGTGCAAATTTTGCTTCTCAAATGCTTCATGAAGGCGGTAAGTTTAAGAAAAATTCAGTTTGGAATTATGATAAAGGAAGTGCTACAGGTCCTTGGGTAAATGCTGATAAATTTACTCATTATATGTTAAATAGTGGTAGAGCATCTGTAATAGCCACTGGTAATTATGAAAGAGTTTACAAAGCCTCTTATAAGTTATTACCTGGAGACTTTATAGCTTATGAAAAAAAAGGTGATATAACTCATATCTCTGTTGTAACTGGTGCCGACTCTAAAGGTTATAGTTTAGTTACTTGTCACAATACTGATAGGAATAATGTACCTTGGGATTTAGGTTGGAGTGATAAAAAAATGAAATTTTGGTTAATTAGAGTTCATTATTAAATATAAAAAAATAGGCTATGTTATAAAACATAGCCTATTTTTTTATATAACGTAATTTTCGTATAATCCTTGAACTTTGCTCCAATCAATTACGTTCCAAATATTTTTAACATACTCTGCTCTTAAATTTTTATATTTTAAATAATAAGCATGTTCCCAAACATCTATGCATAAGATTGGAGTCAAGCCATTACTAATCGGACTATTTTGATTTAAGGTTTTTACAATTGATAAATTTCCTCTACTATCTTTTACTAAAAATCCATAGCCCGATCCAAACTGGCTAATAGCAAGATTAGTTAATTGAATTTTTAAATTCTCTATATCTCCAAATTTATTATTAATTTCATATAGTAAAATTCCTTCAGGTTTTTCTTTAGGATTTGGAGATAATATATAAAAATACAAATTATGATTTGCAACTCCTCCACCTTGATTTATTAAATCTTGTCTAATTTCTTTTGGAAAATCTTCTACATTAGCTAATATTTGCTCTAATGTTTTTCCATCTATAAGTTCTTCATATCCTTCTAATAACTTATTTAAGTTATTTACATACGTTTGAAGATGCTTATTATAATGTATATTTACTGTTTCACAATCTATATACGGTTCTAAAGCATTATACCCATATTGTAGTTCTATTTTATCAAACATTTTATATTTTCTCCTTATAGTAAAAATATTTTAATCATATAATATTAGTATTCTAATTTTTACTTTTAGTTAAGAAATAATTTTAACTTTATTTATTTTTATTATTTAAATTTAGAAAAAGTAGATAAATTTAATATTATTATTTACTTTCAAGTATATAATTCATATAATTATTTAATAATAAATTAATTAAAAATATAAATCATATATTAGTTTATATTTTTAATATTTGGATAAATTAAATACAAAGAGGTTAATGAAGACGAGGTTTATAAATATGAAGCAAATGATATTTGGAGAAAAACTTAAAGATAAAGAATATACACAAAGAATTGGGTGTTATGCATTAATTTTTAAAGATAATAAAATAGCCGTTATAAAGTTGCCTGGTGGATATTTCTTACCTGGTGGTGGTGTAGAAAAAGGAGAAAGTCATGAAGAATGTTTGAATAGAGAATGTATGGAAGAATTAGGTTGTACAATAAACATAAAAGAATTTGTATGTATAGGTTCTTCTTATCATTGGAGACGTAGATTTAATGGCTATATTCATAGTATTGGCAATTTTTATTTAGCAGATTCTTTAAAAAAAGTTGGAAATCCAACGGAAAAAGATCATGAGTTAGTTTGGCTTACTATTGATGATGCATATGATAAAATGTTTTTATCACATCAGGCTTGGGCCATAAAAGAAGGCGCTACTTTTAAAAAGAAATTATGTGAAAAATAAGAATAATATAAAGTGTACTATACATCATATTTTTAATATATAGTACACTTTTCTTTAATAAAGTTTTTTTATTTTTTCATTAAATTTATTATAAAGTTCAATCATGTCAGGTTCATTTGAATATAAATCAATCTCATTTATAGGAATCCATTTAACTCCACTATTTTCATCTTCTTTTATTATAAGTTCTTCATTTTCATTACACTCTAAAACATAAGCTACTGACAAATGTAAATGTGCAGAGATATAGTTTCCTTTTTTAAAATGTCCTTTAACCGGTAATACATCTAATGATAACATTTCATTAGTAACAACGTTGAAATGTTTAACCCCAGTTTCCTCTTGGGCTTCTTTTATTGCAACATGCAGAAAGTCACTATCACCATCAGTATGGCCACCAGTCCATGCCCATGTATTATATATGTTATGATGTATCATTAATACCTTATCTCTATTTTTATTTACTATGTATCCAGAGCTAGTCATATGAACTAATGGATTTTCCCTAGTAAGCAAATTGTCATATTGATTTATGCAGTCTAATATAAATTTTTTATCTGCAATTTCCTGTTCATTATATGGTTTATAATTCTCTATTTCTTTAATCCAATTCATTAAAATCTCCCCTTTTATATATTATTTTGGTCTATACTGATAGATTCTCCATCTGTTTTTATTGTAACATCTCCATCTTTCGTAAGAAATGTTTTTGACTTTACTAATGATAATACAGATATAATTTCGTTGTCTGGCATTTCTTCTTCTGAACATGTAATTACACTATACCTTGGAGAAATCGATTTTAAGAATTTCTCACTTACACTATTATATCTGCCATGATGAGGTAATTTTAAGAATGTATAACTTTTATTGTCATTGTTTAAAAATTCTATTAGACGTTCTTCTTCAGAATCACCTGCAAATAAAAAATTATATTTGCCATACTCAATACCAACTATAATAGAATAATCATTTGACTTTTCGTATTGATATTTTAAAGCAGGAGATATTTTTATTTTAGCATCCCCTATTTGTACGTGAATATCCTCATGAGGCATTGCTGGATCTATGTTATTTTTATTTATTGCATTTACATATTGGTCATATTGTTTACTTTCTTTAACATAATCAGGTTGTATTAAGTTATTAACTTTTGCAGCATTTAAAACAGTATCAGCACCGCCTATATGATCTTTGTCTAAATGAGTTATTATAAGATACTCTAGTGTATCTATTTGTTTTTCCTTTAATAACTCACAAATCTGCTCACCATTTTTATTTAATCCAGTATCAATCATGATGGATTTATCATTAATTTTAATTAAAATACAATCTGACTTTCCTGTATTTAATACCCTTATTTCAAATGGAACATCTTCTAGTTCTTTTTGATTAACTTCATTTACTGAACTTAAACTATTGCATCCTATAAGCCATAATGTACTTATAAATATGGATGCTAATATTACTAGATTTTTTAAAATAGTATTTTTCATTTTATATTCTCACTCTCTTAAATCCCTAGCGTATTTATACACTAAATAATTAATTTTTATTATAACAAATTTATGTGGTAATAATGTGTCAAAACTATATTTTTTATCAAAGCAAAAATTACTAGTATATACTACTTGTTTATTTATAAAACTAATTATACAAGAATAACTAGGAGGATGATATCTATGAATTATAAAGTTGCAGATATAAATCAAAAAGAATTTGAGACTATAAAGAAAGCTGAAAAATTAGTGAAAGATGAAACATGAAAAGACTTTGTAATAATTGCATGGGAAAATAATACTAAATAATATTTTTTAAACTTAGATTTATTTAATATGTAAGAATTTTATACCTTTTTGTATATAAAAAAAGATGTTTCAATTTAAATTGAAACATCTTTTATTGTGTGCCCAGCATGGGCACGTACTAATCGGTGAAAGTCCGTAATGG